>DASTFH010000020.1:0-6802 GCA_035708725.1 Gemmatimonadales bacterium | reverse complement strand
GCACCCTGGCGTAATCCGGACGCCCGCACCCGGCGAGCACCGCAGAGTCCATGGTTGCGGGCGTAACGTCGGCCAGCAGGTGGCCCGTTGGTCCATACTTTCCGACGGCCCGGAGCTGCGCCTCGGGCACCATCATGCCCCAGGTGCGCTTGAGGTATGCATCCACCGCCGCGGGGGACATGGAATCCGCCGCCTGCATCGGAATGGCAGGCGGCGGGGTGCGTCCGAGCATTGGGGCTATGCCGCTGTGATCGTACGCCGCGTCCAGGTAGACGAGCCCCGCCACGCGGTCAGGATACTTGCCGGCGAACGCCGTGAGCTCATCGCCCGCAATCGAGTGACCCACCAGGTAGACGCTGGTGAATCCCAGCGAATCGAGCACCGCGCTCACGTCCGCGACGCGGGTGTCGAGGTCATATCCCGTGGCCGGCTGGCTCGATGCGCCATAGCCGCGCCGGGTCAGGGCGACCACGTGAAAGTGGTCGGTGAAGCGTGGGGCGAAGTCGTCAAAGCCGTGCGCCACGTCCTGCAAGCCCGACAGGAAGACCAGCGGCGGCCCGGCACCACCCCAGTCGAGCACTTCGAGGCGGACGTCAGGAGCTACCGTGACCATGCTGACACGGTGGGGCGATGGATCCGTCCAGCTGGCATCCTGCTGACGACCAGTCTGCTGGTTGCAGGCCAGCAGGAACGCAGAGAAGATGCAGATGCGGTGTGAGTGGGTCACGGGTCACGGGTCACGGGTCGAGGGTTATGAGTCATGAGTCATGGGGTGCGCCGCCGCGTCATAGCGAGGGCGCGGCGCGCCCGAAGCAATCGGGTAGCCTGCGAAAGTCTCTCACGCGACCCGATTGCTTCGTCGGCGGCAGAGCCGCCTCCTCGCAATGACGCATGAGGCGAGCTTCGCGACCCGCGACCCACGACCCACGACCCACGACCCACGACCCACGATCCGCGACTCACGACCCGCGACCCACGACTCACGACTCACGACCCATTGCATCGTTCAGCGCCGCGCCACTCATCACGCCCGCCAGACGAGAAAACGTCCCGTGCGTCGCGATCTCGGTGGCGGCATCCAGGAACGCGGCCCAGGCGACGCGCGCGAGTGCGCCGCCCACACTTATCCGTCGGACACCGAGGTCAGCCAGCGCCTGTACGGTGGTGAAGTCGCTGCTCACCAGGACGTTCACCGGCTTCGGCGCTACCGCCTTGACCACTTCGGCAATCTGGTCCATCCCCCGAATGCCAGGCGCGTAGAGGCAATCGGCGCCGGCCTCCGCGAAGGCGGTGAGGCGCCGGATGGTTTCGTCCAGGTCGGGCTTCCCCGCGATGAAGCCCTCGGTCCGCGCGGTCAGCAGCACTCCGGTATCGCTCTCATCGAGCGCCCGACGCGCCGCCCGCACGCGCTCCAGGGCAAACTCGAAATCGAACAAGGGCTTGGCGATATCGCCGGTCGAGTCCTCGATCGAGAGACCGGCGATGCCGGTATCAGACGCGAGCAGCACGTTCTTGGCGACGTCAGACGGTTCCACCGCGAAACCGCCCTCGAAGTCGGCGTTCATGGGCACGTCCACCGCCTCGGCCATCTCGCGGAGATGGAGCAGCACGGTGTCCAGGCTCACGTGATTGTCCTGTCGCCCGCGTGACCAGGCAAAACCGGCGCTGGTGGTGGCGAGGGCAGGGAAGCCGAGCCGTTCGAGGAGCCGAGCGCTGCCAAGGTCCCAGGGATTGGGGAGCACGAAGCAGCCCGACCTGTGAAGCTCGGCGAAGACTCGCACGGCGTCGTCCGGCTTCATTGGACGAGGATCATGGTGAAGCCGTCGTAGCCCTTGGCGCCCACGGTCTGGATGGTGGTGGCATCGAGGTGCTGATCCCTGGCGATGAGATCGTGGAACTCGCGCACGGCCTGCACATCGGCGTCGGTGCTCGTGGCGTCGGCCACGGCGCCCTTGCGGATCACGTTGTCGGCGACGATGACGCTGCCCTTCCGTACCAGCGGCAGGGTGAGCCGGAGGTACTCGGGGTAGCCGGTCTTGTCGGCGTCAATGAACACGAAATCAAAGGGCGGCTCCTTCTGGGCCGAGAGGTGCCGCAGTGCGTCGGCCGCGGGGCCGACCCGGATCTCGACATGGTCCGCCAGGTTCGCGTGGTTGAGGTTCTTTCGCGCGACGGCGGCATGTGTGGGATCGAGTTCAAGTGTCAGCACGTGGCCACCCGCGGGGAGGCCCCGCGCGAGCCAGATGGTGCTGTATCCGCCCAGGGTGCCGATCTCGAGCACCCGCTCGGCGCGCATGGCGCGAACCAGGAGCGAGAGAAGCTTCCCCTGCGCCGGGGTGACGGCGATGGTGGGCAGCCCCGCCGCCGCGCTGGCGTCGAGGGCGTCGCTGATGGCGGGCTCCGCGCGCACCAGGTGCTCGTCTATGTAGGTGTCAACGGTGGTCCAGAGTGGGTCGTGGGTCATGGGTCGAGGGTCGAGGGTCGAGGGGCTTGGGTCATACGTCGTATGTCGTAGCTCGTAAGGTACACCTGCTTCGTCCTGTGTGATCCTCGACCCTCGACTCTCGACCCTCGACTCGTCATCAGTCCCCCTCCCACCACACAATCTCCGGCGCCTCGCCCCAGCGCGGGACCCAGTCGGCACTCAGCACGGGAAACCGGGACCGTACCCCGCCGATCTCACCCGCCTCTCGCCCGATCACGACCCGGCCGATCTGCGCTTCCCGGATGGCAAACGCGCACAGCACGCACGGTTCAGCGGTGGAGTACAGCGTCGCGCTGCGGAGCGAGCCACGGAACCGGGTGAAGACGGCTTCGACGGCCAGTAATTCTGCGTGAGCAAAGGGGCGCGGGCCGGCAGGGGTCTGCTCCTCGGCCTCTGCTATGATCCTCCCGTCCAGGACAATCAGCGCGCCAACAGCAGTATTGCCAGCCGCGCGGGCCTGTTCGGCCAATTCTGAGGCGCGGCGCATCCAGGTTGCGTCAGCCGTGGGATCGGGCCGCTGAGTTTCCGCGTGCATTTTTCGAATCAAGCAGAGTGCGGACGGGAGCGCCAGTTGGAGTGGCGATTCCAGTTCGCACGTCGATTCACCGATAAACAGATCTTTTGCGCGGATGGTACGCACCAGGAGGGAGAACAGCTTGCGGTGCGCCCGGTCGGCATCTCGAACTATTGCCAGCTCAGAATGTCGGCGGCCGTCCGCTCGCCGCCGGGCGCACCGTCTTCCCCGTAGGAGAGAAGGTCGAACCCGGCCGGATTTACTTCACCCGGACTGCGGTAGACGTAGGGGTGCTGCCACGGATCGGGGGGAACGGCCTTCCGGAGATAGGGCCCGCGCCAGTTGGCTGCATGGGGCTCCAGCGTTGGCGCGGTCCAGAGTGCCGCGAGGCCCTGTTCAGATGACGGATACCGGCCATTGTCCAGCCGATAGGCATCGAGGGCCGCGCTCAGCATTTCGATCTGTGAACGCGCCGTGACTTCCTTGGCGGTGCCGACATGCTGGAAAACATTGGGGGCTACCAGGCTTGCCAGCACCGCGATCACCACGATGACTACCAGAACCTCGATCAGCGTAAAGCCGTGACGCCTGGGCGAGGCTTGATAGGGCGAGAACGGCTGTTCAGGACAGGCCGGAGGTGCCATCGGAACGTGACGCCCATGTTGACGAATTCAGTGAACAGCGGACAATGGAGAGGGTAGAGCAGGTGGGATTCGGTCGCTATGACCCGTGGGGCGGTAGGGTGATGAGTCATAAACGCCGGCGTAGCCGAAGGGCTGGAAGCCGGGGCTCGTGTTCTGGGTGACCCGGCCATACTCGTCATAATCCAGCCGCTGCGCCACCGTGCCGTCACTGGTGTTGACCACCAGCCGCACGCTCCCCAGGTGGTCCAGCACCAGCCGGTAGGTCTGGCCCCCCTTGACCAGGTAGTCGGGCACGTTGACGTGGGTGGCATAGACGAACCGGCTCACCACCGCGCCGCTCCCATCCAGCTCGGCCACCGGGGCGAGCTGGCTCTGGTAGAGCCAGCCCTGGGTGAGGGTGCCGTTGAGTCTGCGCCCGATGCGCCGGTTGGCGGCATCGAGGACGTAGCTGACCGTGTCGCCAGTGGGCAGGGCCACGGTGACCAGGTTGCCGAGCGCGTCGTAGGTGTAGCGGGTGGTATCGGC
This sequence comes from Gemmatimonadales bacterium, assembly GCA_035708725.1. Taxonomy (GTDB): domain Bacteria; phylum Gemmatimonadota; class Gemmatimonadetes; order Gemmatimonadales; family GWC2-71-9; genus CAMLHP01. Next base: position 2,634 of record DASTFH010000020.1, on the reverse strand, counting down.
GCCGTCGATGCGGGTCCGGAGCTCGCCGTTCGCCGTGTACTCGAAGGTGGCATTGCCGTAGGCGGTGAGCCGGTCCTGGGCATCGGTCGTGGCGCTGACCATGCCTGAGGGCGTGGTGAGACTGGTGCGGTTCCCGTTCAGGTCGTAGAGATAGGTGGCGGTGAGCACGCCGTTCCGCCGCACCTCGAAGAGCCGGCCCGCCGAGTCGTAGGCGAAGGCCGCCGTGCTGCTCGTGCCCTGGATGGTCTCGGCGATCTGGGTAATGCGGCCCAGCGAGTCCCGGGTGTAGCCAGTACTGAAGAGCGGACTGCTGTTATATGTGGCGGCGTAGCTGGCCAGGGCGCCGTGGCCGTCGTAGGTCCGGACCTTTCGGTGCCCGGTCACCCGATTGCTTCGTCAGGCCCTTCGGGTCGACGCAAGCGTCGCCCCTACGGGCCTTCCTCGCAATGACGCGTCAGAGCGCCTTCGCGACCCTCGACCCCGTGCCCAATTCCACGTCCGCTTCCGGCCAGCGGAAACCCTGTTCCCAGGCCACATTTTACTGGTGACCGTGCTCCCGTCCCTTCCTGCTCGTCTCACGCCCGACGCCTGCGTGCGCGCGCTCGCCGCCCGCGACCCGCGATTCGATGGGCTGTTCTTCGTCGGCATCACTTCGACGCATATCTACTGTCGCCCCATCTGCCCGGCCCGCGTGTCCCACACCGAGCATCGCCGCTTCTTCCCCTCGCCGGCCTCGGCGGAGCAGGCTGGGTTTCGTCCCTGCCTCAGGTGCCGGCCCGAGCTGGCGCCGGGGCGTGCGCCAGTGGATGCCATCTCGCGCCTGGGCACCGCTGCGGCGCAGCGCATCGAGGGCGGTGCGCTCAATGACCGTACGGTGACAGACTTGGCAGCAGAACTCGGCGTGAGCGCGCGTCACCTGCGCCGGGCGCTCGAACGAGAGTACGGCGTCTCGCCGAGCGAGCTGGCGCAGACCTGCCGGCTGCTGCTCGCCAAGCGGCTGCTGGCTGACACCTCGCTCCCAGTGACCCGCATCGCGTTCGCCAGCGGCTTTCAAAGTCTTCGGCGGTTCAATGCGGCCTTCCGGGAGCAGTACCGGATGTCGCCCAGTGCGTTGCGTCGGAGACAGGGCAGGAACGGGTCGCTCGAGGACGGACTCCAGCTCACGCTCTCGTATCGGCCACCATTGGACTGGGCAGGGTTGCTGACGCGGCTCGCACGGAGCGCGCTGCCCGGTGTCGAGAGCATCGACGAGAGCCGTTACGCGCGCACCGTCCGCCTGGACGGTCACGCGGGCCTCATCAGCGTGATGAATGCCGATGGCCACCTGAACGTGGACATCGAATCGTCGCTCGTTGCCGCACTCATGCCGTTGCTGCCACGTCTTCGGCGGCTCTTCGACCTCGACGCCGATCCACTGCTGATCGACGATCACCTGGCGAGAACCGGCCTGGCGGAATTGGTGCAGAAGCGGCCTGGAGTACGGCTGCCCGGCGTACTGGAACCGTTCGACGCGGTGCTGAGCGTGCTGGGACGAACGGAGAGATCTCCTCAGCCCCTGCGGCAGATCGTCGAGGTCCTGGGCGATCCGATCGTTTCAGGTGACGCACGCTTGACGCGGCTGGCTCCGACAGCAGAACGCCTGACTGAGGCCGGTGTTGGTCCGCTGGCCGAGGCCGGGATGGAGCTGAGGGCGGCGACCGTGTTGGTGACTGTCGCGCGGATGATGCTAGGCGGTGAACTTCGGCTCGATGCTGGCGGCGAAACGGACGCGACGTGCGCCGCGCTTCAGGCGGTTGGCGTTCCTGAAGTCTCGGCGCACGAGATCGCGATGCGGACCCTCTGCTGGCCCGATGCGTTCCGTCCCAACGCCGGTGTCACGCTCGAGGCAGCGGAAGCGTGGCGCCCGTGGCGGGGATATGCGGCAGCGCTGCTGCAGATGGAAGTCATGCGGCGAGCTGTCGAGTGCCCAGAGTCGAGGGTCGAGCGAAACGCTCTTGACTCTCGACCCTCGACCTCTCGACCGATTGCAGCCGCCACCGCGCAATCGCAACGCCCGCCGCAATAATCCCCACCGCGCCCGGCATCAGTGCCTGAACCGCCGTGCCGGTTACCAGCGTGATACCCACCGCGCCGCTCATGATGATCACCAGTCCCGCTGCAGCGAGTGGAGTGAGTTCGCGACGGATGTTGAAGATGCCGGGGAGGACCAGTCCAAACCCGCCGAGCAGTTCCATGATGCCGATGAAGTGGAGGAACGTGCCCGAGACGGGTACCTGCTGGGTCATGGCCGCGACGGGCATGATGAACTTCATGGCGCCCGCGAACAGGAACAGGGCAGCGAGGAGGGCCTGAACGGTCCACACGGCGGCATTGGCCGCGCGGTAGGGCTTCTGATCGGTGTTCGACATGGCAACGTCTCCTTCTGATGACAGGTCAGGGTTCGGTAGCAACCGCTTCTACCTGTTCGTCGAACGAGATGCCGCCTAATCGACATGCGGCCGGAAGACGATGTCGAACGCCGTTGTCCACGTCCTGCCGCCGTCCTTCGACCGCTCGGCCTTCTCCCGGACGTCCTTGCCCTCCTGCCACCAGCTGCCGCGGAGGAGCGAGGTCGAGCCGTCCTTGTGACGTTCT
>DASTFH010000019.1:0-5364 GCA_035708725.1 Gemmatimonadales bacterium | reverse complement strand
ACGGGCGAGAATCGGCTTGCCTGACGCCCGACGCCCGACGCAACTAGCGCACTCAGCCCCACGCGCTTAGCTCTCATCTCGTAGCTCGCGGCTCACAGCTCGCAGCTCATACCCCATCATCCCCGGAGGCCCCCCCATGCTCGTCATACGCGAAGTCTTTCATTGCAAGCCCGGGAAGGTCCGGGCGATGGTCGAGAAGTTCCAGGCGATGGCCAAGCTCATGCCATCGAATCAGTCACAGGGAATGCGGGTCCTGACCGATTTCGCAGGCGAGCGTTATTGGACCGTGGTCGCCGAGATGCAGGTCGCCAGCATGGCCGAATTCGAGAAGATGATGAGCGGTGAGGGAATGAGTGAGGAGGACGGGAAGAAGATGGAGAAGATCATGGAGGGGTACCACGACCTGGTGGACCAGGGGTATCGGGAGGTGTTCAAGATTGAAGAGGCATAAGGCGCTGGCCGCTGGCTGCTGGCTGCTGGCGGCGCAAGGTTGACACTAGCGTGTCATTGCGAGTCCGCCGAAGGCGGGCGAAGCAACCTTGCGGCCCTACATCGGAGGCCCCAACGGTGCTTTTCAACGCGGAGACGCAAATGAAGCACGGAGACACGGAGAAGATGGCGCCCTCCGTGCCTCCGTGGTGCATTTCTGGGTCCCCATCGGAAGCTCAATAGTCGTAGCGCGCAGCGCAAAGCACGCGGCGCGGGTGACTATCCGCCCACGACTGTCATCGTGCCTCTCCGCGGAGCGTACACCACGGTCCGCCCTTCCAGCAGCACATTGCCCAGGATGCCGTCCGTACCAAAGAGCGACAGCGCGGTCGAGAGCAGCGCCGGCAACACGCCGCAGCGGATCGTGTACTCGGCGCCCGCTACGGTCATCGGCACCTGCCATGTCTCGGTAGCAAACTCGCCGAAACCAGGATAGAAATCCTGCGCCTGTCCCGCGGAGGGCAGCCGATCCAGTTCAGCCGCACTATCCAGATACGAGAGCTGCGCGCCGGTGTCGAAAATCATCCGGCGCGAGGCGTCACTGATCCGGACGGTCACGACCGGAAGGCCCATGATCTGTTCCATTGCGACAGGCGTCCCTTCGAGTTCGAGCTGACCGGTTGCGACCGTGGCGCGGCCCGCGCCGGTGTCGAGCCTGAAATCGAACTCGTTCAGTACATCGGCGCCGAGCAGGCCCGCACAATCCACGCCGACAGAAGCTGAGAGCGACGTTGCGTTGAGCCCGTGAAATGCCGGCGTCAGCTGAAACCTCCTGTCGGCGATCGCGACTTCGCCCGGAGCGCCGAAGCTCATGGGCGACCCGGTGTCGACCAGCCACAGGCGTGCGTCCAGCTCGAGAAAGAGATGCTTCGCGCGAAAGTGCAGCGGGTACTCGTGCGCCATCACAACCCTCGCTTCTGCCGCAGCTGGCGCGTGTACTTCTCCTTCCCTTCCCGCGAGCTCATGGCCATGGCGGCGTTGTATTTCCGGTCCATCGCCGAGTAGCGTCGCTCACTCAGCCGGTCGGCTTCCTGTCTGAGGTCGGCGATCTCGTCCGCGATGCTGGCCGAGTCCGCCATCACACTGCAGGCGACAATCTGGTCGCGGAGAACCGTCGAGGCGGCGTCGTAGTCGCCCCGGTCAGCCAGGCTGATGGCCTCTTCCCGCGCCCGTGCCGCCTCGAACCGGAGGAAGGTTTCTTCCACCACGGGTTCCACGTGGTCGCTGCCATCCAGGTTGGCCATCACCGGCATGACGGTGGTGCGGTGGGCGATGCCTGTGTCGGTCACGACGTCTGCCTCGATCTTGACGCGCGCCACTTCCACCTTGCCCAGCTGGGTCACGTCATTGACGTGGAAACGGATACCAAGCGAGCGTGGCGACGTGGCGTACAGGTCGCCCAGTGTCACCCGCCAGGCGCCATCGGGTGTGGTCACCACCGGCAGGGACTGCAGGAACGTCACGCCGGCTGCCGCCGGATGGGTGAGGCGAATCTCGATGGAGACATTCTGGGCCGAGAGTGCGACCAGGCCTTCGATCTCGTTCTCGAAGATGGCCGCCATCTGGTCCTCGGCTTCGACGAACCAGTAGTTGCCGCCGCCATCGCGCGCCATCGGCTCGAGCAGGTTTTCGTTATAGCCGGCGCCAAAGCCGATGCAGGTGGTGGAAATCCGGTTGCCGCGGGCCGAGCGCGCCATGGTCACCAGCCTGGGGATGTCCACGATTCCCCGGTTGGCCTGCCCGTCGGTCAGGAGCACCACGCGATTGGTCCCGTCCACCAGCGATGCGTTCACATGCTGCATCCCCTGCAGCCAGCCGCCGGAGAGGTTGGTGCAGCCACGCGTGGTGAGTGACTGGATGGCGGCAATTGCCGCTGGCTGGCCCGCCGGCGCGGGGCCGAAGATGGTCTCGATCACGTCATCGAACGCCACCACGCTGAGCCGGTCGCTGGACGAGAGAAACGAGGCGAATCGCTCGGCGGCGGCGCGGGCCGCAATGATAGGCATGCCGCCCATGGAACTTGAGCGGTCGAGGACCAGCGCTACGTTGATGGGCGCGCGCCGGGTCGGTGCCTCGCCGGCCAGCGTCACGAGCATCCCCACCTGATGGGCGTTCTGGGTGGTGGCAAAACGGGTAGACAGCTGGACGTCGGATTTCATCGGTGCCCCTGGCACAGGCCGGTTCAGGTTGACAGGGGGCGCGAGCCACCCCATCTTGTTGACCGCTCAGTAAACGAGCGACCAATCTTGTACATGCTTTTCATTTTGTCAACACCGAAAGCTAATTGTAGCCTGTGTCATTCCCCGGTAAACACCGGTATTTTTCAGATAACTAGTTAAATGATGGATACTTATGGGACTGCTGAAGGGTGGCGGTGACGAAGCAGCTGGCCGAGACCCCGTAACCCGTCGGCTCCTGGAGCTGCTCTACCGGAGCCGGAAGGCCAAGGGGTGGACGGTACGAGACCTGGCGGCGGCGGCTGACATCTCGCCGTCCTACGTCTCGCTGATCGAGAACGGCCACAAGATCCCCGACGCCGGGACCATTGAGCGGTTGGGGCAGGCGCTGGAGCTCGACCAGGCCCTGCTCCGGGCGTGGGTCACGGTGCGAAGCCGGACCCCGGACGCCACGGAGTCGGTGCAGGCGGCGCATGAGCTGATGCAGCGGCTGGAAATTCTCGACACCCCTGAGACCCCTCAGGTCCGCGAGTCGATCGTCGGAATCACCATTCCGAGGGACCTCGCCCTGAACGACTCGGCGCCGCCGCCGATGCTGCCGCTCAATCTCGCCGAGCCGGAGCCGAGGGGGCGGTATGTGCGGATACCGATGGTGGAGGAAGGCACCACGCCGCTCGAGCCGGCGGGTGATCGCAGCTTTTCCCCATTAATCATGGACCGGCGGGCCTTACCCGATCGGGAGCAGCTCCGTGGGGCGTTTGCCTGGCGGTTAAGCTGGAGGGGCGTGGCGCGGATTCCGGGAGTCTATCGCAGTGGCGACATGATCGTCATCGCGCCGGATGCGTGGGAGCCTGAGGTAGCGTTCTTCAACCCGCTCATGGTCTTCGCGGTGCGGAGTCGCAGCGGAGTGGTAGTGAGCCGGCTCTCCTGGACCGGAAGCCAGCTGGTGCTGCAGGGCTCGCACAAGGCGGCGGTGGAGGTTGTCGAAGATGCGACGGCGGAGCGGCTGCGGGATCTGATCGTGGGGCGGGTCATCGCGTCGGTGCAGAGGTTCAGGGCGTAGGGCGGCTGGCGGCTGGCGGCTGGCGGCTGGCGGCTGGCTGCTGGCTGCTGGCTGCGGGGCTGGCACTGATGTGTCATTGCGAGCACCCTTACCCGACCACCTCCCTCGCCTGCCTCAACACTTCATCATACCGCGCCTCGAGCGCCGGATGGGCGCCCCGCAGTCCCGCGATCACCTGTTCGGTCCAGTCCAGGTACTCCCGTCGCCGTTCGGCGCTCCATGAGGCCGGCGGGTGGTGCGCCACGTAGCGCAGGTTGCTGATCTTGTCGCCCAGCTTCACTAGCCGAGCGGCGTGGGAGAGCGATGGCGCGTGCTGCACCTGCAGCCGCTTCCGTTCGGCCTTGGACAGCGACTTGTCGTCTGTCACCTCCAGCACCACATCCCTCACTTCCGGCCCGAACCGCTCGGCCAGTTCCGCCGGCGTGGTCTCGGTGTCCTCGATCGTGTCATGCAGGATGGCGGCAAGCAGTGCGGTGCGGTCGATGACGCCGTGACGGGCCAGGATCGTGGCCACTTCGATGACATGATTGATATAGGGTGTCTGGGCCGGATCCTTCCGGCGCTGGGTCTTATGCCGCTCGGCGGCGAAATCGAGGGCGGTGAGGAGCTCGTCGATCATGGAGTCGAGAGTCAAGAGTCGAGGGTCGAGGGTCGAGGGTCACCCATTCGTCATTCCAGCGCAAGCTGGAATCCGTGAGGGTCCATCCGCGGAACTTCATCCCGCCTGACGTCTGGGGCACAACAGCAATATGGCGAAACCCTGTGACGTTGGGTCGCAGCGTTTGTAGGGGCGACGCATGCGTCGCCCCTACCCCACCATGCGTTAGATCGATGACGGGCATCGCCCCGCGGCGACTCATCTTGCCGGATGCCCTCTTGCCAATCTTCTGCGCCGAGCCGAGCCTTATGGGTATGCCGGAAGCTACAGGACGCCAGACGCCAGACGCCGGACGCTGGACGCGAGCCGCCGTGCTCGCGCTGCCTGACGACGGTCGCCGCTACGAACTCATTAGTGGCGAGCTGGTGGTGACGCCTTCCCCGCGTGGCGTGCACCAGGTCGCCGTCTCAGCGCTCGAGGCGCTATTGCGGGATGCCCTCGGCGGCACTGGTGCGGGGCACGTCCTGCACTCGCCGGCCGACATCACGCTGGGTGAGGACGAGATCCTTCAGCCCGATCTCTTTGTCTATCGCACGGCGAGCGGACGGCACCTGCTTGACTGGTCTGATATCACGTCACTGATGCTTGTGGTCGAAGTGCTTTCGCCGTCCACGGCGCAATATGACCGCCGCCTCAAGCGCCTGCGCTATCAGCGTGCAGACGTACCCGAGTACTGGATCGTGGACCTCGACGGCCGGGTGGTGGAACGCTGGCGGGCCGAGGATACCCGGCCGGAGATCGTGACGGAGCGGCTTCGCTGGAGCCCGGCTGAGGGTGTCGACCTGGATCTCGATGTGGCAGCCTTCTTCGCCGAGGTGTGGGGGGAGTAGGGGGTAGAACACAGGGCGTGAGGCGTAGGACGCGAGGACCTTGCCCGTTCGTCATTCCCGCGAACGCGGGAATCCATGAGGGCCCACCCGGAACACTTCACTCAGCCCGACGCGCAGCTCACAGCTCGCAGCTCATCGCTCACAGCT
>DASTFH010000018.1:0-3211 GCA_035708725.1 Gemmatimonadales bacterium | reverse complement strand
GCCCAGACCAGCGCCGAGCGGCTGGTGCCGCTACCCGCCACCAGAATGGCCATCGCCGTCAGCGCGCTCCGCGCGGCGAACAGGGTACCCAGTCCGGCGGCGCCCCACATCATCCCCTGGGCCGCGCCTTCCGGCAGGGTCACCACTCGTCTCGGTGCGGGCCGGAGCGCGCCCACCGCTGTCCAGACAATGAATGTGGGCGCGGCGAGCAGCAGTACTGCATCGAATGCTCCCACCACCACGGTGACCAGCAGCACCGCCACCATGGCGAGACCCGCCAGCCCTTCCGGCCCCGCGCCGTGCTGGCGAGAGCGTCTCCATCCCACGAAAATGAGCCCGCCGACCGCCGCGGCCAGCAGCGCGCACGCGGGCAGGCCGCGCTCCGAGAGGAACGCCATCCAGTCGCTCGAGGGCCACGGATTGGTGGGGATGGGGTCGCCGTGATCGAAGGCCGGGTCACCTGGCGTCGTGTAGAGCGGATAGAAGACCTGCCAATTGCCGGGCCCCACGCCCAGCACCGGATGGTCCTTGGCCATGCGGAGGGTGTTGCGCCACTGGATCAGCCGGCCGCGTCCGCTGCCGTCATGGAAATTGGCGACACCGACCAGTGAATCGAGGTAGGGGCTGTCCGATTTCCACGTGAGCGCGTTGGGGATGAAGAACGCTCCCGCCACGCCGATGACGCCGGCAGCGACCAGGGTCGCGAGCCGGCCCCGGGTGGTGCGTTCCCGCCAGAGGCCATTGACCCAGATCCCCTCGATCACGAGAAAAAGAAGGCCCACGGTCACTGCAACCCAGGCGGCGCGGGTCCGCGAGAGCAGCAGCGCGGCGGACGAGAGCATTGCGCCAGCGGCGCCGACCAGCGTGCCCCCGCGACTGTGACTGGTGAGCGTGAGATACAGAATCAGCGGCAGCCCGATCGCCGCGGCGTGCGCCATGAAGTTGCGGTTGCCGTAGGTACCGCCCGGAAGTCGGGTCGAGGTGATCAGCGGGATGGCCACGTCATAGGCCTGCAGCAGCGCGATGCCCGACCCCAGCACCGTCACCGCCGCCAGCACGGCGAGGAGCGGCCGCGCCAGCCCGGCCTCGGCGATCGCACGGCCACTCCAGAAGCAGGCGATCGCGGCCCAGGTGATTCCCACCGCCCGGAATGCCAGCCATCCGTTGGGCGCGGCGACAGCCGCGATCGAGCTCAGCAGCGCAAAGCCGACGAGGAGGCAGTCCACCACACCGAGCGAGAGTGAGCGCGCCGAGCGGAGCACCAGCACCAGCGCGCCAAAGGCGGCCAGGTGCAGGATGAGCTCCTTGGGCACCTGGAACCGGTCCAGGTCGAAGAGCGGCCCGCGGGTGACGGCCATCACCACCAGCAGCGCACCGATTTGCAGGATTCGCCGCGCGGCGCGAATGTTCACAGCGAACCAATTGTTCTGGACATGCGACGAAAATAGCAGGCACCGGCGCCGCCGGCGCCTTGCCCACATACAGGAGCATCATGCGAATCCGACACCTGCTGTTCGGCGGCCTGATACTGGCCGCGATTTCGTGCGGAGGCATTCCCGATGAAGAGGTCGTCGGGTCACTGCAGCACTCACTCCAGGAGAAGAAGGCCCCGTCCGGCATGCCGGCGGATCAGTGGGACGCGGCGCAGGCGTTGTACAAGGCGCGCGACGGCAAGCCGCTCTGGATTGACGATCAAAAGCCCAATGGCAAGGCCCGCGCCCTGGTGGATGCCGTGGCGTCAGCAGACAAGGAGGGCCTGCGTGCCGCCGACTATGACCTGGCCGGGTTGAGCAACGCCCTGCGCCAGACCTACGACTCCGGCAAGGTCACGGCCGCCAAGCTGGCGGCGCTCGAGCTGCGCCTGACGGGTCTCTACCTCGAGTACGGCTCCGACATGCTGGTTGGGCGGGTGGACCCCCAGCTCATCAACGACGGTTTCCTGGCCAAGACCCGCCGGAAGACGGCCGACAGCGTCCTGCTGGCAGCGGCCAGCCAGGACAAGTTTGCCGATATGATCGGCGAACTGCGACCGCGGTCCAGCCAGTACCAGGCGCTGCTGGATGGCCTCGCCCACTACCGTACCCTCGCCGACAGCGGCGGCTGGAAGGAAATTCCGGGCGGCGCCATCAAGCCCGGTGAGCGAAGCTCGCGCATCATGCTGCTGCGCGCCCGGCTCGCGGCCACCGGCGACCTCGGCAGCGCCAAGGGCGATTCGGTCTACGACGACGAGCTGAACACTGCCGTCAATCATTTCCGGGCCCGCCACAACCTCCCGCCCGGCAAGGGCGTGGACAAGGCCACCCTCGCCGCACTCAACGTGCCAGTCGAGCGGCGGGTGGAGCAGATCGAGCTCAACCTCGACCGGCTTCGCTGGGTGCCCAATGACTTCGGCGATCGCTACGTGCTGGTGAACATTCCCGAGTTTCAGCTCCACGCGTTCGACGGCGGGAAGGAAGTGCTCACCATGCGAGTTGTGGTGGGGAAGGACTACGAGCACGCGACGCCGGTGTTCGCGGACACCATCAGCGAGGTGGTCTTTCACCCGGACTGGAACGTGCCCAAAAGCATTGCGACGAAGGAGATCATTCCCCAGGTGCGGGAGGACAAGGACTACCTGGCCGAGCATGGCTATGAGGTGGTGGACCGCGAGCACCCCAATGTGCCGCTCGATCCTGACGACGTGGACTGGGACGCCGACACCGCCGACTTCCATTACCTGATCCGCCAGGGGCCGGGCGAGCGGAACGCCCTCGGCAACATCAAGTTCCTGTTTCCCAATCGTTTTGCAGTCTATATGCACGCCACCCCGGCCACCGGACTGTTCAAGGAGCGGGATCGCGCGGCGAGCCACGGGTGCGTGCGGCTGGAGAATCCGGAGGCATTTGCGCGATTCGTGCTTGCCGGCAACAACGAATGGGACAACGCCCGCATTCATGAGGCTCTTGCCGACACTGTCCAGGAATCGGTGCGCGTGACGAACCAGGTGCCGGTCTACCTGCTCTATCTCACGGCATTCCCGAGGGATGGCCAGGTGCAGTTTCGCGATGACGTCTACGGCAGCGACAGGCGCGCGCTCGCGCGGATCAAGGAGCCGGCCAAGGACAGTGTGATCGAGCCGCTCCGTGAGCGCCTGAACGAGCTGATGCGTGGATGAGTACGGCTGCCCGTCTCGCTCGGATCGCGGGAACGGTCTTCTATCGTCTCACCTGCG
>DASTFH010000017.1:0-61837 GCA_035708725.1 Gemmatimonadales bacterium | reverse complement strand
CCCGATATCCGAATTGCCAAAGATGGAGGAGTCGGGATCCTGCCCGAGCGGAACAGACGACACCAGTCCTTCCAGCCGCTTGACGTACACGTTGGCGCGAACGCTCAGGTTGGGCCTGGGCCTGGCGCGCAGGCTCAGTTCGTACTGCCAAGAGTCTTCGAACCCGAGGTTGGGATTTCCCTGCCGGAAGCGACCAGTGCGCGTCGTGTCATCGAAGGCGGCATCGACCAGGTACTGATAGTCAGGCGGCTGGCTGAAGCGGCCGATGCTGCCAACGACCGTCGCGCCGTTCAGCACGGTCGAAACTGCCACGCGCGGATTGAGTCGCAGCTTGGCCTTGGGCTCTTCACCCGGAATGTCCACCCGGGTATCGAAGCGGTCGAGCCGCACCCCAGCGGTAATACCCAGGTCCGACAGGCGAAATTGTCCTTCCGCGTATGCCGCGGCCGCGAGGGGCGAAAATTCCGACGCCGTAGCGCCCGGCACCGAATCGCCGACGGGCAGGTAACCGAGTATCCGCTGGAACGTGCGCACCCGCTGCTGTACGACCTCGCCACCCAGATAGATGTCGCCCTGGCTGCCGGCGCTGAACGTGAGATCAAGCTGTGAACGCAGCTCACGGAACTGATTCCAGGCGAGCTCGCCGCGGGAATCGCCGCTGAGGAAGAAGGCGGGCACTCCCCACGGCGTGTTGCTGCTGAGCGTGGGCGCTGCGAGCCCCGGAACGGGTGCGGCCGCTGCCGCTGTGTCCCGGGCCCGTGCCAGGTCCTCGCCAATGATGTCAAAGCGGGATCCGGTGAAGGCGCCAAAGCGATAGTCGGGCGGGCTCGCGAGTGCACCACGGATGAAGTCGCGGTTGAAGATGGAAAAGCGGAGATCGGCCACGAACGGATGCCGCGACGCCGGGCCGCTGGCATGCTGCAGGTGCGCGCTGGCGAGCGTGCCGGCCACGCGGCGCGCCGGGCCGCCGTCGGGCTCATACTTGAAGAGGGGGTCGAAGAGCAGCCGCTGGTCGATCGAGCGCAGGCCGAAGAGACGCAGCGTTTCCCGGCCCCCGATGGGAATGGTGAGCTTGCCACCCACGTTGTACTGCTCGCCCGCGTTATGGGGGAGCAGCCACGGCTCGGCAGCGCGCGGATCGAGCGGATTGGGCGGTCGTGGGGCGTTGACGGGATCGGCGTCGAGCTGAGCGGAGAGGTCAGCGGATACGACCGCCCGGATGCCGCCGACAACCGGTCCGTCGGCCTCGAAGAGGGCCCGGTCAAGTCCATGGTCCCAACCGTTCCCGAACGGCCGGTCGGTTTCATACGCGGTGCGGCCAGCCCACTGGTCGCCGCCATCCTTGGTCACGATGTTGACGATGCCCGAGATGGCCTGGCCGTAGCGGGCCGAGAAACCGTTCGTGACCAGGGATGCTTCCGTCAGCATGTCGGTGGGAAAGCTCAGGCCCAGGGGGCCGGTCGAGGCGTCGAGCTGATTTTTCACGCCAAGGCCGTCGATGACGAAGGCCTGCTGCCCCAGTCGCCCGCCGCGATAGCTCTCGCCCACCGCGCCCGCCGAGAGCGCGAGCGCGTCTTCGAGCGTGCTCAATGGAAGGCGGCGCAGGTCTTCGCTGGTGATGACCTGCTCCGACTGGGTGACCAGCGGATCCAGAATCCGGTCCGCGGTTTCGACCACGAGCGGCGCCAGTTCGACCGCACGCGGGCGCATGGCGACGCTCACCGCGCTGGTGCCACCGGCTCGCACCTGGACACTGTCACGCCGCAGCGGCGCGTAGCCCAGGGCGCGCACGCTCACTGCGTAGGTCCCGGCGTGCAGGGCTCGAATGCGATAGGCACCTGTGGTGTCGCTGATACCGCCCCGGCGGCCGCCGTCCACCGTGATGAGCGCACCACTGATCGGGCGGCCCGTGGCGCTGTCGGTGATGACACCGGCGATTGCGCCCGTGGCCTGCGCAGACGCCTCGCGTGCGAGGCCCAGGCCCAGGCACGCCAGCAGCGCCAAGGCGGCGCACGCCCATGGCCGCGCGCTCACGGGACCTGGACCCGGTAGACGTCCGACTGGGCGCTCACCACGGTATCCACGAATGTGGGGCTGACATTGTCGGGTGGTACGACGGTGACCACCTGAAAGGGGTATCCCTCGACCAGGAGCGACGTCCCGTCGGGACTCCAGCGTGGTCGCCGGAAGAGCAGCGTCGTACTGGTCAGCCGGGTGACCGCACCGGTCGCGACATTGACGATCTGCAGCTCGCCGCCCTGGTCCTCGCCCTGCATTGGCTGGCCATTGTCATCCGTCAGCTGGGAGATGATGCCGCGCGCCACCAGGGCCACACGTCCGTTGGCGTAGTCGGCATCGCGCGGCGCCATGCCGGCGTCGAAGGTGGCCACGACGGTTTCCGTCCCTGAGTTGAGGTCATGGTGGACCAGGCGGCCATCATTGGCGAACGTCAGGAAAAGGTCGGAGGATGGGCCGACGGCAATCGAGGTGGCGAACTCGGTGCCGGGTATGGCTTCTGGAGCGCTGCCGACTGGCAGACGATACGCATCGCGCCAGCGACGGATCACGGTCGGGTCACACGAGCCGCACGGCGAGTAGGTCCCGTCATCCGCGCCCAGGAACACGAGCTGGTCGGCATCGAGCCAGCGCAGCAACCCGATACCGAGTACCTGCCCATGCGGGCCCGGGAATCGATCGTTCGCCACACTCGCGCCCGCGGCCAGGGAGTCCAGTGCGCTCACTATCACCGAGGTGAGACCGGACCTGGTCACCGGATCCAGGAGACCGCGCAGAAATGCGAAGCGTGCGCCGTCCGGAGCGGGAGCTGGCTGCGTGTACACATCCAGTGTCTCTGCCTCGAACGGGGAGTCGCTGCACGCGCTCGCGGTGCGCTGGCCGCCGGATGCCGGCAGGATGCCCAGGCAGGTGTCTGATGGAGCCGATCCGTTGGAATGATCGGACGACTGGTAGGCGTACACGAAGCTGGTGCCGTCCGGCAGCCACGCAGGGCTCTGGCCGCCGCCGTAGGTCAGCCGCAACGGTTCCATGCCGGGCTGGAATGCCTCGCTGCCCGAGTGGTCCGCTGGGCCGAAGGGTTCGCCATGCGAGCAGGCGGTCAGCAGGACGGCGAATGCGACGGCCCGAACTGGCAGGTGCCTCCAGGTGTGCATCGCGCACCTCGGATGGGGACCGGGGAGGGGACGCGCTGCGCCCGGACCGGTGCACAGCGCTGCGTCTTCCGCCCCGATGTGAGTTGGCGTATATGTACAGTCGTGGGCTTGCCGGCCACATCCGGGCGGCGCCTTGCTTCTGGTGATGAGTCTGAAGGTTATCCTTACTGCGGCGTGGCGCCAGATCCTCCTGACAGCGAGGCTCGAATGTTCAAGGACTTCAAGGTCTTCATCATGCGCGGGAACGTGCTGGACATGGCCATCGGTATCATCATCGGCGGCGCGTTCGGTACCATCGTCAAGTCGCTGGTGGACGATGTCCTCATGCCGCCGATCGGCATGCTCCTCGGCAACGTGGACTTCACCGACCGGTTCATCCTGCTGAAGCACGGCACCACGGCGCTGCCGCCGGGCGCCAGCCTGGAGCAGGCCAAGGCCGCCGGTGCCGTCACGCTGAATTACGGCATGTTCATCAATGCGGTCATCGCCTTCCTGATCATCGCCTTCTGCGTCTACCTCGTAGTCCGGGCCGCCAACAAGCTGCAGGGACCGGCGGAAGCGGCGGCACCCACCACCAAGGATTGTCCGTACTGCGCCACGGCTATTCCGCTCGCAGCCAAGAAGTGCCCGAACTGCACCACCGCCCTGTGAGCGTGGGCAGGCTGGTGGGACCTTGCGTCATCTTTACATTGTAAAGTAGTTTATGGTGTCGCCATCGCGCCGGCCGGACGCCCCGGCGGCCCTGCACGATCGGGCCATGGACAACCTCTCCTATATCCGCTCCACCATGGAGCGGGCTGGCACCTTCACCGCGGTGCCGGGCTGGGGAGGCGTGGCCATGGGAATTTCCGCGCTGCTGGCCTCGCCGGTGGCGGCGAGCCGAGCCAGCCGGCATGAGTGGCTCATGGTATGGCTCGCCGAGGCCGTCATCGGGACCCTCATCGGCGCCGTCGCCATGAGCCGCAAGGCCCGTCGCATTGGCGCCCCGATGCTCGGGCACCAGGGGCGGCGGTTCTTCCTGAGTTACGCACCTCCCATCGTGGTCGGCGCGGTGCTCACGGTGGTGCTCTATCGAGGCGGTCTCGGCGCGGCGCTGCCTGGCATGTGGCTGCTCTGTTACGGGACTGGCGTGGTGACGGGCGGCGCCTTCTCGGTCCGGGTGGTTCCCGTCATGGGACTCTGCTTCATGGCGATCGGGATCGCGACGCTCGCGCTCCCCGCTCCGTGGGGCGACTGGATGCTGGCGGCCGGTTTCGGCGGCCTGCATGTATTATTTGGACTCTTGATTGCTCGGAGGTATGGTGGCTAAGAGCAGCGCGGCACGGAAACAGGAACTGGCGGCCAGCCGTCGCGCCCTGACCGGCGAGCCGGGTGGGCAGGAGGGCCAGGCCCTGGCACTGGATCGCGTCATTCATGAGCGCATGCGGCTTGCGATCGTGAGCGCGCTGGCGGTCAATACAACGCTGTCGTTCACCGAGCTCAAGGGCCTGCTGAAGACCACCGACGGCAACCTCAGCGTGCACGCGCGGAAGCTTGAGGACGCCGGCTACATCGCCTGCAGCAAGACCTTCGAGGGCCGCCTCCCGCGGACCGACTACCGGCTCACGGCGGCGGGCCGACGCGCTCTGGAGCACTATCTGTCGCACATGGAAGCACTGATCGAAGCCACTCGGAAGGCGTAGGGATGCAGGGCCCAGGGCGCATGACGCATAGCGCACAGCGCATGGCCATGAGGTACGACATTTTTTTTGGAGACCAAACTTTGTGACGCAAATTACTTTTTCCAGGCGCCTTCACGTCGCCATCATCATGGACGGCAACGGCCGCTGGGCGACCGAGCAGGGCCTCCCGCGTGCCGCCGGACACCGGGAGGGCGTGGAGGCCGTGCGGCGCGTCGTGGAGGCGGCGCCCGGCGCCGGTATCGGAACCCTCACGCTCTACGCTTTTTCCTCCGACAACTGGCAGCGCCCCGCCCGGGAAGTGCAGTGGCTGATGCGACTCTTCCGCGAATACCTGCGACGCGAGACCGCCCGGTGTCGGGCTACCGGCACGCGCCTGAGCGTGATCGGCCGTCGGGACCGCATCGCCGTGTCCGTGCGCCGGGAGATCGAACGCGCCGAGTCACGGACGGCGGAAGGCCGGCGGCTGCACCTGCGCATCGCGGTGGACTACTCTTCGCGCGACGCGATCCTTCGCGCCGCCCAGTGCGCCGGCGACCGCGACGCCTTGACCCGGGAACAATTCGGCCGCCTGCTCGCCATCGCCGATCACGGTGACACGCGCACGCCGGACGTGGACCTCCTCATTCGCACCGGCGGTGAGCAACGGCTCAGCGACTTCCTGCTCTGGGAGTGCGCCTATGCGGAACTGCTGTTCCTGCCCGTACGCTTTCCCGACTTCGCCGAGCCAGACCTGACCGCCGCGTTGCACGCGTTCCATGCGCGGGAGCGGCGCTTTGGCAGCCTGGGGCCTGCCACGCTGCCGGCGGAGCCATCCCAGCGCAGGATCTCGTAAGCGCGGCCCTCTATGTGCCTTGACTCACACCGCGCGGGATCATAAGAGGCTAATTTGCGGGGTGGAACGCCGTGGCAGGGTGCGACACCCCGGCGTGACAGGAGACACCGACACTTGCACTGGACTGGATTGAGGAGGCGGCATATTCAACCGGCACTGGCGCGTCAACGCATTGGCACGGATTATAGAGGCGAAGCATTGCCCATTCTGCTGCCACAGGGCCGCAGTGCCTCGGTCAGCGTCCGCCCGGGAGGTCGGTTCATCATGCGCGCGCTGTTTCTCCTTGTCGCCCTTGTCGCAGGGCTCGGGATCGGCCTCTTCAACTTGAGCACCGGCGACACGCTGACCACGGCGATCCTGATCGCCGTCGCCGCCTTCGTGCTCGCCATCGTCCGCCCGTCGTTTGCCTGGATGTCGGCAACGGTGGTCGGGCTTGGCGTCCCGCTCGTCTACCTTGGCGCCACGCTGGCCGGTGCAACCATCGAGTATCCTCCCGCTCCGAATATCGCGGCCACGCTCCTGGCGCTCCTGCCGGCGGTTGCCGCGGCACTCCTCGGGCTGGCCGTGCGCCGGCTGGTGCTGGGCCCTCCCGTGTCGCACACGCACCATTGACCGCTTCACCCCCATGAGGTGCCGATGACCGCGGGCAGTGCAACCCCTCGGCTCTCGAGCCGCACGCCTACCGTGCTGATCACGGGAGCGTCGAGCGGGATCGGGCGTGAGCTGGCGCGCTTCTTCGCGCGCGATGGATTTGCGCTCGTGCTGGTGAGCCGGAGTGCGGAGCGGCTCGCACCGGTAGTCGGAGAGTTGCGCGATGCCTACGGCGCGAGTGTCACGACGATTCCCGCCGACCTGGGCAAACCGGGCGAGATCGAGCGATTGCTCTCGACGCTCGCCGCGTCCGACATCAGGGTGGACGTGCTGGTCAACAATGCGGGCTTCGGGGGCGCGGGACGATTTGCCGAGACGGCACTCGATCGGGAGCGGGACATGATCGCCCTGAACGTCGAGGCGGTGGTCACACTCACCAAGCGGCTGCTCCCGGCCATGCTGGAGAACCGCCGCGGCAGGATCCTGAATGTTGCCTCCACGGCGGCATTCCAGCCTGGTCCCTTCCAGGCGGTCTACTTCGCGACCAAGGCGTTTGTGCTCTCGTTCTCCGAGGCGATCGCGGAGGACTTGCGCGATACCGGCGTCACCGTGACGACGCTCTGTCCCGGGCCCACCGAAACCGGCTTCGCCGCGCGCGCCGGTTTCCGGTCCTCGCCGATGATGGGAGCCCGGATGGATGCACGCAGCGTGGCCGAGGTGGCCTATACCGCGACGTTGCGCGGTGAGCGAATGGTGGTGCCAGGAGTGGTGAACAAGGTCCACGCGCAGGCCGTGCGGCTCACGCCGCGCCGCCTGCTGGCCCGGTTGGCCGGCGCCGCGCAGCACCGGCGGCTGGGGGGAGAGGATGAAGAAGCGGCAGGCTGAAGCCTGTGCGGTATGCGCGATGCGCGATGCGCGATGCGCTGAGAGCTCTGCGCGATGCGCAGTACCTTCGCCCGGCTAGCTCATAGCTCATAGCTCATAGCTCATAGCTCATAGCTCACAGCTCACAGCTCACAGCTCATATCCCCATTTCGATCCCGATCCTCACCCGCCTCGGCGTCCCGCTGAGGCCCACGGCATACGTCGCATCGAACGCGGCGCTGACAGCCGTGCGTTGCTCGGCCGCGGTATAGATGCCGTCACCATTGCCATAGCGGGCCTCGGCCCGCAGCAGCGCCACGCAGTTGGGCGCGCCGCCTGACTCCTGGGTCGTGACCCAGCCGGCGCAGACGCCTGGCGACGACAGGTTTACTGTGCCGGTGGCATCATCGTACACGCCATTCCTGATGGCCTCGTCCGAAACGCCAGCGAGCTCCGCTGCGATCACCCCTTCTCGGGCGATCCCGACACGCGCCGAATCGCGGAACGCGCGGATGACATTCGTGAAATTGAGCAGGTTTCGCGCATCGATGAAGAACCGGGGAGCGTAGGGAGCATCGCCAAGCGCCCTGGAGAAGCGGAGATCCAGCACCTTTCGCATGGGCAGGCGCTCATGCGTGAAGGCGATGCCGCCGATGCCGGTGGCGCTGGGACATGGCTCATCCGACAGAGTGAGCGCTCCACCATCCGAGAAGCGGCAGGTCAGATAACTGGTCCCGCTCGCCAGCTGGAAACCGGCCCACAATTCCGAGCGGGCCAGAATGCCTGACCGAAGCTCCCTCGGGGCGTGGAACTGGACCACCGCCGACAACGTGTGTGGCCGGCTCCACGCATTCATGCTTGCGTTCTCGAAGCCTTCATCCGCGTCGAGGAACTCGTAGCTCAGCGTGGTGCCCAAGGTTGGTGTGGCGATGCTGAGGGATGCCGATGCGCCTTGAGCTCCGTAGTGGCCAACACCGACGAATTGCCTGATGGCCATCGGGCTGTCGTTGCGCGTGGGATTCCGGAAGTTCACGAGCCTTGGCAGGGCCACGCTGTCGGTGGACCGATGAAACCCGACCACATCCAGCGAAAGGTGCTCACCCAGCCGCTGTCGCAAGCCCAGCTCCTGCTGCCACGTCCGCTCGAACGCGAGGTCGCTGCCGAAGATCTGGCTCAGGTTCGTGAGAGTCAGGTCAGTGTTGATGCCGGTAAACACCTGCGCCAGGTCCGGCATGCGCGCCTCGCGCGCGATGCTGGCGCGCAGCACCGTGCCGGCGCCCAGCCGGAACGTGGCGCGCACCCGCGGGCTGAGCGCCGAATGGCTCTCGTCCTGAATGGTGCTGCGCACTGGCAGAGCATGGCCGAGGACCAGGAAGGTCTGGCCTTCGGTGCCGTAGCTCGAGATCGCCGGGTATTGCTGGTACGTACCGAAGTCGGGATTGGGCGTGGATGTGCCTGGCAGGAATGGCAGCGTATCCAGGGTGGCCGGGCGCTCGGCGTTCGAGTGGAACATGTCATAGCGGAGGCCGGCTGAAAGCTCGAACTGGTCGTAGCGGAAGCGCTGCTCAGCATAGAGCGCCGCACTGCTCGGCGTCTCGATGTACACATCCGAAAAGATCTGGCTGGTAAGCTGATGGGAGTAATTGGTCACGTTGTAGCGAGCGATGCTGCCGCCCAGCATGAAGACCGAATTGCGGTTCACCGGCCAGGCCAGGTCGGCGAAGCCCGTGGTGCGCTCCTCGCGAAACAGGGCAAGGCGCCCCACTGGCCCTCCGCTCTCGGCAAAGCCCAGCAGGCCATAAGCGCTGTCGCGATAATCATCCCTGAGGGCGTACTGCGAGACGTTCTGCAGGTCGTAGGGTGATCGGCGACTGCCCTGGCGATTGAGGCGGAAGTTGTCGACCAGCTGGCTGTCCACGGGAAAGCTCTCGAAGTCCCAGCGAAAATCGAGACCACCCAGCATGAGTCCCATGCCCGGATCCCGGGTCTTGAGTTCGCCCTCTGCCGTGAGCGGGCCATCGAGGCGCTGGTTGGCTTGCCGCGATACGCCGATACGATACGCGCCGGGCAAGGCGTTCCGGCCCAATTGGCCTGAAAGTGTCACCGCATAGACGCTGGCCAGCTGCTGGTCGCCGCGGCGGTTGGCTGGGTTCAGGGCATTGGAATAGTCAAACACTCGCACGTCACCGCGCGCCTTGAGCGCCATGAACCCAAGCTTGGCGGTCCGGTTGATGTCGTATTGCCCACTGGCCGCGACGCGATAGCGCGATTGCGCCGATCCGGGAACACGGTCGCCCGTGCAGTCGAGGCCGTAGTTGGCAGCGATCCCGGAGTTGCTGCTGCCGGAGAACGCATCGCAGTCGCCCCGGGTAACACCCCAGGCGGGAATGTCGACCGTGAGCGTGTCGGCGTTGGGGCCTGGCGCTGCCGCGAAGCGCACGGTCGTGTCCACGCCCGCGGGCGCAAGAACGGGAACTTTTCGCGCGTCGGTGCCAAAGTCGGCGCTTTTCTGGCCCAGAAGGGTACCGGCCAGGAAGATCCGGTAGTTCCTGCCGGCGAGGCCGCCGTGCGCGGTGAACCGGTTGACGCCCAGACTTGAGGCGCCCATGAGGCGGTCAGTGGCGTACGAGAACCGGGCGCCTGCCGAATCTGCCATCGTGGGAAGCTCGAGCTGGATCGCGCGCCCGGCAGCCGTCCGGGCTGAGAGCGGCCCGGTAACGACCCAGGCGTTGCTCATACCGCTCGTGGGCAGGGCAATCCAGGCACCGCGCGTCCCGGGCGTGACGTCGATCCCGTCGATCGTGGCGCCGGTTCCTTCCGGGATTGCACCGCGGATGGAGATCCCGCGCAGGGAACTGCCGACGCCGGGCAGGAAGAGCAGCGGTCCCTCGACGCTGTCGGCCGGCGCGTATCGGATGCTTCCGTGCATCAGGCTTTCCAGCGACGCCAGGGAGTCGGGTCGTCGCAGCGTCGAGTCGGCCAGGGCTGGCGCGCCCTGGGCCAGCAAGGGGCATGGCGCAAGCAGCAGCATGGCACACGACCAGTGCCGGGCGGACCGACGCATCAGCGGACTCCTGAAACCGGGATGAAACAGGTAGATCGGCTAATATAGAGTATGCATCAGCCAGAATCATCCGACTCACGCGCTGCGGCGCGGGAGCCTCGCATGCCGGCGCGTCGTCGCCTGCTCATTGCCGGAGCGCTCACGGCGGCCGGGCTTGCGCTCGACGGGTTTGGCCTCGAGCCAGTCGAAATCCTGCCCACGCGCAGCGACCTGCCGGTGCCTGGCCTGGACCGGGCGTTCGACGGAATGACCATCGCCCAGGTGAGCGATGTGCACTTTCCGGGCAATGAGCGGGCCGCGCGGGAGACCCTGCGGCTGCTCCATCGCGAGCGGCCGGACATCGTGGTCTGCACCGGGGACATGGTGGAGAAAGCGGATGCGCTCGGCATGCTCACGGAGTTTGTGGGCCAGGCCAGGGGCGCGCGTGCCACCATCGGCATCTTCGGCAACTGGGAACGCAAGGCGCACATCAGCGATGCGCAACTGGCCGATGCGTACCGCAGGGCGGGAGCGACGATGCTGCAGGATGCGAGGATGGTGCTTCGCGAAGGTGCCGGGCGGCTGGGCATTGCCGGACTCGGCGACGCGCTCTACCAGGCGCCGTCACTCGGTCCCCAGATGCTGGATCCGTCGCTGTCAGATGCAGATCTCTGGCTGGTTCACTGCCCGGCGTATGCGGACCGATTGCCGGATGTGCCACGGAAGCCGGCCGCCCTCCTTGCGGGGCATACCCACGGCGGCCAGGTCCGCGTGCCCGGCTGGATTCCGCTCCTGCCGCTGGGCTCGGGCCGGTTCGTCGAGGGTTGGTATCGCGATGCACGAGCGCCGCTTTATGTGTCCCGCGGGATCGGCACAGTGGAGATCCCGGTGCGGTTCTGCTGCCCGCCGGAGCTGCCCATCTTCACGCTTCGGCGCGCCTGACTACCAGGGTTGAGTCACGCCCTGGTAGTCGAGGAACGTCCCGCTCTGCTGCATGGTCAGCCGGTCGGCCGTGGTGAGCAAGGTTCGCACCGACTCTTCTGGCGCGAGCGCTGCGGCTGTGCCGCCCATGTCGGTCCGCACCCAGCCCGGCGTTATCGCAACCGCGATGATGCCCTCCGCGCGAAATTCGGCGGCGAAGCTTCGCGTCATGATGTTCAGCGCCGCCTTGCTTGCGGCATAGGCGTAATCGCCAGGTGAGGTCCGTGCGGACACTGAGCCCATCAACGACGTGAGGTTGAGGATCCGCGGCCGGTCCGAGCGGCGCAGGAGGCCGAGCATCGCCTTGATGACGAGCATGGCCCCGCTGGCATTGACATCGAACACCGTGTTGAGCTCGGCGCGGGAAATCGTGTCGAACGTGGTGAGCGAGGGATCCCAGTGATCGGCGTGGAGGGAGTAGAGTCCCGCGCTGTTCATCAGCAGGTCGATCCGCTCGATGCGCCCATCGAGTTGCCGCCGTGCCTCGGCGATGGAGCTGTCGTCGGTCACGTCGCAACGCAACGGGAGGACGTTGTCGCCGAATTCGCGGCCAAGGGCCTCGACGGAGCGGTTGCTTCGTGCCGAGGCCACGACCTGGTCGCCGCGATCGGCACACTGCCGGACCACTTCATGGCCGATGCCCCGACTGGCACCAGTGACGAATACGACAGCCATGCTCAGCCTGTCGCCGCAAGGTTGGTCATGGCGCGCCAGCCCTGGAACGCAACCAGGTAATCGTCATGCGTGTACCGCACCGTGCGCGCGCCGGTGCGCTCGGCACCGGGCATCAGTTCCGCCATGTCGGCGTGGATCGAGCGGGCGAAGTCAGCCTCGATGATGACTGGCGCGCTGAACCTGAAGACTGGGTGCGCACGGGAAAGCGCCTCGGCGATACCGGCACGAACGGCCGAGCGAGCACGCTCGGGGGAGAGACTGCGTGCGGCGTGGCGGCTGAGGGCGTGCTTCACGGCCACGCAGCCCACATGCTCGCCCAGCACGCCGCGCGCTTCGGTCACGAGCGTGTGATCGCCGCTGGCGAAGGCCACCGGCGCGCCATGACAGCCGGCAACGGCAGCGTTGAGCGCCAGTTCGCCCACGGGCCGTCCATTGACGCGCACCTGGTAGATGCGGTCGGTGTAGGTATGATCGATGACCGATACCCGGGTGCCGGCCTGGCCGTGGTAGCCGATGAAACCGACAGCATCGAAGCCCTCCTGAATTCCTTCCATCATCGAGAGTGGCTTGGGACTGCCGCTGATCAGCTCGGCCGCCGGGTGGAGTTCATCGGCGATGAGGTTGCGCATGAGCCAGTGGCTGTCATTGACGACGACACGGTCAGCGCCGGCATCCAGCGCGCCCTGGACGGCGGCGTTCGCCTCGCCGGTCATGAGGCGGCAGGAGCGCGCATAGTCGGCCGCGGCAAGGGGGTCGGTGGGGTCGGTTTGCGCCTCATGCACCACGCCTGCGATCCCTTCCATGTCCACCGACAGATAGACCCTCATCCGGACTCCGGGTTGCGGGATGGCGAGCGTTCGTGGTACGCTCAAGTCACGACTTCAGGGAGCGTACGCGTGCGAACATTCAACCGGGCAGCGATTCTTGTTGTGCTCTGCTTGCCGAGCGCGTGCGCGGCGCCGAAGCAGGACGCCAGGCAGCAGGGGCGCATCTATACCGAATGGTTCTACCAGCGGGACTTCGAGCCACTCTGGGCGCGCTTCTCCCCTGAAATGAAGCGCACGTTCCCGTCGCCTGAATCCCTGGCATCGTTTGCCGGGCGGACCGTGAACGAGCTGGGCCGTGAACAGGGCTCGCCGCTCGAGCTGCTGACCGTGGAAGACACCGTCTCGGTCTATTCACGCCAGGCCAACTTCGAGCGGTCCGGTCATCCGATGCTCCTGCAATGGACACTCACGCGCGAGGGCATGGTGACGGGTTTTCTACTGCGGCCAGCGGCGGATTCGGGGCAGTGAACCGAGAGCGCTGAACGCTGAAAGCCGTATGCCTCACGCCCTAAAACACCCTCCCACCTACCGGCACGTCCCGTTCCGGCTCGAGGAGCACCACGTTCCCCTCGGCATCGGGCACTCCGAGCACCAGAACCTCTGACTCGAAGCCGGCGACGCGTCGGGTGCCCAGGTTCATGGCCGCGATCACGAGCCGGCCGACAAGCTCGTCCGCCTGATACAGCGTCGTCAGCTGCGCGCTGGACTGGCGTTCACCTTCCGGCCCGAAATCGATCCACAGGCAATACGCCGGCTTTCTGGCCTTCTCGTTCACCTCGCAGCGCATCACCCGACCGACCCGCATCTCGAGCGCTGCGAATGTGTCAGCCGTCATGATCCCCCCTGATGCCGGACGCCGGACGCCGCACGCCGTACCCCCAACGCCAACGGCCAGGAGCCGTCCCTCGTCCCTCGTCCCTCGTCCCTAGAACACCAGTTCACCGCGCATCACCGTCACCGCCTTGCCGAGGAGGCGGACCCGGTCTCCTTCCAGCACAACGCCCAGCGCGCCGCCGCGCGGGGACGCCTGGTACGCCCTGAGCGACTGGCGCCCGAGCCGGTCAGCCCAGAATGGCGCCAGGGCGCAATGGGCGGAGCCGGTGACCGGGTCTTCCGGCACGCCCGATCCCGGACCGAAGAAGCGTGAGATGAAATCGAATTCCGGCATGTCGCTGGCGGCGGTGACGACCACGCCTCGCGCCGGCAGCGACGCGAGCCGGTGCATGTCGGGCGTCAGCTCTCGCACCGCGTCCGCCGTCTCCAGTTCCACCAGCCAGTCCATCCGATTGCGAATCACCGTGCGCGCGGGGGCACCCAGGGCCTGGAGCAGCCCGGGGGGAGGCTGCTCCACCTGGCCTCGGACGGCAGGAAAATCGAGCTCGATCGCATCGCCCTGTTGCCGGGCGCGGAGGATGCCGCTGCGCGTGGCGAAGGCGAGCTCGGGCTCGCTGATGCCGTGCTCGTGCCACAGTACATGTGCGCTCGCCAGCGTGGCATGGCCGCAGAGATCCACCTCGACAGTGGGCGTGAACCAGCGCAGGTCCCAGCTGCCGTCATCGCGATGTCGCAGGAACGCCGTCTCCGACAGGTTCATTTCCATCGCGATCTGCTGCATGAGGTCGTCGCCGGCGTCGGCGTCGAGGACGCAGACCGCGGCGGGGTTGCCGACGAAGGCGCGCTCGGCGAAGGCATCGACCTGGATCACCGGTTGGCGTCTCACGAGTCATGCTCCGGGGAAATGATGGCGTCGGCTTCGATCTCGACCAGCATGTCGGGATGGATCAGGCGCGCGACTTCCACCATCGAGGTGGCCGGCCGGATGTCGCCGAAGGCCTCGCCATGCGCCCGGCCGATTGCTTCCCACTGTGAAATATCGGTGACGAAGATGCGTGTGCGCACGACGTCGCTGGCCGAGGCCCCTGCTTCCGTCAAGGCATGGAGAATGATCTCGAGGGCGCGTCGCGCCTGGCGTCCTGCATCGCCGGGGTGCGCCACCTGACCGTCCTCATCAACCGCGGCCGTGCCCGAGACATGAACCTGGTTGCCGATCCGCACGGCGCGTGAGTAGCCCACGATCGGCTCCCACGGTGCGCCGCTCGAAATGTTTCGCCGAATCACGGCGCCTCCAGGGGGTGAGCGAAAGAGGTGCGAAGTGCCTGTAAAGTAAAACCGGCGGCCACTGGCCGCCGGTTCGGTATCACTTGGAGGTATTGTCGAGGTCCTCGTCGACGTCGTCCTGGCTGGCCATTCGCTGCTGGGCCTTCCCCACCTCCTGCCGCAGCTTGCCCTTCAACTCCTTGGCCTTGCCTTTCACGTCCTGGCTCTTGTCGCCGGAGAGGTCGCCGTAAGCATCCCGGACCTTGCCGCCGATTTCTTCGACCTTGCCCTTGACGCGATTCTCGGCGCCCTTTTCCCCCAGCGATTTCTGTCGTTCGTCCGTCGCCATGTTGCACTCCTTGACGAGGCCTATGTCCGGCCCGTTGCCGGGCTTGCGTCGTATACGATACGAGGCTCACTCGACAGGGGCGGTGACGCCGGGCACAGCCACGGTTTCGGCGTAATGGCAGGCGGCGCGCGTGCCCGTAATCGGCCGGAGGAGTGGCACTTCGTCGACGCAGCGCTGGTCACGGAGCGGATGGAAGCAGCGGGTATGGAAGCGGCAACCGGAAGGAGGACGACTTGGGCTGGGGAGGTCGCCGCCGAGCACGATCCGGTCCTGCGGTGCCGCCGGATCGGGCTCGGGCACGGCGGAGAGCAGTGCCTGGGTGTACGGATGCCTGGGATCAGAGAGGAGCGCTTCGGAGGGCCCGATCTCCACGATCTGGCCCAGGTACATCACCGCGATCCGGTGTGCGATCTGTCGCACGACGGCGAGATCGTGCGCAATGAAGAGATAGGAGAGCCCCCGGCGCTCCTGCAGGTCACGCAGCAGGTTGATCACCTGCGCCTGCACCGACACGTCGAGCGCCGAGACCGGTTCGTCGCAGACGATGAACGAGGGCTCGACCGCGAGCGCGCGGGCGATGCCGATGCGCTGGCGCTGACCACCGGAGAACTCGTGAGGGTACCGGCGTGCATACCCCGGGTCGAGTCCCACCTCTTCCAGCAGGGCGGAAACCCGCCGGTTCACTTCGGCGCCGGGCGCGAGGCGATGGATGCGAATTCCCTCGGCGACGGCTTCTCCCACCGTCATCCGAGGGTTGAGCGACGAGTAGGGATCCTGGAAGATGATCTGCATGCGGCGGCGCAACAGCCGGAGTGACTCGCGCTCCAGGCGGAAGACATCATGGCCTTCGAAGCGAACCGATCCCGACGTGGGCGGTTGCAGCCGAAGGATGGTGCGTCCCACCGAGCTCTTGCCGCAACCCGACTCGCCCACCAGTGCCAGTGTCTCGCCCCGGCCGACCTCGAAGGAGACGCCATCCACCGCCCGAACCGGGGGGCGGTTACGCTTGAACAGTCCGCCCGTTTCGTAATGCTTGACCAGATCGTGGACCATCAGGATCGGTTCATCGGGACGGGCGCTCACTTGCCGTCCTCCGCCAGCCAGCATCGCATCTCGTGCTCCGGACCTGCGCGGAGCATGGGCGGCATCGTCTCGCTCTTCGGATGCTTGATGGGGCAGCGGGGCCGGAAGCGGCAGCCGGCGGGCCACGCATTCGGCGGCGGCACCGTGCCGGCGATGGGCATGAGGCGCCCAACCGGACCCGAAAGCCGGGGCACCGATGCGAAAAGCCCCTGGGTGTAGGGATGCGACGGACGGTCGAAAAGTTCGCGCGTGGGGGCAGTTTCGATGAGCTGGCCCGCGTACATGACCGCAACATGATCGGCCCGGCCCGCGACGATGCCCAGGTCGTGCGTGATCAGCAGCATGGCCATGTCGCGCGTCCGGCGCAGGTGATCCAGCAGTTCCAGGATCTGCGCCTGCACGGTCACGTCGAGTGCGGTGGTGGGTTCGTCGGCGATCAGCAGCTCGGGCTGGCCGGCCAGGGCGATCGCGATCATGACGCGCTGCCGCATGCCGCCGGAGAGCTGGTGCGGATAGGCGCGGAGCCGCTCGTCGGGGTCAGGAATGCCTACTTCCTGCAGCAGTAATACGGCCTGCTCCCGCGCATCCTGCTTCGACATCTTGAAGTGCGCGTGCATGACTTCGGTGATCTGGTCGCCGATCCGGAAGACCGGATTGAGGCTGGTCATCGGGTCCTGGAAGATCATGGCGATGCGCCGCCCGCGAACCGCCCGTAGTGCATCCGGCTTGAGAGACAGGAGATCGGTGCCGTCGAGGGTGACGCTGCTGCCGTCATCGATGCGGCCGGGCGGGGGGATCAGGCGCAGCAGCGCAAGACTGGTGAGGCTCTTGCCGCAACCTGACTCGCCCACGAGGGCAAGCGTCTTCCCCCGCTCGATCGTGAACGAGACGCCGTCCACCGGATGAATGCGTCCGGCGCCATCCGGGAAGGAGACGCGAAGGTCGCGCACGTCGAGAAGAGCGGTCATGTCTCCCTGGGGTCGGATGCGGCGCGCAGGGCGTCGCCGAACAGGTTGACGGCCAGCACCGTGGCGATGATGGCGAGGCCCGGAAAGATGCTGACCCAGGGCGCCGCGGTCAGCACGTCCTTGCCGTCGAGGATCATGCCGCCCCACGACGGCGTCGGCGGCCTGACGCCCATGCCGAGGAACGAGAGGCCTGCCTCGAGCAGGATCACGTCACCCACGCCAAGCGTCGCCGCAACCAGCAGCGGCCCCATCGTGTTGGGCAGCAGGTGCCGAAACATAATCCGTCCGCTCCGCGCTCCGAGGGCCTCGGCGCCGCGCACGAAATCGGCGTCCTTGAGCCGCAGTACCTCGGCGCGCACCAGCCGGCTGGTGCCGAGCCATCCCGTGGCGCCAATCACGAGCATCAGCGCTGTCAGCGGCATCCGTTCCCAGGCCGCGACGAGCAGCAGGAGCACAAAGAGGCGAGGCACGGCCATGGCTCCATCCACGAGCCGCATGAGGACCGCGTCCACGGCGCCACCGAAGTACCCGGCGACCAGTCCCACCAGTGCGCCCAGCGTCATGGAGAGCGCCACGGCGACGGCGGCGACCGCGAGCGAGACGCGCGCGCCGGTGGCCACGCGGGAGAGCACGTCGCGGCTCAGCTGATCCGTCCCGAAGGGGTGCACCGCGCTGGGCGCCTGCATCGCGCCCGACACGATGTCGGGCTGGGCGAACGGGTCGGGCAGCGCGAACGGCGCGAAGATGCCAAAGACCACGATGGCGCCGAGCGCCATGATGCCGGCGCGGCCCCGGGGCGTGGCCAGCGCCCGGCGGATGGCGGTGCCCGCCGGGAGCCTCATGCGCGCCGCACCCGCGGGTCGAGCAGGGCATAGGCCGCATCGGCCAGGAGGGCACCGCCAACCACCATGAGCGAGACCAGCACGGTGACGCCCATCAGCAGCGGGTAGTCGCGCGCGCTCACCGCGTCCGCGGCGAGCGCACCAAGGCCGGGCCACGCAAAGACTTTCTCGACGAACACCGATCCCGCGACCACGAGCGGCAGCCAGAGCCCGAACAGCGTCACCACGGGAAAGAGCGCGTTGCGAAAGGCGTGACGCCAGCGGATGCGCCGCTCGGCGAGGCCCCGCGCGCGCGCCGACTGTACGTAGGGCTCACGCAGGGCCTGCAGCATCGCGCTTCGCTCGTGCCGCATGGTGGCGCCGATGTTGACGGCGGCGAGCGTGACGGCCGGAAGTACGAGATGCCGCAGGATATCCAGCGCGCGCGTGGTCCAGGCAGCGTCCGCCGCGAGGAGGGGATCATGCATGCCGGCGGCGGGCAGCAGCCGCCATTCGATGCCCACCAGCCACGCCAGCACGAGCCCGAGCCAGAATGATGGCGTGGCATAGGCGGCGAGCGACAAGGCACCGATGGCCTGCTCGCTCGCGCTGCCCGAACGAAGCGCCTGCGCTGCGCCGAGCCAGGAGCCGAGCACAAAGGTGATCAACAGCACCGTGCCGCCCAGCAGCAACGAGGCGGGGAGGCGCTGCAGGATGAGCCCACTCACCGGGCGGCCGTATTGTATCGAGGTTCCGAAGTCGCCGCGAATGGCGCCGGCGACAAAGGCGCGGAATTGCGAGGAGATCGGCTGGTCGAGGCCGTAGCGCGCGCGCAGGACCTGCATCTGCTGCGGGGTGATCGGATGCTCATCTCCCAGGCGCGAGAGTGGATCGCCCGGGGCGGCACGCATCAGGAAAAACGCCAGGACCACGGCCAGCACGGCCGTGACGAGAGCCTGGCCCACCCGTCCGGCGAGCCATCTCATGTCATTGCGTCACGATCCGGTCCCGGGGGAGTTCCTGCCCACGCCGTACTCTCCAGTGCCAGAGCATGAGCCAGGGCGAGCCGTCGCGCAGCTCGACCTGCTCATAGCGCTTGTGCACCGCGATCACTTCGAGCGGCGCGTACAGAAAGGTTGCTGGCGCGTCGTGGTCGATCCGGCTGAGCGCAGCGACGAAGATCGGTGCCGCATTGCCCTGGGTCACGATGGCGGTGTTGAGCAGGCTGTCCACGGCCGGATCGCAGTAATGTGACACGTTGCTCGCGCCGGCGCAGGTCCAGGAGCCCGTGAGCCCCGACGGTGTGGGCACCTGCCGCATCGCACCAAAGGAGATGTCGAACCGGCCGCTCACGAAGCGTTCCTGCCACACCGGGCGTTCGAGCACGACGACATCGAGCCGGATCCCGACCTGGCGGAGTTCCTCCTGCGCCATGACGCTCATGTCACGCCGCATGCTGCTCGATGACGGCACGATGACCGACAGGCTGAGGGGCCGCCCGGCGCGGTCCAGCGTGCCATCGCCATCGGCGTCCCGCCAGCCGGCCTCGCGGAGCAGCGTGCGTGCGCGGGCCACATCCTGGCGCGGCGCCTTGGGCGAGACGCGGCCGAGCCACAGCATCTGCGACACGGGGCCGTAGGGCACGACGCCGTAGGGCCCGAACTGTGACAGCAGCATTGCGTGGCGGTCGAGCGCCAGCGTGATCGCCTGGCGGACGCGGACATCAGCCAGGATCGGATGCTCGCGCGCCGTGTCAGCGGGGTCGCGGTAGTTGTACAGGAAGTAGCCAAGCAGGTCGGACGGCGTGGTGACAAGGCGGAAGTCACCGGTACGCTCGAGCCGGTTGCGATTGCTCAGGGGTGGAATCACCGACATCATGGCGTCGGCTTCGCCGCTGAGCAGCAGGTTCATGCGGGCGGCTGGATCGCTGGCGGTGCGGAAGATGACCCGCCCCAGTCCCGGCCGCCCAAGGAAAAAACCGGGTTCCGCGGCAAGCTCCACCGTTTCTCCGGGGACACTCCGCACCCACCGGTAGGGCCCGTCGCCGACCGGCGCCTGCACAAACGGCGAGCGCCGCACCGCGTCCGGCTCGAACGAAGCCAGCAGGTGAGCCGGGATCGGCTGGACGTAGTAGGTCGCGTCGAAAAACTGCTCGCCATAGACGTCGTGGAACGAGATGACGACGCGATGATCGCCTTCGGCGCGCACATCGCTGATGTGGCGGAGCAGGGCGGCGAGCGAGGGAGCGATGTCGGGATCGCGCGCGCGGCGGAAGGTGAACACGACGTCGCGCGCCGTTACCGGCACGCCGTCGTGCCAGCGCGCACGCGGATCCAGGTCAAAGACGAGCGTGAGCGAATCCCGCCGGCTCCAGCTGCGGGCGAGCTGCGGCTCGTAGCCTTTCTCGTCGCTGGTGGCGCGACCCGGCTTCCGCACCGCCAGCCGCAGGAACAGCTGGTCGGCCAGCTCCTGGTTGGCCCGGGTGTCGGCCGCACCTTCAATGAGCGTGGGCACCGGCACCGTAGCCTGCTCGCCTGTCACGATCACGATTGTTCCCGCTCGCGCCTGGGCATCGAGCCGGGCGCAGGAGGGAAGCAGGAGGATGGCAGCGAGGATCGAGATCAGCCGGCGCACCGAAGGCCACTCCTGGATGAGGGTCGCGAGCGCGTCATTGCTAGCAATGTGGGAACGCGAGGGGTGCGCGTCCAGCGGTCAGCGGCGCCAGGTCCACTCCGGCGACCGGAACTGGACGGCATGCTCCTCGGCACGGGCGCGCATCGTGCCTGATGGTCCGCGAAGCTTGTGCCACGCCCCGGGCCATGCCCCGGCTGCGGCCACGATCGCGGGCACCACCTCGTCAAAGGCCACTGACCGGCCCAGCTCGGCTGCGAGCGTGGTGCAGTGCGTCTCGGTGGGGCCGCCTTGAGCCACGTCGCGAACCACGTCCTGGGTGCCGGAGAGCAGCAGCGAGCCATGCTGGAGCAGGGCGCCGTTCAGGCGGAACTGCGCGCTGCCCACCAGCTTGCCCGCGGCGGTCATGACCTCGCCCCCGACCGGATTGGCGAAGCAGGCGCCCGCGTCGAGCGGGCGTGAGGTTGCCGTGGCAGGAGCCAGTACCGCACGCACGCCGAGTGACCGGACGGCGCGTTGCAGCATGGCGTGAATGAGGCGATATGCGCGGGCGAGGTCACCGAAGGCGGATGCCGGCGCGGCAACGGCGTACGTGAGTTCATCCGCATGCCAGACCGCCCGTCCGCCGGTGGGACGGCGCACGGTGTCGAGGCCGCGAGCGAGGATGGCGTCCCGGTCATAACGGCGCAGTGCCGGCTCGTGGCGGCCGAACGAGAGGCACCAGGGCTGCCAGCGGTAGAGCCGGAGCACCGCGGTGCCGGCGGCGGCCTGGTCGAGCAAGGCAGCATCGTAGGCCATGTTGGCCCAGCCGGGCCTCGCCTCGTCGTCCACCCAGAGCTGCCAGTCGAGCGGAACGATCGCGGCGCCGGCGAGCTCCGCGCCGGGTTCACGGCCCAGGGTCGTCCCGCCGATCATGCGCTGCTGTACGACTCGGTCCAGGTGCACACGAGGTTGCGGTCGCCCCAGGCCCCATCCACGCGCGATACCCAGGGCCAGACCTTGTGGCTTCGCGCTTCCGGCGCCGGAAAGGCCGCACGCTCGCGCTCGTACGGCCTCGCCCACTCATTCGCCGTGCACTGCGCCAGCGTGTGGGGGGCACCCTTCAGCAGGTTCTGCTCCCGGTCCGCCGTGCCATTTTCGATCTCCCGGATTTCTTCCCGGATGGCAATCATGGCATCGCAGAATCGGTCGAGCTCTTCCTTCGATTCGCTCTCGGTCGGCTCGACCATAAGGGTACCGGCCACGGGGAATGACACCGTTGGCGGATGGAACCCGAAATCGATGATCCGCTTGGCGATGTCTTCCACCTCGATGCCCGCGCTCTGCTTGAAGGGACGCATGTCGAGGATGCATTCATGCGCGATCAACCCGTGCGCGCCGCTGTACAGGAGGTCGAAGTGCCCCTCCAGCCGCCGGGCGATGTAATTGGCATTCAGGATGGCCATGATGGTGGCCTCACGCAGCCCTTCCGACCCCATGAGCGCAATGTAGGCCCAGGAGATCGGGAGAATCATGGCGCTGCCCCATGGTGCGGCGGCGATGGTGCCGCAGGCGGCGCCATGATGCAGGTCCACCACGGGATGGCCGGGAAGGAAGGGCGCCAGGTGTGCGGCCACGCAGATGGGGCCCATGCCGGGACCACCGCCGCCATGCGGAATGCAGAACGTCTTGTGGAGGTTGAGGTGGCACACATCTGCCCCAATGTCGGCCGGCCGGCAGAGGCCCACCTGCGCGTTCATGTTGGCACCATCCATGTACACCTGCCCGCCGTGCTCGTGCACCACTCGGCAGATCTCGCGGATCGAGTTCTCGAAGACGCCATGGGTGGAGGGGTAGGTGACCATGAGCGCCGCGAGCGAGTCGCGATGCTCGGCGGCCTTGGCCTTCAGGTCGTCGAGGTCGATGTTGCCCTGCTCGTCACTGCGAACGTTCACCACCTTCATGCCCGCCATCACCGCGCTTGCCGGATTGGTGCCGTGCGCGGAAGTGGGAATGAGGCAGGTCAGGCGCTTCGTGTCGCCGCGCGCCGCATGGAAGGCGCGAATGACCATCAGTCCGGCGAACTCACCCTGTGCGCCGGCGTTGGGCTGCAGCGAAACGCGGGCGAAGCCGGTGATCTCGGCGAGCTGGTCTTCCAGCTGGGAAAACAGCACCTGGTAGCCCTGAGCCTGTGCCTGCGGCGCAAACGGGTGCAGGCGGTTGAACTCCCGGAAGCCGATCGGAATCATCTCGGTCGTGGCGTTCAGCTTCATGGTGCACGAGCCGAGGGGAATCATCGCCGCGGTGAGGGAGAGATCCCGCGACTCCAGCCGCTTGAGGTACCGAAGCATCTCGGTCTCGCTCCGGTACTTCTGGAAGACCGGATGGGTCAGGTACTCGCTCCGCCGCCGGAGGGACTCGGGGATCGCGGTTGCCTGCGTCACGCCCAGGTCATCGAGCATGAACGGCAGCATTTCATCCTGGGAGAAGACCGTGATGAGGTCGGCGAGGTCGCCAAGGGTCACGGTTTCGTCGAGTGCCACGGCGAGCCGGGTGGGCGAAAGCTGACGGAGGTTGATCTTCCGAGCCCGCGCCGCGTCCAGGATGCGCGCGGCCGCCCACTTCTCCACGTCCACCGCGACAGTATCGAAGAAGCTGTCATGCACCACCCGGTACTGCAGGCGGCGAAGCGCGTTGGCCAGCAGCACGGCGCGGCCGTGTACCTGCTCTGCAATCCTGCGAATGCCGTCGGGGCCGTGATAGACGGCATACATTGCCGCCATGACGGCCAGCAGCACCTGCGCCGTGCAGATGTTGCTGGTGGCCTTCTCCCGGCGAATGTGCTGTTCGCGGGTCTGCAGGGCCATGCGCAGCGCAGGCCGGCCGTCGGTATCGCGCGACATGCCGATGATGCGGCCCGGCAGGTGGCGCTTGTAGTCCTCTCGCGTCACGAAGAAGGCGGCATGTGGTCCGCCGTAGCCCATCGGCACGCCGAAGCGCTGGCTGTTGCCAACGGCAATGTCGGCCCCCCAGGCACCAGGCGGCTCGATGAGGGCGAGCGCCAGCAGGTCGGTCGCCGCCGTAACCAGCGCACCAGCGGCATGAGCACGCTCGGCCAAGTCGCGGAAGTTCCGGATCTCGCCGTCGGTGGCAGGATACTGGACCAGGCAGCCGATGACGCCCGCCTCAAAGGTGAACGAGTCGGGTTCGCCCTCGAGGATGGCGATTCCGCGCGCCTCGGCGCGGGTGCGCACCACGGCGATGGTCTGCGGATGGCAACGCGAATCCACCAGCCAGGTGTGCGGGCCAGGCTGCCTGCTGACCGCCTGCGTCAGCGCCATGGCCTCGGCGGCCGCCGTGGCCTCATCGAGCAGCGATGCCGTGGCAATGGGCAGCCCGGTGAGCTCGGCAGTCACGGTCTGAAAAGTGAAGAGCGCCTCCAGCCGGCCCTGCGCAATCTCGGCCTGATACGGTGTGTAGGCCGTGTACCAGCCCGGATTCTCCAGGATATTCCGGAGAATCACCGGTGGCGTGAAGGTGCCGTGGTAACCCATGCCGATGTAGGAGCGAAACACCTGGTTCTGGCCGGCCATGGCTCGGAGGGCCTGCAGCACTTCGCGTTCACTACGTCCCGGCGGCAGCGCAAGGGGCCGGCGAAGCCGGATGTCATCAGGGACAACGGCGTCGGCCAGCGCGTCGAGCGAGGCGTAACCCACCAGGCCGAGCATCGCCTCGATATCACGGGCGCGAGGGCCGATGTGCCGGGAGGCGAAGTGCGTCTGGCGACCGGAGACCGGTGCGCTGGGGGCTGCCGGCGCTGCAGCCGAGCGCGGCGAACGCGCGGGGGGAGTCACGGTGGTCATCGAACTACCTCAAGGAATCCATGCGCTGAACGGACGGACGCCCCGGGCAGGCGCAGCCCGGGGCGTCGTAGCAGGAGAACCAGATGCTGCCGGACCACTACTCGCCGATGTGCTTCCGGTAGGCCGCAGCATCGAGAAGGCCATCCGTGGCGGACGCGTTGGCCAGCCGAACCTTGACCATCCAGCCCGCGCCGTAAGGGTCCCGGTTGACGACAGCGGGGTCGGCATCGAGCGCTTCGTTGATCTCGGCGACCTCGCCGGCGACCGGCATGAAGAGCTCCGAGACCGCCTTGACCGCCTCGATGGTGCCGAATGACTGATGTGCCTCGAAGGTGTCGCCCACCTTCGGCAGGCTGACGTAGACGATATCACCCAGCTCGCCCTGCGCGTAGTCGGTGATCCCGACCGTGACGACGGCGCCATCGCCGCTGGCCTGCACGTATTCGTGCTCGGCCGTATACCGCAGCTGTTCCGGGACGTTGGACACGGGCACTCCCTTATCGTAGGCTGGCTGCGGTGAGAGGATAGATGCGCGCCAGCGTGAAATCAAGCCGGGCGGGGCAGCTTCCGCCATACCGCGTACGCCTTCGCCTCGAGCTCGTCCACCGAGCCGTCGTTCTCGATCACGAAATCACTGAGCTGGCGCACCTTCGAGGCTTCCGCCTGGGCGTCAAGAAATCGCGCTGCAGTGACTGAATCCAGGCCGCGGCCGGTGACCAGCCGCTCGAGGATCAGTGCCCGAGGCGCCTGCACCAGGACCACTCGATCAAAGCGGCCCGCGGTGCCGGTCTCGAAGAGGAGGGGAATTTCGACGACGATCGGAGGTGATCCGGACGTCGGACGCTCAACACCGAACGCCTCCCGCCCGTCGTCCGGCGTTTGTCGTTTGGCGATCGCGGCATCGAGCGCTGCATAGACCGCGGGATGAACGATGGCGTTCAGATCCGCGCGCGCATCCGGGTCGGCCAGGACGACATCCCGCAGGGCGCGCCGGTCGAGGGTGCCGTCGGATTGGAGGATGCGATTTCCAAAGCGTCGCACGATGGCGTCGAAGACTGGCTGGCCCGGCTCCTGGAGCTGCCTCGTGACGGCATCGGCGTCGATCCGGTCGGCGCCCCATGCCTCGAAGCAGCGGGCAACCGTGCTCTTGCCGGAGCCGATGTTGCCGGTGACGGCAACGCGCAGCCGGCGAGGGGCGTCAGGAGGCGTGCCGCGCCGCCGCGTTGAGGGCCAGGTTGCCCTGGTCTTCGTCCCGAAGCGGTACCTGATGACAGGAACGGCACCGTGCTTCGTAGCTCTCGCGGCCGCCAACCATGATGGTCGGCGAGTCATAGCGGGCGGGCCGGCCGTCGATGAGCCGCTGGTTGCGGCAGGCGAGTTCGCCGCAGCGCACGCAGATGGCCCGCAGTTTGTCGACCTGCTCGGCGACGCACATCAGTGCACCCATGGAGCCGAACGGCTCGCCCCGGAAATCGGTATCAGTGCCCGCCAGGATGACACGCTTGCCGCTGTTGGCGAGCTCGGTCACCACATCCACCAGGCCCTCATCGAGGAATTGGGCCTCATCGATGGCCACGATATCGGTATCGGGACGCACCTGGCGGAAAATTTCCGCCGCGCTGTCGACCGGGTTGGCATCGAGTTCGCCGCCGCTGTGGCTGGAGACGCTGTAGAGGCCGGCGTAGCGGCTGTCGAGGTGGGACTTGAACACCTGCACCCGCCGCCGGGC
The DNA here is from genome assembly GCA_035708725.1 of Gemmatimonadales bacterium. Lineage (GTDB taxonomy): Bacteria > Gemmatimonadota > Gemmatimonadetes > Gemmatimonadales > GWC2-71-9 > CAMLHP01. The sequence continues at coordinate 35,652 of DASTFH010000017.1, read as the reverse complement.
AATGATGCCTCGGCGCACACGCCGGATGAGTTCTTCACTCTTGCCGCTGAACATGACGCCGGCGATGACTTCGATCCATCCGGAGCGGGGCTGTTCGTGCATGCTGTCCTCGTGCGGGGGCCGGAGAGATTACGGCAAGCGGCGCCGGTGGTCAAGCGCACGGAAGCGCGACTTGCGGCAGGTGCGACAGGCGCGGCATATTGTCGCCCTCATTCCCCGGACGAACAGCCAAGGAGCAGCTCGTGAACCGGCAGGATCTCATCGCCGCCGTCGCGAAGCGCGCCAGCCTGACGCGGGCGCGTGCCACGGAACTGGTGGACCTGATCTTCGGGGATGAGGGCGTGATCGCCAGCGAGCTGCGGCGAGGCGGCAAGGTCCAGATCAGCGGATTCGGCCAGTTCGAGACCCGGGCACGGGCGGCACGCAAGGGCCGCAATCCCGCCACCAACGAACCCATTGCGCTCAACGCGACCACCGTGCCGGCCTTCCGGCCCGGGAAGACGCTGAAGGAGCTGGTGAGCCGCGCCAAGCGCTAAGCGCTCAGCGCCTGGCACCCTTGTCCAGCCGCGCCATGGCCTTCCGGCGCCGGATCATGACTCCCGTGAGCCGTTCAGCAATGCGCTCGGCTTCGCCGGCCGGCAGCTCCACCAGTGAAAAACTCTCCCGCATCTCGATCTTCCCGATATGGCTCCGATCCACCCCCAGTTCCTTGACCAGGGCCGCCACGAGGTCGCCCGGGTTGGCCTGGTCTCGCTGGCCCACGCTGACCCAGATGCGCGCCGTGGCTGGCTCACGATCCATGGGTGATGCGCTCGCGACTTCCGGTCTGGCGCCCCGTGCCGACCAGAGCGCGAGGAGGGCCGCGGCAACGTGGGTCGCGTCGTAGCGCTCGAAGAGTGGTGCCAGCGTCATGGCCTCGGCGTCGAGGTTTCGCTCATTGAGCGCCTGCTGGATCTCGGCGCGCTCGGCGGCGCCCCGTGCCATCGCGTCATCCACGAAGCCTGGCAGCCGCAGTGGCCGCACCAGGCTTCCCAGCCGGCTGGCCCAGCCCTCCGTGCCCGGCGGCGCGAGCATGAGGACTTCGGCCACTTCCTTGAGCTGGGCATATTGCTCGGGTGTCGGCGCGTCCCATGCGACGATCAGGCTGGCTGCCTCGGGCGCCGACGTGACGAGCGGAGCGATAGTGGCCGGCACTGCACGCCGCAGTTCGGACTCCGCGCTTCGGTCTGCCGCGAAGATGACCGGCTCTTCCGGGTCGAGCAGCTCGATCGCGAGCGCCACGGCCTCGGCGCGGTTTCCCCATGGGGTTGAGGCGACCCGAATCGGGCCGGACGCCGAGACGGGAGCGGCGCCGGCGAGCGGGCCCGCCGTCACGGCTTTCCGGGCGAAGCGCTCGCCCAGCGCCGATGCCAGGTCGCTGCGGGCCGAGACGATCACGCGTTGGGAATCCTTCGGGAGATCCTGGAGCAGGAGGTCGAGCACGTCCGCCGAGAGCCGTTCTGGCCACAACAGGGCGGTGCAGGTGACGGCTTCGAGCTTGAGGGCGCTGCGCCGGACGAGCGCGAGGGCTGATTCGGGGGTGAGGAGGAGGAGCTGAAGCTGATCGGCGCGGAGGAGCCGCATGGCGCGGGCCTCGCCCCGGGCAGCGTGCCAGCGGATGTCGCTGCCCTCGAGCTGCCTCGCGAGCTGTGCCCCCCACGCATCGAGCGACTCGCGCGGCGCCAGCAGCAGGGCGCGGCCACCGTCGGCCAGGCGACTCACGATTCCGGCCAGCACCGGGGCCGCCCACGCCGGCGAGGGTGGGGCCAGGAAGATCATGTTGTGGCCGCGCGCAACGACCGGCTCGCCCAGGCGCGGTTCTTCGACAGGTGCTGACACAGGATCCTCGGTTGTCAATGGCGCGGAAGGTAGCGGAGAGAGGTCGAGAGGTCGAGAGGTCGAGAGGTCGAGCGGTCGAGAGGTCGAGAGGTCGAGAGGTCGAGCGGTCGAGCGGTCGAGAGGTTGTGTGTCACCGCGAGGGCGCAACGCGCCCGAGACAAGCGGGTCGCCGGCATCCCTGTCCAGGCCACTCGATTGCTTCGTCGGCGTCGCCTCCTCGCAATGACGCACGAATACGGCGCCGGTTCCCCGTGACCTCTCGACCTCTTGACTCCTCGACCGCTTGACTCCTCGACCGCTTGACTCCTCGACCGCTTGACTCCTCGACCGCTTCAGTTGACATCCCCGCCCTCCGCTTGGAGCTTTCTCGCGTTCACGCACGCGCCGTTTCACGCCGCCTTCGGAACTCCTGATGCCCGAACCGCTTTCGCTCAATCTCCAGCACCTCAAGGCCAGCGAAACCATCGCGATCGCCACTGAGGCGAAGCGCCGAAAGGCGGCCGGCGAGGATGTCTACGACCTGAGCGTGGGTGAACCGGATTTCGACACGCCCGCCGCGGTGTCCGAGGCGGGCATCCAGGCGATCCGGAAGGGTTACACGCGCTACCCGCCCAACGCGGGGCTGCCCGAGCTCAAGACGGCGATTGCCCACCAGCTTTCGACGCTGTCCCGCGGCCGACCGGTCAATGCCGACAACGTGATCATCAGCTCCGGCTCCAAGCAGGCGCTGTTCAATGCCTGCTTCACGCTGTTCGGGCCGCACGACCGCGTGCTCATACCCACGCCGGCGTGGGTGTCGTATCCCCAGATCGTGCACCTGGCGCGGGCCGAGCCCGTCACGGTTCCGGGCGACATCGAGTGGGGCCTCAAGGTGAGCGTGAAGGACCTCGACCGGGCGCACTCGAAGCTCACCAAGGGGCTGATTCTCTGCTCGCCGTGCAATCCCACGGGGTCGGTATACACGCTGCCCGAGCTCCGCGCCATCGCCGAATGGGCGCGGGACAATCATGTGTGGATCATCTCGGACGAGATCTACCGGCGCATCTACTACGGCTCCGGCCCCGCACCGTCACTGCTGGACCTTCCGGACGAGCTGCTGGAGCGCGTCGTGATCATTGCCGGCGCGAGCAAGGCGTATGCAATGACAGGCTGGCGCATTGGCGCCGCGCTGGCGCCCGAGCGCGTCACCAAGGCCATGGCGGCGCTCCAGTCGCACACCACCACGGGTGCCAATCATCCCGCCCAGTGGGCGGCGGCCACGGCCTTCAGCGACGAGCGCGTCGAGCAGGAGGTGCAGGAAATGGTGGCCACCTTCCGCCGCCGTCGGGACCGGATCGTCGAGCGGTTCCGTACCGACGCACCCGGTATTGAATTCGTCGAACCCCACGGCGCGTTCTACTTCTTCTTCCGGGTTGATGGCATTCGCGAGCGTGATCCGCTGGGTGGTGCCGCCTTCTGTGAAGTACTGATGCAGGAGGAAGGGGTGGCGCTGGTGCCGGGATCAGCCTTTGGCGATGATCGATGGGTGCGCCTCAGCTACGCCGCGAGCGATCGTACGATCGCGACGGGGCTTGACCGGCTGCTGCGGTTCATCGAGCGCCAGGCCAGCGTGCCGGCCGGATCATCGAAGTGAGCATCCAGGCGCATATCGAGCCGCTCGAGGGCAAGCTGCCTGCCCTGGGCTGGCGCTGGGATCCGGAAACCGACATCCTCTCCGGTGCCTTCAAGGCCAACCGGAAGACGGGCGGACTGACCGGCACGCTCGAGCTCAGCGACGATGCGGGTTCGGTGGCCGTGGTCGAGGTGAGTGACGGTATCATCTGCGGCCTCGATGTGGTCGTGTGGCCCGATGTGTCCACCCAGCCCGGCCTCACCGTGCCGGCGCAACTCACGGACGGGCGCGTGGTGGTGGCGCGCCGGCCGTCGCGGCCAGGCATTTCCGCGGTAGAGGTCGACACGACGCTCAGCGTCCGAACCGATCCGACGGAGACCGTCTTTCATCTGCGGGTGGGCGACGAGCGCCCGGTCGAGCTGGTCCGGATCGCCGATCACCTGCACGTGGAAGTGGACGGGGAAGGCTTCGTGGCGGGATTCTGGCTGACGGGTGTGCCGGCGTTTCCGGATTTCGAGGAAGGGTGAGGGACGGTCTTGGTCGCCGGACGCGGGTCGCGACCTTACTTCAAAGTCACCACCAACCCCGTCGTGAGCGTGCGATCGTTGTGATACGTAACGCCGGGTGGTGGCGTCGCGTCGCGGTTGAACGTGTAGGATGTCTGGAAGGCGAGCGCATCGGTGAGCGCGACCTTGAGCGATGTCCTGGAGCTGAGCAGGTAGTCGTCGAGGTTGCCGGCCACCGGCTCCAGCTGGGACGTATGTGAAACCTCGACGCCTGGACGAAGCGGCGTCGAGCCCCGGAATTGGAGGTTGAACCGGGTGGACGACAGACTGGCCGGATCAGTACTTCCCTCGGGCAGTGCGCGCGATTCGTAGTCCTGCAGCATGGCCAGGCCCACCGTCACGGAGCTCGGTCCATCGGTGATGAGATTGAACTCCGCACCCGCCGCCATCGACATCCGCACATTCAGGTTCCGGATGGCGTCATGCGCTGCGGTGGTGCGCACGAACGGCGAGATCCGCCGGGTCGGCCGGAGGCGGAGGTTGAACTCGCCCTTCACGCTGGCCACCGCCACGTCGCCGTCGCTGCGTCCGTATTGCGCCGATCCCGTCAGGGACACTTCGTAATGGCTATCATTCTCCAGCTTCGCACCGAGCCCGGTGGTGAGCAGTGAGAGGGACTTGTTGCCGGCGATATCCGTGAATGACAGCTCGCCATTCGCGATCCAGTGGCCACCCGGGATGGAGTCAGTTGGCTCGGCCGCCAGGGTGGCAGGCAGCAGGATGACAAGGGCTGCGGCCCACAGGCGCATTCGCTTCTCCTGATTGCGTAAGCGTGGAAGTGCGACGGTCTCAGCTCCGGGGGAGTGGTAGTCTAACGAATGTTTCGTTCTCAGTGCAGTCGGCTCCGGAAATCGTTGGCCAGCCAGGGCCTCGTGACCGCGTCCGCGATGCCGGAATCCACAGGCCGGCAGGAGGACGCCCGGGTCCGCCCCGCTCGACTGGTCGAAGGAACAAATCTCCAGGTGCGGCCCGTGGGTGCTCCGGAGGCATTCACCGGGCCGCTCGCGTTTCTCGACGGCGTCCAGCGCTCCGAAGTGGTGGCCTACGCCGGCTCGTCCCCATTGCTGGTGGCGGAGGTGGCGGCAGCCGTCCGGTTGCGGCGGGACCGGCATCTCACCACCGTGGTGGAAGAGCGCCTGCTCTTCGTGGCCGGACGCGCGGCATCGCTCGCACGCGCCGGTGTCGCACTCGCCGGCACTGACTGCCACGTGATCGAAGATGACGGCCCGGCGCACCCGCTCCGTGATCTCGAGCTCGCCCGGCGGCTGGTTGACCGGATCCGTGGCAACCTGGAACTGTCAGTCTACGACCGCTTCCGTGGGGCGCACGATGGCTGGATTCTCGTGGACGGCTCCCTCGCCACCAGCTCGGCACTCGCAGCCGATCCCCGTGCAGTGGGTCTTTCCAAGAGTCATGCTACGCTGCCATTCGAAGGGCAAGACCTGGACCGCTACCTGTGCCTCCCGGCCGGATGCCGAAGCAGCATGTTTCAGCCCGCCGGCGAACACGCGCCGGTTGCAGCCTGGGGACTTCGGCTCTGGCCCTTCGAGGGGCGCGACCTGCTGCATGGTTTCGTGCGGCTCGAAGTGTCGCCCTCGGCGGCGTCCACGGACCATGCGGATCAAGTCTCTCGATGGGTGCTGGCGGAGCGCACACCCGTGAGCGCCGATCCGCGCTGGGACCGGCTCCTGTACGGCATCCACTCGGTTGAGCAGTACCTCAAGGCGGGCACGCGATGACTCCTGACACCGGCACCGCCCCGATCGGCCGCGTAGTTGCCACCGAGCAGAAGCCGAGCACACCACACCAGTTCTATTTCTGGGCCGCGGCCAGCGCGCCGGTGGGGATCGGTGCCATCGTCCGGGTAGAAGCCGACGGGCACACCGTGCATGCCGTGGTGACGGACGGCGCGGCCTACTCCGACCTGCTGAGCGCCATGCACGAGGTGCTCGCCAGCGACGGCGACCCGGCCGCGCCAGTGGCGCCGTCGGCGCGGACGGAGATCCGGCTCTATCTCGCCAGCGTGCTTCGGCATGAACCGCCTGAACCGCTTCAGCCGGTGCCGCTGGCGTCGGTGTGGCTCGCCACCGATGACGACGTGAAGGTGGCACTCCGGATGGACGGCTACTGCGACGGCGATCGCGCGACTGGCATCCCCGTCGGTGTCTACGTCGCCGGCGGGCTCGAGGCGCCGGTGTTGCTCGATTGCGACTTCCTGCTGGGCCCGGAGGCGGCGCACCTCAACATTTCCGGTGTGTCAGGCCTCGCCACCAAGACCAGTGCTGCGCAGTTCCTGCTCAGCAGCATTTTCCAGAAGTTCCCGGCCCACAAGGGCTCGATTGCCGCGGTCTGCTTCAACGTGAAGGGCCCGGACCTCTGCTTCCTCGATCAGCCTGCCGAGCTGGGCGACGACGATCGGCGCCTCTACCAGCGGCTCGGGCTGACTCCCGACGCCTTCCAGGGTGCGCACTACTACGCGCCCTTCAAGGCCGATGGCGTCAACCTCAACACGCTGCGAACGCATCCGTCCCTGGGTGACCGCACCCAGCCGCTGGTCTGGGGCCTTCGGGAGATCCTCGACTACGCCGAAGTCGTGATGAACCGGGACGACATCGACGCCAAGGCGGATGCGTTCATCGATTTCCTCGCCGAGCGCGTGGTGGGCCGCACCTTCCACGACGAGCTCCTCAGGCGTGAGCCGTTCGAGGTGCAGACATTCGCCGACCTCGAACAGTTCTTCCGCGCGATCTTCGACTTCCTGGAAGCAGTGGGCCGGGGCGGGGAGGTGTGGCGCACGCACCATGTGGCCACCATCCGAAAGGTGCGGAACCGCCTCGGCAATATCAGCACCCGCGCCAAGGGACTGGTGACCGATGACGGAGCGTCGAATGACTTGCCATGGGGCGCGTTTGAGGATCGCTCACTGCACGTGCTCGACGTGGCAGGCCTCGATCCACTGGCGCAGGACCTGGTCTTCGCGCGCGTGGTGTCCCGCCTGCGCGAGCACCTCGAGCGGCGCGACCTCGGTGTGGACCACGTGGTGGTATTCGTGGACGAGTTGAACAAGTACGCGCCCTCGGACGGGCCGGACAGCTACGTGCGGAAGATGCTGCTCGACCTCTCGGAGCGCGGGCGCTATCTCGGCCTGGTGCTGTTCTCCGCGCAGCAGTTCCGAAGCCAGGTCATGCGGCGCGTGGTGGGCAACGCCGGCACGGCGCTCTTCGGCCGGATGGATCCCGATGAACTGGCCATGCCTGGCTACAGCACCCTGAGCGCGGCCACGCGCAGCAAGCTCGCGGCCCTTCCCAAGGGCGAGCTCATGCTCCGCCACCCGCACTTCACCCAGCCGGTGTTCGTGCGGTTTCCCCGGCCCGCGGTGCTCACCGGCCGCGAGGGCGTGACACGCTTCCCGCCCACGCCCGACCTGCCGTTCGCTGACGCGGTAATACGCCAGCTTCGGGCGCTGGACCGCGAGATCGGCGCCGACGCGGTGCGCGAGCTGATCCACGACCGGCGCGAGGACGACGTGCGCCGCGCACTCGGTGCGACGCGGCGGGCTCGCCCCGACGATCCGTTGTCGTATTTCCGCAAGCTGATCGGCCGCCGCATCCAGGCAGACACACCGGCCGAGCGACGTCACATCGTCCGGCCGGTGCCGATGCCTGAGGATCCGTACCTGTAGGGGCCCATGGCCAGGCGTCCCTACAGGTACGGATGTCACACCCTCGGCCTTGATCGATACAATTTGATCCCCCGCCGCGCCTTGGTGGCAGCGTCGAGGCGCCGTTCGTGGGCTTCGAGCAGGTCGCTGCGCGTAAGGATGGCCACCACCTTGGTGGGTTCCACGCGGCGCACGACCGGCAGCCGGCCGATGCCCTCCCGCACCATGTGGTCGGCGGCATTGCGCGCCGTCTGGGTATCGTAAATGATGGCGGGCGGGCGCTTCACCAGCGATCCCACGGTGCGTGATCCGTCCACGGTCGCCGCTTCGATTTCCCGCTTCATCACCACACCCAGCAGTGTCCCGTCGCGCTGGACCACGGGGTAACCCTGGTGGGTCGTCCCAGGCTCCCCCGATGCGAGCCATACGCGGGCCGATTCCACGGTGCGGTCCGCCTCGATAGTGGTCACCTCGGTCGAGGCACAGTCGCGCACCAGCACCTGCGACAGGTAGTCTGCGGCGTACTCGGTCTGCACCGGCGCGCCCCGGCGCTCCAGCCGCTCGGTCATGATCGTGCTGCGCATCCGGAGCAGGGAGACGAGAAACGCACCGGTGCAGCCGGCCAGCAACGGCAGGAGGCCCAGCGGCTGCCGCGTGGTTTCGAAGGCGAAGACGACGCTCGCGAGCAGTGCCCGGGATGCGCCCGCGAAGATCGCGGCCATGCCCACGAGCGCGGCCACTCGGGGATCCACGCCGAGCGCAGGAATGAACCGCAGCAGCACGCCGCCGAAGAGCGCGCCCAGTCCGCCGCCAATCGTGAACAACGGCGCGAGCGTTCCTCCCGATGTCCCGCTCCCCAGGGCGATGGACCAGGAGACGAACTTGGCGACAACCAGGATCACGAGCGTCGTCCCGACGATGTTGCCCGCCAGGATGCCATGGATGTTGTCGTAACCCACGCCCAGCGTATGCGGCACGAAATAGCCGATGGCGCCCACGGCGACGGCGCCGATGGCCGGCCACCACATCCAGTGGACGGGAAGGTGCTCGAACCCGTCCTCGATCTTGTAGAGCCCCCGGGTCACCAGCACCGAGATGTAGCCGATGACCGCACCAAGCAGCACATAGGTCACCAGTGCCGTCCCGGTCGGCTGGCCGATGATCGGCATCGAGAAGATGGGCGCGGTGCCGCGGAGCGCCATCCGGACCGCGGTGGCGGTGCAGGCGGCCAGCGCCACCGGGACGAGCGACCGCGCCCGGTACTCGAAGAGCAGCAGCTCGATCGCCAGCAGCACCGCCGAGACCGGCGAGCCGAAGGTGGCGGCCATGCCGGCCGCGGCACCGGCCGCGAGCAGCACCTTGCGTTCGTCAGCGGTGGTCCTGAGCACCTGGCCCAGGAGGGAGCCCAGCGCGCCGCCGGTTGCGATGATGGGGCCCTCGGCGCCAAACGGCCCGCCGGTGCCGATCGCAATGGCGGAGGAAATCGGCTTGAAGAACGTGACCGCGGGCGAAACCTTGCTCTCGCCGTACAGCACCCGCTCCATCGCTTCCGGAATCCCATGGCCCCGGATTGCCGCCGACCCGTAGCGGGCCATGATCCCGACGATGATCCCGCCGAACACTGGAATCAGCAGTACCAGCAGGCCGACGTGATTGTCGGCTGGTGAGGCCTCGCCGATGGAAAAGCGGTGGAAGAAGAAGAAGTTGGTGGCGAGGTTGATGAGCCGCAGCAGGATTTCGGCGGCCGCGGCGCCGCTGAAGCCCACGAGCACCGCCAGCCCGCTCATGATCAGGATGCGATGATGGTCGACCGTTGGCTGCCAGGCGACGCCGGCAGATGCGAGGGCAGGTCCCATGGATGGGGCGACGGGCAGGCCATCGGGTGTGGATGTCATGCGGCGAATTTCGCGACACATGACCCTAAAGGGCAAGGCACATGTCCGGCTTGCCCTTCCGCCGATGGGCAACCATTCTCTACCGTGTGAGAATCGCACACCTCGCAGACCCGCATCTTGGCATCCGCCAGTATCACCGGCAGACGGCTGCCGGCATCAATCAGCGTGAGCATGATGTAGCCAATGCCTTCCGAGCGGCCGTGGACGGCGTGATCACCGAGCAGCCGGAGCTGGTCATCGTGGCCGGCGACCTCTTTCACAGCGTCCGGCCGGGTAACGCCTCCATCATTTTTGCCTTCCGCCAGTTCCAGCGCCTCCTGAGCGCACTGCCGGAGACGCCTGTGGTGCTCATCGCCGGCAATCATGACACGCCGCGCAGCGCCGAGACCGGCTCCATCTTCGGGCTGTTCGAGGATATGGGAGTCCGGGTGGCCGCGACCGACGCCCGCCGGTTCGAGTTTCCCGAGCTCGACCTGTCGCTCCTCGCCGTGCCCCATCAGGCGCTGGTAGGCGGTGAGCGGCCGGCGCTGCGGCCCGAGGGCAGCGCTCGTCGGCAGGTGCTGGTCTTGCACGGTGATATCGAAGGCGTGATCCCGGCGACCCCCGGGGTTCAGGAGTATGGCGGCGCCGTGGTCACGCCCGCCGAACTCGGCGCCGACCAGTGGTCATATGTGGCACTGGGACATTACCACGTGCAGCGTGAGGTGGCACCGAGAAGCTGGTATGCCGGCTCGCTGGACTACGTCAGCAGCAACCCATGGGGCGAACTACGTGAGGAGCGAAGCCGGAACATCGCGGGCAAGGGATGGCTCCTGGTAGATCCGGATTCCGGCGCCGTGGAGCGCCGGCTGCTGCCATCACCACGACGCTTCCTCGACCTCGAGCCGATTGCGGGGATGGGCCTGAGCCCGGCCGAGCTCGACGTCGCCATTGCGGAGCGCCTGGGCACGGTACCAGGCGGCCTTGCCGCGAGCGTGGTGCGGCTGGTGGTGCGGGACGTCCCGCGCCACGTGGCGCGGTCCCTCGATCATTCGGCCATGCGCGCGCTGCGCGCCGACGCGCTGCACCTCCAGCTCGACATCCGCCGGCCCGAGGTCACGCGCGAAGTTGGCATGGGCGCTCCGGGGCGGCGGCAGACGCTGCCGGGCCTGGTCGAGAACTACCTCGAGAAGCGCCCGCTCCCCGCTGAGCTCGATCGCAGGGAATTCGTGGCACTGGGAGTCGAACTGGTCGAGACCGCCGAGCGGGAACTGGCGAGCGGCTGATGCAGATCGAGCGACTGCGCCTGGTCAATTTTCGGCAGCACGAACGCACGGAGCTGGAGTTCGGGTCGGGCCTCACCGGGATCATCGGGCCGAATGGGGCGGGCAAGACGACACTGCTCGAAGCGATTGCGTGGGTGATGTACGGAACCAAGGCGGCCCGGGGCACGCGCGACTCACTGCGCCGGCGCGGCGCACCGCCGCGTTCGCGTGTCGAGGTCGAGATGGATTTTTCCCTCGGCGCTCACCATTATCGCATCAACCGCAGTCTCAACTCCGCCGAGCTGTACCAGGACGGCTCCGCCGAACCGATCGCCAACAGCCTCGACTCCGTGACCGAGACGGTCACGCGGCTCCTTGGCATGACGCGCGACGAGTTCTTCAATACGTACTTCACCGGCCAGAAGGAACTCGCCGTCATGTCCACCATGACCGGGCCGGAGCGCGCGCAATTCCTCTCGCGTGTGCTGGGGTATGAGCGGATCCGGACGGCCCAGGACCGGCTCAAGGAGATGCGCACGGCGCTCCGATCAAGGCTGCGCGGGCTGGATGAGAGCCTGGTCGGGACCGAGGAGCTGGCCGCCCGGCTGCGGGACGACGAGGCGCGGCTCATGGTGGCACGCAGCGCGGAGGACAGGACGACACAGGTGCTCGCTGCAGCGGAAGCGGCGCTGGCGGAAATCGGCCCCAGGTGGCACTCCGCCCAGGAACTTCGCGAGCAGTTCCAGGCGCTGGAGGGTGACCGCCGAGTGCTGGTGACGGATCTGGCCAATCGCAGGGAGCGCTGCGCCCGCAGCGCGCGCGAGGCTGCATCGGCCGCGCGTGCGCGTGCGGAAATGGCGGACCTCGAGCTGCGACTGACGCCGCTCGCGGCCCTGCGCAGCGAGGCAGATGAACTCGAGAAGCGGGCGCGCGCCGCGAGCCTCCGGCGTCAGGCGGTGGCCCGGCGTGACGCCGCTGCCCAGCGCCAGCAGGAAATCGCTGTCGCGCTCGAGCGGCTGCCGGAAGAATCGGCACACCAGCAGCTGCATGACCAGATCGCGGCGACGCGGGAGAAGGCCGTCACCCTGGCCGGCCAGATCAATGACCTGCGCGCCAGCATCGTGCGCGACCGTACCGATGCGGAAAGCCGGCGAAATGGACTGCTGGCGCAGTTCGAGGATCTCAAGTCGCAGCGTGATCGTCTTGCGCAGCTGGGCGCTGAGGGCGTCTGTCCCACCTGTTCCCGCCCGCTGGGTGAGGAGTTTGAGCAGGTGCTTGGCCTGCTGGATCGCCAGCTGGAGGAAGTGCGCTCCAACGGGCGCTACTACAAGGGCCGCATCGAACAGCTGGGCAAGGAGCCGCCCGAACTGGCGTCGCTCGAAGCTGCGCGGCGCGCGCTCGAGACCGACATGAACGACCTCATCAGCCGGCAGGGCCGGACCGAGGCGGAGCTCGCCGAGCGTCGCCAGCTGGAGGCAGAACGCGACCGGCTCGCCAGGGCCATGGCGGACCTCGATGCGGCCGCGGGCGGCGAAGCCACCGTCTACGACCTGGCGCGCCATGATGAAATCCGGAGTCAGATCAGCGCGCTCGAGCCGGTGGCGCTGCAGGCCGAGCGCCTGCGCGCGGAAGCGGCACGAGCGGAGGCGCTGGCCGGCGAATCCGAGGCGGCGGCAACGGCGCTGCGTGATGCGGAAGCCGAACTGGTGCGGCTGGAGGCGGCGATCACTGCCGTCCCGTTCAAGGCGGAGGAGTATGAGCAGCTGCGTCGCGCCGATGCCGAAGCCGCCGCCGCCCAGCGCGAGGCGGAGCTGGCCCGGGTGCGCGCGCGAGGGGAGCACGAGGCGGCCGTCGCTGCGGTCGAGGCATCGCGCGCGCGGCAAGCCGAAGCGGAGGCGCGTCGCCGCGAACGGGCGGCCACCGCGTCTCGTCTGTTATTGCATGACGAACTGGACCGGGCACTGACCGACCTGCGCACCGACCTCAACCAGACGCTGCGCCCCGAACTCTCGGAACTGGCAAGTGCGTTCGTGCGTGACCTGACCAATGGCCGCTATACCGAGCTCGAACTCGATGAAGACTATCTGGCGACGCTCATGGACGAGGGCGACCCGAAACCGGTCATCTCCGGCGGCGAGGAAGATGTCGCCAACCTCGCCCTGCGCCTGGCGATCAGCCAGATGATCGCGGATCGGGCGGGACAGCCGCTCTCCTTGCTCGTGCTGGACGAGATCTTCGGCTCGCTCGATGAGGAGCGCCGCGGCGCCGTGGTGGAACTGCTCCGTGGCCTTGCCGACCGATTCCCGCAAGTGATCCTCATTACGCACGTCGAAAGCGTGCGTGAAGGCTTCGACCGGATCATCCGCGTGGGCTACGACGTGTCGCGAGGTGTCGCCATCGTGACCGACGAAACCGGGGGCACTGACGTTGCGGCCTGATCAAGGTCCCACCGGCCCGACACGGCCGTCCTTGCGTGATGTGCAGGCGCTCAACCGCGTCTTCTCGGACGCGTTCACCGACCGCTACCTCCGCGACGGCCTGGCCGGCGTCCGCGTGCCGTTCCTCAACCCCCTGGTCTGGCGCTACGCGATCGATGACGCCGGAGACGGCGCCATGATCTGGCACGACGCCGATGGACAGATCGCCGGCTTTAACATGGTGCACCTGAGTGGGGTGGAGGGATGGATGGGTCCCCTCGCGGTGCGTCCCGACCTGCAGGGGCACGGCCTCGGTTCTACCATGGTGCGGCAGGGCATCAACTGGCTTCGCGACGAAGGGGCCCGGGTCATTGGACTCGAGACCATGCCGCGCACGGTCGAGAATATCGGCTTCTACAGCCGACTGGGCCTCCTGCCCGGGCCGCTCACCATCACGCTGGTCCACGACACGGTGCGCGGAAGCCGGGAGACCGAACGACTGGGTGACGGCGCCGACGCGCAACGGCGAGTCGAGGAATGCCGCGTGCTCACCGACCGGCTCCAGCCAGGCGTGGACTACTCCCGTGAGCTGCTCATCACGCGCGAGCTGTCACTGGGCGATACGTCGCTGGTGCGCCATGGCGCCAACCTCACCGCGTTCGCCCTCTGGCACTCGGCGCCACTGGCCGCCGGCCGGCCACGTGATGAACTGCGGGTCCTCAAGCTGGTGGCCTCCGATCTCGAGGCACTGCAGGCCGTGGTGGATGAGGTCGAAGCGGCAGCGGCGCGGGAGCAGGTGCGCCGGGTGGCCATTCGATGCCAGACCCGCTATCGCGATGTCTATCGGGCACTGATGCAGCGGGGCTACCGCGTGCACTGGACCGACCTGCGGATGACCCTGCACGACGCCCCGGAAATGGACGGGCAGGGCATCGTGATGTCGAATTGGGAGATCTGAGTCGGGGCCCGGCAAGCCGGGCCCCCACACCTATGCCCTGCGCCCCACACCATAAACGACCAGCGTCGCTCCCAATGCCAGCAGCAGGTGCACGGCGGGCACCGGGACGGCGACGACCCAGGCCAGGACCACCCAGGCGATGAATGAGAGCAGCGCAGCGATCAAGGCAGTGTTCATGAAGGCTCCGGATGGTTGACGGCCTTGGTACCGTGTCCTAGTTTATGGCGCGACGGGCGGTGGCGGGGAAACCGTTACTGAGCCGATAAGTCCGATCCGGTTCTCAGATACCGCAGCCGATGTCATGCCCGATGAGGGAAGGCAGGAGCCGGGGTGAGAGAGCCAAGCGTTACTGATTGGGCTTCAGTAGACCTCTCCGTCACCGACCCATCGCTGCCCGAATCGCCGGCTCATCGCCGGCGATTCGTGCACCATGCCCCATGCAACATTCCTGCGTGCAACGTGCCGCCGCTTGACTCGCCTTCCGTGCAGGGCATCTTCCACCAGTCTCCTGTCAGGACACCGCATGCCCCGATGCGCCGTCACTCGGCGGTCCCACTTCAACGCCGCGCACCGCCTGCACAATCCAGCTCGATCGGATGAGTGGAACCGTGAACTCTACGGCGTCTGCAACAATCCACACTTCCACGGCCACAACTACGAGCTGGATGTTACCGTCACCGGCAATATCAACCCGGAGACGGGCGAAGTCATGGACCTGGCCCGCCTGCGTGACCTCGTGGAGCAGGAAATCGTGGCGGTCATGGACCACCGCAACCTGAACCTGGAAGTCGAATGGTTCCGCGACCTGATTCCCACGGCGGAAAATATCGCCGTCTGCACCTGGCGTGCGCTCAGGGCCGCGCTGCCCGCCGAGCTCGAGCTCAGGATCCGCCTCTGGGAAACCCCCCGCAACTACGTGGAGTACGCCGGTGAGTGAGTCCTTTGCCCCGGAAGTGCGCCGAATCCTCGAGGCACTGGGCGAGGATCCGAATCGCGAGGGACTTCTCCGGACCCCGGAGCGCGTCGAGGCGTCGCTTCGCTGGCTCACTCGTGGCTATGCAATGTCGGTGGAGGACGCGGTTGGCGGCGCCGTCTTCGAGGAAGCACACCAGAGCATGATCCTGGTGCGCGACATCGAGCTGTATTCTCTCTGCGAACATCACCTGCTGCCGTTCTACGGCCGGGCCCATGTGGCCTACATTCCGGATGGCCGCATCGTGGGATTGTCCAAGCTGCCGCGCATCGTGGAAGTCTTTGCCCGGCGGCTCCAGGTGCAGGAGCGCCTCACCGACCAGATCGCCGACGCCATCATGGAAGTCCTGCAGCCGGCCGGTGTGGGCGTCGTCATCGATGCCGCGCACTTCTGCATGATGATGCGGGGCATCGAGAAACAGAATTCCCGCACCGTGACCAGTGCCCTCCGCGGCGCGTTCCGCGACGACTCCAAGACCCGGGATGAGTTCCTGCGCCTGACCCACTCCCGCACCACGGTCTGATCATGCGCCTCGGCTTGTCCCTCCTGCTCGCCGTCGCGGCGTCGCCCCTCGCCGCCCAGTCGCCCGCGACACTGCCGCCCTTGCCTGACTCCACCGGATGGGGTGTCCACGTGCTGGCGGCGCGGCAGGACCGGGAGGGTGGTGTCTGGGTCGGCACCTATGGCCAGGGCATTTTCTACCTGCCGGCCGATTCCACCCGCTGGCAGCACTTCGTGAGCGATACCTCAGGGCACTCCATCTCCTGGGATTTCGTGCACGCCTTTGGTTTTGGCCCTGACGGCGAGATCTGGTATGGGACCGTCGGCAACGGCTGGGGGCTGTCCACCGACACCGGTCGCACCTGGCGCAACTGGACCTATGATCAGCTTGGGCCGGAATGGCAGTACGTGGCGCCCGACGGGATCGTGACCCAGGGCGACACCACCATCGTCGCCACGGCGGATGGCCTGCAGATCACGGTGGACGACGGCGCACACTGGACCGCGGTGGTGGACAGCGCCGGGCCCGCCGCCAAGGGCCCGGCCGACACGGCGCTCGTGCTCCTGCCCAGCGAGTACGTAATGGGCCTGGGCCAGGCGAGCCGCGGCCGAGTGGTGTTCACGACGCTGCGAGGCGGCTTTGCGCTGTCGGCGGTGAACGGTACGTGGCAGGTGGAAAAGGCCACGGTGAGCCATCCCACCGAAGCCGATCTCGTCTTCCTGCATCGCCAGAGTTACAGACGGTCGCCTTGCGGGCTTCATCCCGCGGACCGGCGTGTGTCATGCGTGCCTGCGGCTGCGCGCCGCGCCCCACGCGCGGACCCTCCCGTGGAGCCGAAGACCACATGGTTCGATCGCCCCATCACGGTGGCGGACAACCCGCTCATTGACCAGACCTACCGGTACGGCTCGACGATGGGCGGCAATTTCCAGCAGCATCAGGGCGTGGAGTTCAATAACCCGGACGGGACGCCAGTCCACGCGATTGGTGACGGCACGGTGGTGTATGCCGGGCCGGCCGAGCGCGGTGCGCTCACGGTCGCGATCCGCATGGATTCCGTGCTGGCCACGCCTGACGCCGTTCTGCACCTCTTCTCGGTCTACTACCACAACTCGGCGCTGAAGGTGCAGGTGGGAGACCGGGTGACTCGGGGCCAGGTCATCTCGCTGGTGGGGCACACGGGGCGCGCCACCAACGATCACATCCACCTGGAGGTCCACGCCGCGCCCACGGATTCCGTCGCCCTCATCGTCGACTCGCTGCAGCGCTTCCCGCCCTACACCACCAATCCGGAGCTCTGGATCGCGCCGCCTGAGAACACTGGCATCGTCGCGGGCCAGGTCTGGGACTCGGTCGGTCGGGCGGTGCCGGGCGCCCGCATCCATGGCCTGCGAAAAGCCGAGCCACGCGAAACGCCGCTCTCGTATGTCGAGACCTACCGCGACAAGGCGCACTCGCACCCCCTGTATCACGAGCACTTCGCCATCGGCGGAGTTCCACCTGGCAATTACGAAGTTGGCACCGAAATCGACGGAAGGAAGGTGTGGCGACGGATCCGGGTCGAGGCGGGGAAGCTGACCTGGGTGGTGTTCCGCTGATGGCCGGTGCCGCGTGTTCATTGAACTGACTGATCACCTGCGCTGCCCGGCCGAGCATGTGGAACAGTTTCTCGTCCTTGTGCCCGGGCTGATGGATGGCCGGGATGTGCGCCAAGGCTCGCTGGGTTGCCCCGTCTGCCATCGGAGCTATCCGATCAAGGACGGCATCGCGACGTTTGGACGCGCGCCGGACACCGGCGGCCGCCCGACTCGGCTCACGCCCGACGCACAAGCTGCGCTGGCCGGCCTCGGCGGACCGGGCGGCTATGCCGTGCTGGTTGGTGGTGCCGGCGCTCGCGCCGATGTCGTGGCGCAGGAGCTGCCCGGGATCGGCCTGGTGCTGGTCAATCCGCCTGACAGTGCGCCGGACCCGGCGTTTGCGAGCCGGCTCATTGCGCCGTCGCTGCCGCTCAAGACCGGTTCCATGCGCACCGCCATCCTGGGCCCCGGGTTCGGTGACGATCCCGCATGGATCCGCGAAGCCGCGCGGGTCGTGCTGGTGGGCAATCGGGTGGTCGGGGAAGGCGAGCCACCGGCCGAGGCAGGGCTGGAACTGGCGGCAAATGCGGATGGTGTGTGGGTGGCAGTGAAGGGGAGAGGCTGAGCGCTAGCCTTTCCCCTCCGCATACAACGCATCTATCTCCCGCGCGAACCGCTTTTCGACCACCCGCCGCCGCACCTTGAGGGTGGGCGTCAGGTCGCCGCTTTCGATGCTGAAATCTTCGGGCAGGAGCAGCAGCTTCTTGGGCATTTCGAAGTGCGCACGATCCCGGAGTACCCGCTTGAGCTCGCGATCCATCTTGGCCTGAACCTCCGGCGTCGCCAGCAGTGCTTCCCAGCTCTCCGCCCGTATGCCCTTCCGCTCCGCCCAATTCTCGAGTTGCCCCCGGTTGGGTACGATCAGCATGATGGGAAACTTCCGCCGGTCGCCCAGCATCACCGCGTTGCTCACGAACTTGCTGGTCTTGACCTGATTCTCGATCGGTTGCGGGGCGATGTTCTTCCCGCCGGCGGTAACGATGATGTCCTTCTTGCGATCGGTGATGCGCAGGAAGCCCTGGGCGTCGAGCATCCCGATATCCCCGGTGTGCAGCCAGCCGCGATCGTCGATGGCTTCCGCCGTCGCCTCGGGCTTGTTGAAATAGCCCTTCATCACGTGCGGGCCGCGCGTGAGGATCTCTCCATCCGGCGCGATCTCGACCTCCACATTGTCGAGCGGCTTTCCGACCGTACCGAGCTTGAGCGCGTCGGTGCCGTTCACGGCGATCACAGGCGACGTCTCAGTGAGTCCGTAGCCCTCAAGCACCGGCAGCCCCGCGGCATAGAAGAACTTGGCGATCTCGGCGCTGAGCGGGGCGCCGCCCGAGACAAAGAATCGGATGCGTCCCCCGACGCGTCCGCGCAGCTTGGCAAATACCAGGGAAGACGCCACCCGATACCGGAGCGCCAGCCAGCCTGGCACGTGACGTTGCTCCAGCGTGTACTCGACCCACTGCTCGCCCACCCGCTTGGCCCAGAAGAACAGCTGCTTCTTGATCGCGGACCCACCGAGCGCGCTTTCCAGCACTCGAGCGTAAACCTTCTCGTAGAGGCGGGGATGCGAGAGCACGACCGTCGGATGGATTTCGCCCATCTCGGCCGCGACCGTATCCATGCTGGTGGCGTAATTGATGATCGCGCCCGACTGCATCATGCAGAAGTGCCCGGCCATCCGCTCGAAGATGTGCGAGAGGGGGAGGAACGACAGGCACTCGTCGCTGTCCCGGAGCGGCAGCCGCTGGAGGCCACCCACCACGTTGGAGGTGATGTTGCCATGCGTGAGCATCACGCCCTTGGGCTCACCCGTGGTGCCGGAGGTGTAGATCAGTGTGGCGAGATCGTCGGGTCCGGCTGAAAGTGCGCGCGTCCTCCACTCCTCATCCCGTCCCATGACCGCGCTTCCCGCCTTCCGCAGGTCGCCAAAGGTGAGCGCATCCCCACCCGTGGCATCCGCATCCATGACGATCACGTGACGCAAGCCTGGCAGCTTGCCGCGAATCTCATCGATCTTGCCGCGCTGCTCCAAGGACGAGACGAAAATCGCGACAGCGTTGGAATCACGAAGGAGATAGTGTATCTGCGAAGCGGGAAGCGTCGGATAGACCGGGACGTCCGGGCAGAGCGCCGCGAGGCAGGCGTAATCGGCGATGGCCCATTCGGGGCGGTTTTCGGAAAGAATGGCAACCCGGTCACCCTGGCGCACGCCGAGGGTGCCAAGGCCAAGGCTTACATGGCGGACCTGTTCCAGGAGATCGGCGTAGCCCAGCGACTGCCAGCTGCCTTCACGCTTGGCGCGCATGACCACCGGCCGGTCGCGCCAGCGGTCCATGGCGCTGAAGAAGAGCTCATTCAGCGTGCGTGGCATCGTCACGGGTCTGCTCACTGGAAGACGACGATGATGACCTGGCCGGAGCCGGCAACCGATTTTCCGCTCCGATGGAGGGCTGCCACCGTGACGCGCACCGTGTCCGGCGCGGTCGTGCCCGCCACCCGGTTGACGGTCGCGTCAGGCAGCGCCTGCCCGCTTGCGTCGGATGGAATGGTGTCGACCAGGACGCCGCCGGGCAGCTCGACGGTGCGTGCCGCCGGATCGGCAAACGCCGGCTCCGTGATGGCGAAGACGATTCGCGTGCCGGCGGCCGGCACGAAGCCACTCGCGGCGGTGTCGCTCCGTGACAGGATGGTGGCCGCCATCGCGGGCGACGCGGCCACTCCTGCAGCGACGATCAGCGTGTCGGCGGGCACGGCGAGAGTGTCGGCCGCTGCCACGACGCTGAGCGAGATCGGCTGGCTGCTCAGCGACGTCTCGGAGGCCTGGACCCGGCCGGTCTGATTTGCGACGAGGCCCGTGACCAGTCCGGTGGTGCTGTCCACGCTGAGGGTGGTGTCCGACGTACGCCAGACAATGTTGGCGTCCACCGGTTCGCCGTTGCGGTCGAGGGCCACCGCGGAAAGCTGGATGGTGTCGCCGACCTCAACCGTGGGCGGTTCGGGGCGCTGGACCTCCAGTGACACAACACCGCCGTTGTCGGCGGTGAGATTGCTGCATGCTGCCAGCAGGCACGTGCCGAGCATCCAGGCGCGCATCACGGCGACTCCGGTGCGGGTGCAGCCTCGATTTCCCGCAAGGCCGTTTCGGCATGGCGAACCCACCGCTCCGCATCCGGCCCGCGCGGGGGCCGCGCGAGAAAGCTGCGCAGGTGGGCCGCGGCTTCGTCGCGGTCATTGCGCTTGAGCAGCAGGAACGCGAGGCCGTAGTGCGCGCCGCTCAGCGAGTCATCGAGCTCGAGCGCGCGACGGTAGTGCCGCACCGCCTCCTCCGGCTGGTCCACCTTGGTGCAGATGATGGCCATGTTGAGCAGGATTCGCGGATCCGCCGGATTATCGCGGTAGGCCAGCCGATACGAAGTCAGGGCGGCTTCGTAGTCGCCCTGACGTTCCAGTGCCAGCCCCTCGTTCAGGTAATCCAGCCGCTGGGGCTTCAGCGTGTCGCCGGTGTCCCGGCCAAGAATTCGTCGCCACAAGCTCATGTTGCTGGTGCGGGCCCCACGGAAGGTGGTGTTGCTGCTTGAGATACGGCGTATTGTCCGAAGATAGCCCCCGGCTGGAAGGGCCGCAACGCGACCGGGAGCGCGGTTGCCGGGCTGGCAGCCCAGCCCTACCTTCGGGCCATGGCCACAACCTTCCATCCGGGGTCTCGCGGTGTTCTCGAGATCGACTGGACGCTGTTTGGCGAGCTCTGCCGCGCACTGGCGCTCAAGGTGGCGCGCGTCTATCACCCTGAGGTGGTGCTTGGCGTGGCCAAGGCTGGCGTCATACCCGGCGTGGTGGTGGCGTCCATCCTGCAGACCGAGTTTGCATCGATGGTTGTCTCCCGTCCCGAAGTCGACGCCGAGCCGGTCCTGCTGTCGGGACCGCCCGCCAGCATCCGCGGCCGCCGCGTGCTCGTAGTGGACGAAACCTGCGACACCGGCAGCACACTCAAGCTCGCGCTCAATGCGGTGCGGAAGCATGAGCCCATCGACGTGCGCACGGCCGTGTCGATCCGGACCGGCGCGTTCCTGCCCGACTTCCACGCGTTCGAGACCGACAAGCTGATCATCCTTCCATGGGACCGCGAAGTCGTGGTCGGCGGCGAACTCGTCGTCCGGCCCGATTATCTCCGCTGGCTCGCCTGACAACCTTTTTGCGGCCTGGGCAGTCTCACGGTGGAACCTCTATCGGAGTCGCCCATGCCCTCCAGCCGATCCTGTCTGCCCGTGATTGCCGCGGCCTTGCTCACCTTGCCGGCGCTCCTGCCGGCACAGCAGGCGGCCGGCACGTATCGTGTCGCCGGAAGTCATTTTGCGGTCTATAACCTGGCCGGCTCCGTGTCCGTCGTCGCCGGGAGTGGCGACGAGCTCACGGTTGGTGTGACGGCGCAAGGCGCTGATGCGGCCGGCCTCAGGGTGGCGACTGGCGAGCTGCGCGGCCGCCAGACCTTCCGGGTGATCTTTCCCGAGGGCGACATCGTCTATCCCGGACTCGGCGCCCACAGCGAGACCCAGCTGCAGGTGCGTGACGATGGCACCTTCGACGACAGTGATGGACGCGGGAGGGATGTGCGCATCCGCGGCTCCGGCAGTGGAACCCGTGCCAGCGCTGACCTGGAAGTCGGCTTGCCAGCCGGACGCTCGCTCGACCTCTACCTTGCGGCGGGCGAGGTGTCGGTGCGGAACGTCAAGGGGAATCTGAGTGTGGACGTGGGCTCGGCAAGCGTGGACGTGGATGGTCTCGCCGGTGATTTCACGCTCGACGCCGGCTCGGCACCGGTGCGCCTCGCGCACATCAAGGGCGGGACGCTCTCACTCGACACCGGCTCGGGCACTATCGCCGCGACCGACGTGAGCGCCACGGCAATCTCGCTCGATAGCGGCTCCGGCGATGTCACGCTCGACGGCGTGTCGTCCACTGACCTGTCGCTCGACACCGGGAGCGGCGATGTGACGCTGCGACTCAACACCGACATCGACCAGCTCATGCTCGATTCGGGCTCGGGATCGGTGACGATCTATGTGCCACCTGATCTTGGCGCGGAGCTCGACGTGGATGGGGGATCGGGCGACATCGATGTCCAGCTGCCGCTCCTCAACCGCTCAAGTGATGAGGACGACGACAGCCTTCGTGGCACTCTGGGCGACGGCCACGGGCGGATCACGATCGATTCCGGGTCGGGGGATGTGAGGATTCTGAAGCGGTAGGGCGCAGGCAACAGGGCTTGGGGCTTGAGCACGCCCTTTGGCTTATGCCCCAAGCCCCAGGCCCTCCTCATATCCCATTCCTTGCGCCATCCGGTCGTACAGCGTGGCCAGGGCATCCGGTGAGCCGGCCAGGAAGCGGCAGCGTGCGTCACCCCTGGAACGGCACTCCACTTCCATGACGGCCACGGTGTCGCCCGCCATGCGGCCAAGGAAGTCGGCCAGCAGGCCGCACGAGAGGTGGCACGAGGGGTAGCTGGCGCCCGCCCCCTCACTGGCTTCCGCCCAGTCGTCAGAGTCGAGGGCCAGCGACACGTCGCCCAGCTGACTCACCTGCAGCGTCCCCCAGCCGGTTTCCGCGAAGAAGCGTGACAGCACGTCACTGAGGTGTTCCGCGTCGAGCTGGCCGGGCTCGTCCACGCCGTGCGCCTGACCCAGCCAGGCTGTGTATGCGGCGAACAATTCCTCGCCGCCCGCGAAGCCCGCTTCCTGCAGATAGGCAGCGGCCTGCAGCCCCGTGTCGCGCTCGAGACTGGCACGCAGCTGCTGGAGTGCCCGACGGCCGAGGCCAACACAATGATGTTCCGGAAGCAGCGTCGCAGTGCTCATGATGGACCAGTTTGCGAAAGGGTGAACCAAGCTAGGACGCGGAGCCAACGCGGCGCAAGAGTTCCGCTTCGTCGATAATCTCGACGCCAAGCTGCCGAGCCTTCTCCAGCTTGCTGCCGGCGTCCGCGCCCGCCACGACCGCAGCGGTCTTCTTGCTCACGCTGCCGGCCACGCGGGCGCCTGCCTCCTCGAGCAGGCGCGTCGCATCACTCCGCGAGAGAGTCGGCAGGGTGCCGGTGAGCACATAGGACTTCCCGCTGAGGGCGCCGGTGGTCGGCGCCACCTGCGCCACCGGCGTCAGTCCCGCCGACTCGAGTCGCTCTACCAGGTCGCGATTGCGCGGATCCGCAAAAAAACTGGTGACCGCGTCGGCAATCGTTGGGCCGACGCCAGACGTCTCGGCGATGGCTTCAGCCGACGCCCGCTTGAGCGCGTCCATGCTGCCGAAGCGCCGGGCGAGAAGCTGTGCCACGGTCTTGCCCACGTGACGGATGCCGAGACTGTACAGGAGCACCGCCAGCGGGCGTTCGCGGGAAGCCGCGATGGCCGCCACCAGCTGGGTCGCTGACTGTTCGGCAAACCGGTCCAGCGCGACGAGCTGCCCCACGGTCAGCTGATAAAGATCCGCCACGTCGTGAATCAGTCCGGCATCGAGCAGCTGGCGAACGCGCTCGTAACCCAGCCCGCGGATATCCATGGCATCGCGCGAGGCAAAGTGGACGATGCCCTCGAGCATGCGGCCGGGACAGGTCGCGTTGGGGCAGAAGCGCATGGCTTCGTCAGCGGGCCGCTCTACCGGGGTGCCGCAGGCGGGGCAGCGATCGGGCATCACGAAGACGGTCTCGCTGCCGTCACGCCGGTCTCGCAGCGGGCCCACCAGCTGCGGAATGACTTCGCCTGCGCGGATCACCTCCACCCAGTCGCCGTTGCGGATGTCCTTCTGGGCGATGAGGTCCTCATTGTGCAGCGTCGCTGCGGACACGACCACGCCGCCCAGCTCGACCGGTTCAAGCTCCGCCCACGGATTGAGCGCGCCAGTGCGCCCCACGTTGATGCGGATCTGCCTGAGGCGGGTCACGGCGACCTCGGGCGCAAACTTGCGCGCGATGGCCCAGCGGGGCTCCCGGCCGCCTACGATGCCCAGCTCCGCCTGCAGTGACACGGGGTCCACCTTTACCACGATTCCGTCGGCGGGGAAGGGCAGGGTGGTCAGCTCTGTTTCATACTTCGCCACCGCTGCCTGCACTCCACTGAGTGATCCGTACTGCTGGTGATGGGGCTCCACATGGAACCCCCACTCCTCGAGGCGCTCCAGGATCTCGTGGTGTGCCGAGACGCCAAGCCGCCCCTCGATCGGCTCGATGGAAAAGGCGAACATGCGAAGCCGGCGCTCGCGAGTGACGCGCGAATCAAGCTGGCGAAGGCTGCCGGCGGCGGCGTTGCGCGGATTGGCAAAGAGGGGCTCGCCCTCACGCTCGCGGCGCTCATTGAGCCGGCGAAAACTGGCGTAGGGCAGGTACACTTCGCCGCGGATTTCCATGAGCGCCGGCCAGTGGCTTCCCCGAAGCGTGAGGGGCACGTCGGCCACCGTTCGGAGGTTGGCCGTCACGTCTTCGCCGACGGTGCCATTTCCGCGAGTGCTTCCCATGGCGAGCTTGCCGTCAGCGTAGGTCAGGTTAACGGCAGTGCCGTCAATCTTGACCTCGATCACGTAGCCTGCCGTCCGGACTTCGGGCGCCAGGCGCGCATTCCGTTCCTCCCACTGCACCAGCTCTTCGTTACTGAACGCGTTCGCCAGTGAAAGCATGGGACGGCGGTGGGTGCGCTTGACCAGCGCCGAGGCGGGCTCTGCACCGACTCGCTGGGTGGGGCTGTCAGGTGTTGCGAGCTCGGGATGCTCGGCTTCGAGCGCCTGCAGGTCGCGGAACAGCCGGTCGTACTCGGCGTCACTGAGCACCGGTGCGTCGGCGACATAATACGCGCGATTGGCTTCCTCGATCAGCTGGCGCAGGCGCGCCACTTCGTCGGCCGCGTGACCGGCGGCAGGCCGGGTCATCGGCCGGTGGCCTCCTGCGCCAGGACGGCCATCGTTACCCCGACCAGCCGCTCGATTTCCTCCGCGCTCGCGCGGGCCAGCACGCTTTCGTCCCATGGCCCCTCGCGATCCGAGAAGGTGTCGAGCAGGCGGCGCAGGTAGCCGATGAGGGCCGCGCGCTCACGCTCGCGGCCGCGCAGCTCGGGCGGATCGCCCTGGCGGTCCTGCAGCCGCTCGAAACGGTGCGCATTGCGAAGGGCCCGCGCCGTCAGGCTCGCGACCACCTGGCAGAACCGGACATCGGCATCCGAGAAGGGATGACCATCCCGGAAGGTGCGGAGAAAAATGGCACCGATGGCCGCACCCCGCCATGTGATCGGGATGACGGTGATGGACTTGACGCGGCGGGTGCTGAGCGCGCCACGGGCGTGCCGCAGCGAGGCATCGGTGGCGACGTCGTCGATGTGGACCGTCTGGCCGGTCTGGAGCGCCTGGCGCAACTCCGGATAGCGCTCGAGGTCCACCACGTAATTGCGGATGCTCGGGTCTTCGTAGCTCGCCACCAGGCGCACCGTGCGTCCGTCGCGCTCGGACAGGAAGATGGACGAGCGGTCGAGCCCGAAGGCCTCACCGAGCCGTCGCGCCACCGCCTGCACGATGTCCACGAAATGCAGGGAGCCGCCGATTTCCTGCAGAATCTCGATCACCGCGAGCAGGTGCCTGCGCTCCTGCTCGAGCGAGTGCACGCGATGCTGCAGCCGCTCGACTTCGTCCTGCGTGGTGATGCTCATGCGCTCCGTCCCGGTGCCGTGTGGGAGTCCGAATCTAAGCGGGAACGGCCCCGGCGGAATAGCGTGCAGAAGGACGCAGCCCGGTGTACAATTAGTGGAGCCGTCAAGAAACGCGACGGCGTCCGGATGAGGTGTGACGCCAGTCACCGTGCGCCGGCGCGCACGGTGTGATGCTACAGCAGAACCGACCTTGGAGGAACGTGATGGGACGCAATCACTCGGACGGCAGTGCGGGCAGCCTGCTCTCCGGCATCGTCATCGGCGCGCTGGTTGGCGCTGGAATCGCGCTCTTGTTCGCGCCGCAGTCGGGCGAGGAAACCCGCCGTGAGCTGTCACGCCGCGCACGTTCGGCGCGCGACGATGCCATGGACCGTCTCGATGACGCCAGTACCCGCGCACGGCGGGAGTTCAACCGGCGGCGGCGGCGCCTGCGCGAGCGCCTCGATGAAGGCGTCGACGCGGTCAAGGAGCGGATCGCGGAATATCGCTGACGCGGTCGCGGGTCACGAGTCGAAGGCTGCGGGATTTCAAGGGGCGGCCCGCGGGCCGCCCCTACTGCGATTCATGATCCGTCGCGATCGCCGCCAGGATCCGCGCCGCGTCCTGCTGGTACCGCGGATCCCCGGGGTCCGCGGCCGGCAGGGCGGCGATGCGCTGCAGCTGGGTCCGCGCCTCGGGATAGCGCTTGAGGTCGAGGTAAACGAGTGCCAGGTCGAGCCGGTGGAAGATCCGCTGCGGGTCGAGCTCCACCGCGCGCTCCAGGTTGGCGACCGCCCCGTTCCACGACGCCTGGTTGAACACAGCGCCTCCCAGGAAGTTCTTCGCCACAAAGCGCTGCACGCCGCTCAGGCGCATGATCTCCGCATTCCAGCGGCCCAGGATGTGGTAGGCGCCGTCATGCCGGGGGTTGAGCCTGATCGCCTCAAGCGCCTCGTCGCGGATCTCCTTGGCCCGCTCGACTCGTTCCTTCTTTCCCTTCGTGAGCGACGCCCGTCCGATGGCGTCCGCCAGCACGAAATGGCCGTCGGCGTCGTCGGGCCGCAGCGTCACGGCCCGGCGCGCGTAAGTTTCAGCCAGGGCATACATCGAGTCCCTCGCCGGCGACTTGATGCTGTCGGGCGTCTCCGCTCCGACGTCGATGAGCGCGAGCGCCGTGCGCCAGTTGGCCTCGTAATTTGCGGAATCGAGCCGGGCCGCGCGCTCGAAGTGCTGGAGCGCCGCCTCCGCGTTCAGCGAATCGCGCGCCGCCTGGCCGGCCCGGATCTCGTCGTCGGCCGACTGGCCCGCCAGCGGTGCGACCGCGCCGGCCGCCAGCGTCGCAATGAGCAGGAGTTTCCGCATGAGAACCTCGTGAACATGTTGCCGGCCCGTATCGGAGCCTGATCAATGGTTGTGCCGCGCCTCATCGAACGCAAGCGTGATGGGCACGCTCTCGAGCCCGCCGAGTGGTCGGAGCTGATCCGGGCCTACGCCGCCGGCCAGGTGCCCGACTATCAGATGTCGGCGCTGCTCATGGCCATCTGCTTCCGCGGGCTCGAGCCCGCCGAGCTGGCCGCGCTCACCGACGCCATGCTGGCGAGCGGTGATCGCCTGCACTTCGACGGCTGGAGCACGCCCCGGGTGGACAAGCATTCCACCGGTGGCGTGGGCGACAAGACCAGCCTCCTCCTCGCGCCGATGCTCGCCGCCGCCGGCGTGGCCGTGCCGATGATGTCGGGTCGCGGCCTGGGCCACACCGGCGGGACCCTCGACAAGCTCGAGGCGATCCGCGGCTTCCGCACGGACATCTCGCTGCGTGAGGCCGAAGCGCAGGTGCGACGCCTCAATTGCGCGCTCATTGGCCAGACGCCAGAGATCGCGCCGGCTGACAAGCGCCTCTACGCGCTTCGAGATGTCACCGCCACCGTCGAATCCATTCCGCTCATTGCCGCCAGCATCATGTCGAAGAAGCTGGCGGAGGGTCTCGACGGCCTGGTGCTCGATGTGAAGACGGGGAGTGGCGCCTTCCTGCCATCGGTAGACGACGCACTCACGCTTGCACGCACCATGGTGGGCATCGGGGAGAGCAGGGGGTGCAAGGTCGTCGCGCTGCTCACTGCCATGGACCGGCCCCTGGGGCGCGCCGCCGGCAACGCCCTCGAAGTGCGGGAAGCGGTCGCGGGTCTTCGAGGCCACGGGCCCGAAGACCTGATGGAGGTGACCTTCGCGCTGGGAATCGAGATGCTGCGGGTGGCTGGCCTTGCCACGGACGCGGCGACTGCCCGCCACCTGCTGCGTGACACGATCCAGTCGGGCCGCGCCCTCGAGCGCCTGATGCAGGTTGTCGAGGCGCAAGGCGGAGATCCCGCCCAGATAGAACATCCGGAGCGCCTGCCCTCGGCCCCGGTGCAGGAGCTGTTTACCGCCCCGGAAGATGGTGTGGTGGTCGGCATCGAGCCCAGGGCCGTGGGCCGGGCCATCGTGGCGCTGGGCGGCGGGCGGGCGACGATGGACGATGTGATTGATCCGTCGGTGGGCTTCGTGTTTCGCGCGGTGGCGGGCGAGGCAATAAAGCGGGGACAGCCGCTGGTGGAAATCCACGCCCGGACCCGCGACGATGCCGAGGGCGCCGCGCGGGCCCTCGCTGCCGCCATTACGCTGGGCGAGCACGCCCGCCTGCTCCCGCTGGTGTCGCACCGGGTGACGTCGGCTGGCGTCTAGGAACTTTCGTGACCTATTATGCCTTTCTCGTCATGGTGGTGCTGGTCCTGGCCGGATGGCTCCTGCGCCGAGGCGAGCGCACCAGCTACCGGCGTGACGCTCGGCGCGATGATATCGATTGGGATGAACTTGATGCCGCCGAGCGCGAGGTCCAGGGCTGGGACGCCAGTGTCCGCCCGGAGGACGACGTGCCCGGTTCCGATTGGGGACCGGGAACAGGACGGCCGAGACCGCCTGAGCTGCTCTGACCAGTGCTCATGTCTTGACAGAATCTGATCCGTGTCGTGCGGTAACTTGTCCCCGAACCACATTCAACGAAGTAAAGGAGTCCTGCCCCGGAGGTTGTCGATGTCCTCCCCCTTCCGCAGCGTCGTTTTAGCGGCTTGCCTCACCGTCCTTGGTTGCACGGCCACCACCGATGTGCAATCCGGCATCGAGTCGGTAACCTCCGCATCAGCGTCAGGTGCGGCGCCAGGAAGATCTAGCTGGGTTCGGCCTGAGTCACCCTCCGATTCAGCGATTCTTGTGTCGACTTGGGATGGCAATTCGAGGAGTTTGCCAGCAGTCCGGCGTGGCCTGATCGTCTTGGCGCATCAGCTGGCCATCGCATTGCGCGACGATGGCCTGCGGACTCGCCTCTACACGCGTCTGCGCGAATCACCGAACCCCGAACACAAGCTTCCCTTCAGTTCGATGCTTGACATAGACGATGTTCTGACGGCATCCGCCCTCCGCCCGTGGCGGGTATGAACGCGACGGACTTCCGACAGCTCTACGATGCCTTGCCACCCCTCGAACTCTACATGCCCGTAACTTCCCATTTCGCGCAATGGACTGGTGACGACAACCTCCTCGTTGGCACGGCTGCGAGAGATCACGAGATGCCTCGGCTCTTCGATTTGGACGGACACCCCTACTCTGTGGCTTCGCCTAATGACCCTCCAGCGATTCCGACGCTTGCGCTTGTACCGATGGAGGGGCGGTGGTCCAAACGTAAGCGGAATGCGCCTAGCTTCATGATCTGCGATCCGGAGCGTTTCCCCGGCTGTGATGATGGCGGTGGTGGCGGTGGTGGTGGCGGCGGTGGTGGAGACCCTCCGCCCCCCCCTCAACTCTCGGAATTGTCATGACGTTTTCATTCATCGACGACTTTTACGAAGGATTCTTGAGCGGGAATCCTGAGTTTGAAGTTCATGCCTTCTGGCCACAGTCTGCCAGTGACACGACAGCTCAAACCGACGGGCAATGTGCGGGGGAATCTGCTGGTGATCCCAATCGTGAGGGGCCGGGAATCCGCAGCTTGGCATATCAGTATAACCAGGACAGCCATACGTGGACCGGCACTGTCCGATTAATGTCAGGCAGTCAGGTCGACGCTGCGAATGCGATCTCTAATAGGATGCTTTTCATGGTCTGGGAGGATGACGAGACGCGATGCGCGATCCGC
The DNA here is from genome assembly GCA_035708725.1 of Gemmatimonadales bacterium. Lineage (GTDB taxonomy): Bacteria > Gemmatimonadota > Gemmatimonadetes > Gemmatimonadales > GWC2-71-9 > CAMLHP01. Next base: position 5,490 of record DASTFH010000017.1, on the reverse strand, counting down.
AGATCGGACTACGAGGTCTATGGCGATCAGTATGCCGTCAAACTCACCGTTCCGAGTGGCTATCAAGGTGTGGGCACAGTCTCGTCCGGACTGTTCGCCTTGGACGTGGTCGGCCAGATCATATCCGGGCTCATCCCTCACAATCAGGACGACTTCGTCGGACTCATGGTGGAATCGGGTGAACTTGGGGAAAATTACAGTGACGCGAATATGTCAGTTCGTGGCCCTGATGGTCTCACGCACGGACGCGCTCAGCTGACACGGCAGTAGGGTAGAAACGACCGATGACAGGCGGCTCTGCCAGCCGCTCGTCGGTGCATGTTATGGCGACTCTTGATCACTGCCGCTCCGAATAGCGGGCCTGACGATGAAACGCTGCAAGCGACTTGTGTTGGGACTGACAATCATCGGGATTGGCTGGTTCATCACATCCTGTTCGAAGTGGGATGCGCTGGCGTACCTGCCAGTCCCGATTTGTAAGGCATCAGCGGAGACGCGACCGACCGTCCCAGGGGCACCACGTGATACAGCCGTGACTCCGGAGGAAGTGGCTAACATTCGCCGACTCCGCTGCAGCCCCGTCATGGTCTCAGGTCCGTTCCGATGAGGCGTCGCACGAACGCACGGACGTACTTACTCGCCTTGGCGACCACGCTCGTCGTGCCTCTCTGGGTTCTCGTTGCTTGTTCCGATTCTGCGGAACCGTCGGAAACGCTCGTCGGCTCGTACGAAGCCACCTTCTGGACGATCACCCAAGGTGACAGTGTGGCCGATGCTCTGGCCGCGGGCGCCATAATAGACCTAAGTTTGGCGCCCGGGGGGCAGACGTCCGGAGAGCTTTACCTTCCGGCGTCGCTCAGCAGCACGGGTGACGCCCGATCTTTCTCTCTCGGCGGCACGTGGCGAGCCGACTCTACTGCTAGCCAGGTGGTTTTCAGCCAACAGGCGAACACGTTCATAAGCAGTGGTACCTGGGTTGCGGGAACCACCACGCTGGCCTGTCTGTGTGCAGATCCCGCCTCAGGAGGAGTCGTGAAGGCAGTACTAACTCGAACTGACCTGGGAGCAGGTGGTGACTAGAGTATGTTGACAAGCTACCGGATGATAGCATATCCGATCACTGTCATGGCTCTTGTGGTTTTCGCCACCGTCGCGTGTACCGATTCGAACGGACCGGACCTGTCACCCACCGGAACCTGGCACGCGACAAGACTCATCGTCACCGATCATGGCACTCCGACCGATGCATTGGCCGCTGGCGCGATGATCGGTATGACGCTGACATCCTCGGGAACCACCAGCGGCAGCATCCATATTCCTGCGGCATTGAGTGAGAGCGGCGTGGAGGAAGATCTATCGCTTCGGGGTACATGGAGCTTTGGCGCCGACAGTACCCACATCAGCTTCGATCAGGCCGCGGATACCTTCATTCGCGACAACCCCTGGAGCTATGACGGCTCGACATTATCCTACGTGGCTGCTGGTGCCGGTTCGGGGGATATGATCGAAGCCACTCTGACCCGAGAGTAGAGAAGCTTCCGACAGGTGCGTGGACCGCCTCAGGACGCGACCTCCGCGATCCACCTCCAGCTGCCGTAAAGGGTCGCTAATTCCCAGCCTTGACGGGGCGTGCGAGCTTGGAGGCAATCGCGAAATTCACCGGCAGCGCAAAGGCAATAATCTCCCAGTTCATCTGACTGCTGCCGGGAATGAGCTTCACCACAAGCCCGGCTGCCGAGGCGAGGAGCATGACGAGCGCTAGCCGTGCCGCCACCGGATGCCGCCCGCGCGGCCGGCGAAGCACGCGCGGAAGGGCAACGAGCAGCGCGAGCGCGAGCGGACAGAGCTGCAGCAGGTTCTCATTCGCGTGCGCCGCGGTGTGGCTGGTGAAGGCCCAGAGGGCGGCCAGCAGAAGCCCGCCAAGCCCGGCGAAGAGCGTCCACGCACCGGCGATCAGGCCGAAGATCCACCGCGCCGCGCTCGATGTCGCCAGCGCAATTCCTGACACCAGCAGCATTCCCCCCACAATGAGCCCCGCGAGCAGGAACCACGGCCACCACTTCGGCGGCTCAACTGGCGGCGTGTCGGCGGTCGAGCGATAGAGCGTTTCTTCCGCCTTGACCAGTGGGCGCTCGGCGCCGGTCGAATCGCGCAGCGTCACCTGTCGCAGGTGGTCCCGGAGCGCCATCGGCAGGAACATCTCGTCGTACTGCGAAATCGGGCGATCGGTGGGCCGCCCCAGCCCGAGTTCGATGCCGATGTACACCGGAAGACTGCTCTCGGTGAGCCGGCGCGTCTCGGCGCGGAAGGTGGTGCCCGACGGTCGTCCTTCCGTCTGCGCCTTGATGGCTCCGCCGATTACCCGGTCGAGCGCGTCGCGCACGCGGGTGGAGCAGTTGTCGTAGTAGTAGTCGTAATGGTAGAAGCGATTTTCCGGCAGCACATTCCATTCGAGAAACTGCTTGAGTGCCAGCCGCTCCGGCGGCGTGAGATCCAGCTCCTGGATCCACACCGATCGGTTGCGCTCGACATACGCACCCAGTTCCGAGCGCACGTCGCCGCCCGCCATCCAGTAGCGCATGTCGCCCTTGAGGAACCGGGGCCAGAAATCGGCGGCGTTGAAGTCGAACATGCCGTAGTTGTACCAGCGCGCCTCGCCGTTCACGGTGTCTTCCACCATGATGGCGTTGTGCCCGAAGCGTTCCCACACCTCGGCGCCCGGGCCGATGGTGATGACCGAGATGCGGAGATCGGCGCCGGGCTGCTGGGCGGGCAGCGGGAATGCCACCATGAGCAGCGCGGCGACGAGCGCAAAGCACGGCCGCGTCACCGCATCCATCGTTCGACCGGAGCGACACGCGGCCCGCTCAGCCACGCGAGATCACGCCCGTTGCTCGTGACAGCGTCGTGCCTTGGGCGAGCGCCGTGGCTGCGATCATCAAGCCGTCAAAGCGGATCAACACGCTCTCCGGCGCGGGCGAAGGCCGCGCGTCCTCTTCTCGAAGAGTTCCAGCAAGGGCGATCCCGCTCCGAGGTGACACCGGTGATTGTCTCGGGAGAAGGGTCAAAATTACCGCAATGGTGACGTGCGGGCCACCGCTTTCGCGATCGAACCCGGGTCAGCCGAGTGCCTTGTGCTCGTCGGCCAGCTGCTGCAGCACGCGCCGCACCAGGACTTCAGGAGTAAAGGGCTTCTGCAGCAGCGGTCCCATGGGGTCGGCGCCCTGGCGCCGCAGTTCTTCCTTGGAATAACCCGACATGTACAGGATGCTGAGGTCGGGGAAGCGTTCACGGAGCCGATGACCCAGTTCCGCCCCGGTCATGCCGGGCATCATCAGGTCGGTGAGGACCAGGGCCGGGGCACCATGGCGATCCACCTGCGTCAAGGCGTCCGCGCCGCTGTCGGCGCCCAGGATCCGGAAGCCCGCTGCCTCCAGCGTCCTGGTGGCGATGAGGCGCACCGCCGGCTCGTCTTCGACGAGAAGAATCGTTGCGCCCGACCACTGTTCGTTCCGCCAGGGCGGCGACTTGGCTTCCGGATGTTCGTCCGGGGGAGCGTCTGGCATGGCCGGAAAAAAGAGTTCGAATGTGGTGCCCTCGCCCGGTGTGCTCGCGACCGTGATGTAGCCGTGGTGCTGCCGCATGATACCGAACGCCGCGGCCAGTCCCAGGCCCGTGCCCTCGCCAACGGCCTTGGTCGTGAAGAACGGCTCGAAGATCCGTCGGCGCACGGCCGGCCCCATGCCGGAGCCGGTGTCACGCACGGTGAGCACCACCCAGTTTCCGGCGGGAATCGTTGCTCCGCTGTCGATGGACAGGCTTTCGGCCAAGTGCCGGTTGGAAAGATGGAGGCTGAGCGTGCCGCCATCCGGCATGGCGTCCCGCGCGTTGAGCGCGAGGTTGACCAGCACCTGCTCCAGTTGACCTGCATCGGCCCAGACGGCGGAGACGGGGGTCACGCACAGCGAGAGATGCAGGCGTTCGCCCAGCGCCTGGCGGATGACTGGCTCCAGCCCATTGAGCAGGGTTGCCGCGCCAATGAAGCGGGGATGATGGAACGCGCGACGGCTGAACGAGAGCAGCTGGCGGGTGACGGCCGCGGCCCGCTTTGCGGCCTTCAGGATTTCGTTGACGTCGCGGCGAGCGCCATCCGGTAACGCGGCCTCCTCAAGCAGAAAATCAGCGAAGCCGAAAATCACCAGCATCATGTTGTTCACTTCGTGCGCCACGCCGCCGGCCAAGGCGCCCACCGCATCCATTTTCTGCGCCTGCTGCATGTGGCGCTCGGCGTGCTGCGCAGTCAGCTCGACCGCGAGCCGCTCCGAGACGTCGCGCACCACCAGGTGCACGGCGGGCTGCCCATGGTCGAGGAAGGCCACCGACATGACCTCGACCTCGACTGCCGAACCATCCAGGCGGTGCAGCGTGTCGCGCACCGGAGCGACCTCCTGCACCAGTTCACCGGCGGCCACCAGTTGGACCTCGGAATGCTTGAGCCAGGGTGGCGAGAGGAGGTCGTCCACGGCGAGGCCGATCAGCTGCTCACGCGTCGTGGCATGTGCGATCCGAACCGCCGCGGAATTGGCGAAGAGGATCCGCCCCTCACGCTGGACGAAGATCGCATCCGGCGCGAACTCCACCAGCTCATCGAACCGGCCCAGCTTCTCCTCGGCGCCGGGCGAGCGGCCGTGAGGCGCCGCCGCATCGCTGCGTCGCCGCCCGGTCCGGGCCCGTCGCCGGTTGGGTTTCATGCCATACTCACATGCCCGCGGGCCGTGCAATGGCGGCGTACTGCCCACCGTCCTTGACGACGTAATTGAGCCGCAGCAGGCGGTCGAGGCTGCTCTCCACGTCGGTGAGCGGTGACCCGATCAGCGCTGCGAGCTGCCTGGCCGCAACGGCGCCGGTCCGGATCAGTGTCTGAAGCAGCAGCACCTCGCGTTCGGTCAGTCCTGGGTGCGCCGGCCAGGCGGAGCGGAAGTGCCGCACGGGCATTCCGGTGCCGATCGCGTCGAAATCGGTGAGCGGCTCCCGCAGCAGGACCCCGCTGGTCGTGATTTCATACTCGCGGAAGACGCTGCTGTGCAGACTGCCGCGCATCTTGACGATGGTCAGCGCCTTCCGCAGCTCGCCGGCGATCTCCACGTAGAGCTGGTTGATGATGTCGTCCGTCAGGAATGAGATCTGGTAGCCGGTGAGCTGCAGGCGGTCCCGGCTCTCCAGCACCTCGACGGTGGAGAAGACGGTCACGCCGATGGCGGTCACGGCGCTGATGAGCCGGTAGAGCGATTCCCGGAAGTCGGACCGGAAGGTGGGCGCGAGCGCCATCTCGAACCCCGAGATCGAGTCGATCACCAGCCGGCTGGCGCCAATCTCCTTGACCCGCTTTCGCATTTCGTCCAGCGTTTCGTCCACCGACAGGTCCAGCGGCCGGAGGTACATGACACGCAGCTTGTCGTCTCGCTCCGCTTTGCGAAAGTCCATGCCGAA
>DASTFH010000016.1:0-2026 GCA_035708725.1 Gemmatimonadales bacterium | reverse complement strand
TGGCCCCGCCACGTTGCGGCGTGCCCTCGGCGCGCGCGCTCAGCTGAAAATTCTCGAAGATGTACCGCCAGCGCCGCACATGCTCCGCCAGCCGCTCACCGGGGCTGCGCAACTCTTCCGCATCCCGCTTGGCCCAGAAGTTCTGGACAAACGTGCCCAGACTGTCGCGTGGCGCCGCATCGAGGGCTGCCAACTCCTCCGGGGTCGCCACCCACGCCACGTCCCGCCGGTAGTTGGCTCGCGCGAGGCTGTCGGCGATCTCGGCGCCGTGGAGATAGGCCGTGGTGGCGGCGGCGATCTGTCCCAGGTCGTACAGCGAGCGCGACTGTTCCAGCAGCCCGAGCGCTGAGTCACCGCCCAGCGTCACATACTGGCCAAATGCCCACACGGCCGAGTCGGCCTGGTGGAGATTGCGATAGACCCGGCCCAGCGCGAGCCACGGCAGCGCCACCTGGTTGGTGGAAGCCGCCCGCCGCACTGCCCGTTTCAATTCGTCATTGAGCGAGCGCTCCCCGAAGGGGAGGAGAATGTCCCCGAGCAAAGCGGCGGCGGGAATGAATGAAGAATCTGCTGCGAGCGCCTTGCCCAGGGCGTGCAGGGCCGCGTCGTGGTAGTAGACGCCGGCGCCCGAGTGCATGCTCGGCTTCACCACCGCACCAGTGCTGTCGAGGGCCAGGTCAGCAAGCGCCAGCCCGTACCACGGCCAGGGCCAGTTGTCAGGCGCGCGGTAGATGGCTTCGTCGAAGAGTGACTGGGCCTGGTCCAGCGGTGCGCGATCAGTCGAAAGCTGGCCGAGCCGGAGCTGGGCAAGACCCGTCTGCATGAGCAGCATGGCATCCGACTTGTTCCGCTCGAGCGCAGCGCGCTTGGTGCCGGCGATGGTCGTTACGTCTTCGGTGCTGGCCAGCCGGGCCACGGAATCATGAAGGGTGATGAGCTGTTGCCGGGCCGCAGGAGCCTGGGCATGCAGGGCGGGTGAGACGGGCAGGACGGCCAAGGCGGACAGGAGTAACAGCCAACGGTACCGGCGCATGAGGGGGCCTCCAGGAGACCACGGGATAGAGGCGGGACGTCTGAGAGGCGGAAAGTTGGACAGGTGACAGTGGTCGTCGGTCGTCAGTCATCGGTCGTCGGCCGCGGTGGTACTCTGAGGTCGGGTGCGACCGAAGAGGCGGAGCCGGGTTTGAACTTCGGCCCCTTCGCTTCTGACACCCGCGAAAGCGGGGATCAGGGCGACAAATCTCGACGACCGATGACTGACGACCGATGACCGACGACCCACTAGCCGTCCAACCGCCTATTCCAACAAATACTCCACCGTACTCACCACCCTCAGCGTCTTCTCCACCTGGCTCTCTTCCTGGATGCCGTTGGCCTGGTCCCTCGGCAGGATCTCAAAGACGCCCTGGTTGGCCCGGCGGATGCCGCCCACGTGCGTCTTCGAGTCTCGGGCAAACTGCTCTGCCGCATCCCGCGCACGGGACGTGGCCTCCGCGATCATCGCCGGTTTGAGCTCGTTGAGCCTGGTGAAGATGAAGCTGGGTCCGGTCGCGGCGTATTCGCCCCCAGACGAGAACACCACGCCGGCTTCCACCAGCTCATTCAATCGCTGGCTCGCCGCCAGCACCGTGTCGGGGCGGTCCGAGCGGACCATGATGGTCTGCTTCACCACGAAGCGCGACGCCACGCCACCGGCCGGCTGATACTGGTTGGCATTGGCGTCGGTCACCTGGAAGCCCTGCAGCGAGGCCTGCGCCGTGTCGATTCCGTGCCGGTCCAGGAAGGCCAGGATCTTCCGCACATTGCCCGCCACCTGCGCCTGCGCCCGGCCCAGGTCATTGTCGGCCACCACGATGCTGAGCGGCCAGATGGCAAGGTCGGCGCGGATGGGACGCTCGGAGACGCCCTTCACGGTGACGTAACGGTCGCTCGCGCGTACCTGCGCAATCCCCCGCCCCGCCAGCCAGCCGCCAAGGACGAGGCCGACGGCGAGAATGAGGGAGGGGAGCCAGAGGAGTCGTGGGGG
>DASTFH010000015.1:0-11013 GCA_035708725.1 Gemmatimonadales bacterium | reverse complement strand
CATCCAGGGAAAACGCTACCAGAGCCGAGAGATCCCACCCAGCAACCTGGTGTTCCTGATTGATGTCTCGGGCTCGATGATGAGCGAGGACAAGCTGCCGCTGGTGAAGCAGGCATTCCATACGCTGGTGCGCCACCTGGGTGAGGAGGACCGGGTAGCCATTGTGGTGTATGCGGGGCAGGCCGGCCTCGTGCTTCCGTCCACGCCCGGCGGCGACAAGGACAGGATCCTCTCAGCGATTGATCGTCTCGAAGCGGGAGGCTCAACTGCAGGCGGAGCCGGTATCCGCCTCGCCTATGACGTGGCCCGGCGCCACTTCATGCCCGAGGGCAACAACCGCGTCATCCTCGCCACCGATGGTGATTTCAACGTGGGCGTCTCCAGCACCAGCGAGCTCACCCGCCTGATCGAAGACCGCCGCAAGGAAGGCACCTACCTCACCGTCCTTGGCTTCGGCACCGGCAACTCCACGGACGGCCGCATGGAAGCGCGGGCCGACAAGGGCAACGGCAACTACGCATACATTGACAACATTCTCGAGGCCAAGAAGGTATTTGGCGCCGAGCTCACCGGCACGCTGTTCACCATTGCCAAGGACGTGAAGATCCAGGTCGAGTTCAATCCGTCGCGCGTCAAGGCCTACCGGCTCATTGGCTATGAAAACCGGCTGCTGGCCAAGGAAGACTTCAACGATGACACCAAGGATGCAGGCGAGCTGGGCGCCGGCCACAGCGTGACTGCGCTCTACGAAGTGGTCCCAGTGGATTCGGATGAGGACTTTGCGCTCATCACCACTGATTCACTCCGCTACCAGCGTCCCAGCTTCCCGGTGGATGGGCACCAGAGCGAGTGGCTCACGGTGAAGCTGCGCTACAAGCCGCCCACGTCGGATAACAGCCGCCTGCTCTCGCTCCGGCTCACCGACAACCAGGTGCATAGCCGGCTGGATGGCGACTTTGCCTTTGCCGCGGCGGTGGCCGAGTTCGGCATGCTGCTGCGTGATTCCGAATTCAAGGGCGACGCCAGCTGGAGCAACGTGCGTGAACTGGCACGCCGCGGAATGGACGAGGACGTGGATGGGTTGCGGGCGGAATTTCTGTCGCTGCTGGGGCGGGCGGCAGGGATGGTGAATCAGGAGACTGCATTCAGCGAATAGGGCTGCGTCCCAGTATTCATCACGGAGGCACAGAGACACGGAGGGCAAGACGCGAATGGATGCCTCCGTGTCTCCGTGGCTCCGTGGTTCCGTGGTTCCGTGGTTCTTTCTGGAGTCCCACGCATGCTTGATCGCATCTTGTCGCTTGACAACGACCTGAAGTTTTGCATTCTGGCTTTGTATTCAAGACGTCCGGATTGCGTCGAGTGCCAGTCCAGGGAGAGCTATTGAAATCCTCGCCGAGAAAGACAGCTGTCACCCGTCTGGTGTTCGTGGTCATGCTGTTCGCATGCACAGGCCAGGAGACAGGCACAGGTCATGTGTTTGCAGGCTCCGGTTCCACTGACATCCAAGGTCAATGTGAGAGTGCTTTGGATACTGCAGCAGCCAGTTCGATCCGAGACCTGCCGCCCCCCGACACCGCATGGCAGTTCGCGCTTCCTGAGCAGCTTGGGAACGTGGCCAGCCTGGACTGGGACACCGCAAGCGACTCGTTATTCGTGCTGGATCAGGTGAACTCCAGGGTTGCGGTAGTTGCCCGCGACGGCCGCGTGTTGAGGTGGTTCGGTCGGGAAGGCAGGGGCCCTTCAGACCTCGACTTCGGCCCGATACGGCACCGGCGAACTCGCCTTGCACTGGCTGGTGATTCGGCAATTGTCGTGGCCGATCTTCACAGCGTGAAATTCTTCACGCGAACCGGCGGCTTCAGGTGGGGATCGGTCGTAGACACAACCGGCGGCGGCTCCGTGTTCGATTTGAGTATTGCCGTGACGCCGACGGGCCAAGTGATTGCTTCGAAGACAGGCAAATTGCGTCTGGCGGCCCAGGACATGGATACCCGCACTGCGCTCGATCTGATTCGCCTTGTCCCATCCCGGGAGGGACTGACGCAACAGCCTCTGCTTCGCCTCAGAAACTCCTATGCAACGCTCGACTCGTTTCTTGGCACACCTCCCCAGCAACCCTATCGAGATTCCTATCACCGCTCATGGGGCATAGCGGGTGACCGAGTCACATTCATCTCCTGGAAGGTGTTTGGTGTCTGTCATACCGATTTCAGCGGCCAGCTACTGAACGTCACGCGCCTGGATGCGAAGCGCATTCCGATTGATGACGCGGAAAGGCAGCGTGTGCTCCAGCAGGAACAGGGAGGCGGTGACACACCCCTGCCATTTCTTGGCGTAACGGGCAGACAGCTCTATGAAGATCGATGGCCCGAAGCCGGGCCGGTCTACCAGGATATCCTGGTGGACGGTGGCGGCCGTGCAGTGGCACTACGGCGAATCCAGGGCGGGCAATCCATGCTGGACCTGTATTCTGCACGTGCGTATCAGGGGTCCTTCTCCATGCCGAGCGATTACGCACTCGGTCTCTTCAAGTCGGGCCTCCTGGTTCTTGTCCGGACAGCAGACGCGCACGTGCTCGCACTTCGGCTTCCTGAAGACCTGACGACACTCGATATGGAGAGCACCGATCATGAATGACCCGTCCGTGCCTCTGTGCCTCCGTGGTTCATCATAAATCCCTATTCATGCCGTATTGCGTCAATCGGCGACAACCGGGCCGCCCGCAGCGCCGGATAGGACCCGAACACCAGCCCCGTCACCACCGACACCAGCGCCGCGATGACCAGCGTGCTGACGCTCACGCCGGCGTAGATCACCGCGCTGGCGTGCTGTCGCATGAGCGCCGTCACCAGGAACGCGCCGCCCAGCCCCAGGGCCGCGCCGATGATGCTGCCCACCGCCGAGATGGCAACCGATTCCGAGAGAAACTGGGAAAGCACGTCACGGTTCCGCGCGCCCGCGGCCTTCCGGATGCCAATCTCACGGGTGCGCTCAGTGACCGACGCCAGCAGCACGTTCATGATCCCGATCCCGCCCACCAGCAGGGCAATCCCGGCAAACGCACCCATCGCCAGCTTGAAGATCATGATCCCCTGCTGCACCTGCGCCAGCCGGCCGCCCTGATGCGCCCGCACCTCGGCGCCACCGCCGCGCTCCGCCACCCAGCGGCGCGTGGCCTCGCGCACCGAATCCACTGCTTCCACGCTCGCTGTCCGGATGAGCAATCGGGGTGCGCGCACCTCGGTGGTTTTCGCCAGCGCCACGTCGCGCACCGAGAATGGCACCATGGCCGCGAGCAGCCGAGTGGCGGGGCCTTCCATCGCCGCGGCCACGCCAACAACCGTGAACGCGGTGCCTCCCAGGTTCAGCGATCTCCCGATGGCGCCCGTCGCCGAATCGGGCGAGAGCAGCATCGCAAGGTTGTGTGAGACGACCGCCACGTGTGCGGAATCTCTCACGTCCGCGTCCTGCAACCCACGTCCCGCCTCCAGCTCAGCCCCTCCCGGCAACTCTGCGCCCGGCGACGCCGCCACCACCATCGCCGCTCGCGCTGAATCAGACCCCGGAATACCGAGCCGGCCGGCGCCGTTCACCATGATGGTGGCCGTGGCCGAAGTACCGAGCACCCGCTGCAGCGCATCGAGGTCTGCCAGCCCGTAGCGGGCAAAATCGGTCCTCGGCACCGTGATGCCGTCAACGAGATCCGCCGTCGTCGGCTGCACCAGGATGGTCTGCAGGTCCGTGGTGCGGTCGATCTGGCTCCGCGCGTAGCGCTCCAGCCCGTCGCCAATGGACAGCACCGCCACCAGCGACGCCATGCCCATGACGATGCCCAGCGTGGAAAGCAGGGTCCTGAGCGGACTGGTGCGGAGACTGTCGAGCGCGACGGGAAGGGAAGAACGGATGGTTGGCATGGCGGGCTCTTACGGCTCGAGTGAAGGGCGGGTTTCGGCGGCTCGGCGGGTCCAAAGGTCGCCATGACGCGTCATTGCGAGGAAGCGCCGCAGGCGCTGACGAAGCAATCGAGTCGCGGTCGTCACGATTCGGGCTACCCGATTGCGTCGCCCCTTCGGGGCTCGCAATGACGCCACATGGCGAATCCCTCGACTCCTCGACCCCTCGACCCTTCGACCCCCTATCTTTCCTTCATGACCGCTCCATCACCCACCCTCCGCGCCCTGCTGACGGGTCTGATCGATTACGCCGGGCTTTTTCCGCCCGCCGGGCTCGCCATGGTGCGGGCCGTGAAGAATTACGCCACCTATCGCGCCGGCGAAGACGCCTGGGCGCTCGGCCGCTTTATCGTGCCCTCCGCCCGGCTCGATGAATTCGAGGGCGCGGCCGCCGCGCATCTTCCGCTGGACGGCGACACGCCGCCATGGCTCATCAGCATGCTGGGCGGCGCGGAGCCGGGTCAAGACGCCGAGCTGGTCTTCGACTTCAACGAGCGCCACGCGCGCCGTGCGGCGGGTCAGGTCGCCATCGACACCCTGGAAGTGAAGGCCACGAATGCCGAGACGATCACGCGCCTGGTACGGTCGGCGCCTGATCATGTACGCGTGTTCGTGGAGATTCCGGTGAATGATGATCCCGAAGCGCTGCTCAGCGCCATCCGCGACGCGGGCGCCAGTGCCAAGATCCGGACCGGTGGCGTGACCGAGGATGCATTCCCCTCAGCCGGGGAGGTCACCCGCTTCCTCCTCACGGCGGCACGGATTGGCGTTCCCTTCAAGGCCACCGCCGGCCTCCATCATCCGCTTCGCGGCGAGTATCGTCTCACATATGAGCCCGGCAGCGTGATCGCGCCGATGTACGGCTTCCTCAACATCTTCATGGCCGCCGCCGCCGCGCGCCAGGGCGCCGACCATCGCACGGTGCGTCGCATGCTCGAAGAAGGCGGCAGCTCGGCATTCGAATTCGACGCCGACAGCGTCGCATGGAGTGATGGGCACGCCCGAGCCGAAGACATCGAGGCAATGCGCCGGGAGTTCGGCATCTCGTTCGGCTCCTGCTCCTTCACCGAGCCAATGGATGATCTCCGCTCCATGGAGCTGCTCTGAATCATGACTGACATCAACGCGACCCACGACCCACGACTCACGACGTGGATCGAAAGCGCCAATGATCCCGCCACCGATTTTCCCATCCAGAACCTGCCCCTTGGCGTGTTTCGCCGACGCGGCAGTGGTGAACGTCCGCGCGTGGGTGTCGCCATTGGCGACCAGGTTCTCGATGTGTCGGCGGCACGCACCCACTGGAACCTCGGCGCCGCGGCCGATGCCTGCGATGCACCTGCGCTCAACAACCTCATGGCGATGGGCGAGGCGGCGTGGAGCGAACTGCGGCAAGCGCTGCAATCGCTGCTGGCAAGCGACGGCGAGTTGAGCGGCGACGCGAGGAAGCGCTCCGCCGAGCTGCTGGTGCCGATGTCCGAGGCGGAGATGTTCCTGCCCGCCGAGGTGGGGGACTACAGCGACTTCTACGCGTCGGTGCATCACGCCACCAACGTCGGCAGCATGTTCCGTCCCGACAATCCGCTGATGCCCAATTACAAGTGGCTGCCGGTGGGCTATCATGGCCGAGCGTCGTCGCTCGTCGTATCAGGCAGTGCGATCCAGCGACCGAGCGGGCAGCGGAAGAAGCCGGACGAGACCGTGCCGTCATTCGGGCCATGTCGCCAGCTGGATTATGAGCTCGAGGTCGGCGCATTCATCGGACCGGGCAACGTGCTCGGTGAGCCGGTGACTGTTCACGACGCGGGCGGGCAACTCTTCGGGCTCTGCCTGGTGAACGACTGGTCAGCGCGCGACATCCAGGCGTGGGAATACCAGCCGCTGGGACCGTTCCTCGCCAAGAATTTTGCGACGACCGTCTCGCCCTGGGTCGTGACGATGCAGGCGCTGGCGCCGTTCCGGGTTCCCGCATACCGGCGCGCGGAAGGTGATCCCGTGCCGCTCGCGCATCTCCTTGACGCAGAGGACCAGGAACGCGGCGGGGTGGACATCACGCTCGAGGTGCTGCTCCGCACCCGTCGCATGCGGGAGGCCGGCACGGCGCCACACCGGCTGTCGCTCGGCGATTTCACCCAGATGTACTGGACCATGGCGCAGATGGTGACGCACCACGCGAGCAACGGCTGCAACCTCCGGCCCGGTGATCTCATCGCGAGCGGGACGGTGAGCGGCCCGGAGCCCACCTCGCGCGGGTGTCTCCTGGAACTCACCTGGCGCGGGCGCGATCCGATCCAGCTGCCCAACGGCGAGCAGCGAACGTTCCTGGAAGACGGCGACGAGATCACCCTGCGCGGGTGGTGTGAGCGGGAGGGGATGCGGAGGGTGGGGTTTGGGGAGTGCGTTGGGATGGTGGCTCTCGGTTAGATGGGCAGGATGGGCGACATGGGCGAGATGGGCGAGATGGGCAGGCGAAGCTAAGCCGGCGTCATTGCGAGCCGCGAAGCGGCGAAGCAATCGGGTCGCGTGGGTCGGGACGCTGGCCACCCGGTTGCTTCGTCGAGCCCTGCGGGCTCTCCTCGCAATGACAGCGCGTGGCGAACACCTGCCCATCCTGCCCATCCTGCCCATCTTGTTAGCCCATCTAACCCATCCTCCCCCTCGCCCCTTCCAGCGGATGGAACCCCGCCCACCGGTCAACGTAGGGCCGGATCATGAGGTCGAGGAACCGTTCCACCGCCACGGGGAAGGGAAACCGGCTGCGAAATTCCGATGAGGTGATCCCCAGCATGGTGCGCAGGTGGCGGCCAAAGCTCTGGGGTGAGGAATATTCCAGCCGGTATGAAACGTCCGCGACGGAATAGCCGGTGGTCCCGAAGAGCCAGGCGGCGTGCAGCAGGCGGATGGCCGCGAGATAATTCTTGGGGCTGGGAAGCTGGGAGCGCTGGAAGCGGGACATGAGCGTGCTGGGGCAGACCCGGAGCACCACGGCCAGCCGGCGGACGGTGATGGTGTGCGGCGCGAGCCGGATCATCGTCTCGAAGAAGAGACGGGTGTCGGGCGTGGCCTCGGGCAGCTCGCCCAGCACCGCACCCTGGATCCGCGCCGCCGCCCGCGAGGCGGGGCGTGCCACCGCCTGGCGCAGCTGCGACCAGCCGGTGGGACTGGACACATCCACCACCTCGCGCACCCCCGAGGCGCCCAGCCTGAGCAGCGCCTCGGGTGACGCGGGATCAGGACCGGACACCAGCGCCACGGTTGGCACGCCGGGAAAGTGCCGGACAAGCTGACTCAGGGCATCGGCATGATCGGGGGTGCAGCGATGCACCGAGACGAGTACCGCATCCACCGCACGCTCGCGCACGACGCGCATCGCTTCGCGCACCGAGTCCCGGTGCACCACGGAAAAAAGCCCATTGCCCGCGGCATCCACCCGCTGGCGCTCACTCTGGGTGAGCACGGCGGCGATGGTCAGCGGGTCGGTGTCTTCAGACATGCAGGCCACGACCTGTTGTATTGTCACCGGAGAGCGTACAATCTCCCCCTCAATGGTTGCACAACCCCGGGCGGGAACATGCGCCCGCACCGCTGCACCGGATGCGCAACCTTCAGCCGCCGGAAAGCATCTCAGACTCGAACCGGCCATCCGCCCACCCGCGCCGGCTACGGAGCGCTCCCGTGACTGACACCCCGTCCGATCTCGCACAGCGCGTCGCCGACGCCCTCGGGCCGCAATACCGGCTCGAGCGCGAGCTCGGGCGCGGGGGAATGGGCGTGGTCTTCCTCGCGCGCGATACCTCCCTGGACCGCCCCGTGGCCGTGAAGGTGGTCCACCCCGAGCTGGCAGGGCACGAGAGCATTGCCCGCCGGTTCCTGGACGAAGCCCGCACCATCGCCCGGCTCCGCCACCCGAACATCGTGGCCGTCCATTCCTCCGGCGCCGGCGGCGACCTGCTCTGGTACGTGATGGACCAGGTTCCGGGTGAAACGCTCCGCGCCCGGCTCGACCGCGACGGCCGCCTTCCACCCGAGGAAGTCACCCAGATCACCGCCGACCTGGCCGGCGCGCTCGACGCCGCCGGCGCCGCCGGCGTGGTGCATCGCGACGTCAAGCCCGAGAACATCCTGCTCGAAGCGGGCACGGGACGGCCATTGCTGGCCGATTTCGGTATTGCGCGTGCCATGGAAGCGAACCAGACCGACCCGCGCACCGCCCTCGGTGTGGCGGTCGGTACGCCCACCTACATGAGCCCCGAGCAGGCCGCAGGTGATCAGGTGGACACCCGCAGCGATCTCTACGCCCTGGGCGTGGTGGCGTACGAGATGCTGACCGGCAAGCCGCCATTCCAGGGACCCCAGCGCCTGGTCGTCTCGCAGCATCTCTCCCAGCGGCCGACGCCGGTCCGGAAGAGCCGGCCTGAGGCCTCGCCCGTCCTGGCCGATGCCATCATGCGAGCACTGGAAAAGAATCCAGCCGAGCGGTGGCAGACGGGGGCGGAGTTGAGGGCGGCCCTGCTCGGCGGCTCGACGGCTCGGCGGCCGGGGGGTCGCGGGTCACGAGTCACGAGTCCTCGCGTCCGAAGACTTGCGGTCGGAGTCGGAGCAGTGCTCCTGCTGGGCATTGGCGCGGTGGCGCTGCTGGCCCGCAAGAATGGGCCGCCGGCCGGTGTGAACCCGCGGCTCTCGCTCCTGGTGCTGCCGTTCAACAACCTGCGCAACAACACCTCACTCGATTGGCTGCGCGAGGGCAGCGTGAGCATGCTCGCGCTCAACCTGTCGCAGTGGAACGACCTGCAGGTGGTGGGTTCGGAGCGCCTGCATGACCTCCTCGACCGCCACGACATTGCCGAAGGCCAGACCATCGGCCTCGAGATGGCGCGGCGGCTGGCGCGTGACGCCGGGGTCTGGACGGTGGTCATGGGAGACTATGACCAGGTGGGCGACTCGCTCCACCTCACCGCGCGGGTCTACGATGTGTTCACCGGCCGGAAGGTGGAGACGGCGCAGGTGACGGCCGCGCCAGGCGAGGATGTGCGCCCGGTGTTCGACCAGCTCGCCGCCGAGTTGCTGGATCTCTCGGGCGCACCGGCCGACACGCGCACGGCGCTCTGGGAAGCGACCACGTCGTCGCTCGAAGCATTCCGGGCATACCTGCAGGGTGTCGAGGCGCTCAACAACTGGGACCTCGCCACCGCGGAGACGGCGCTCAAGCGGGCCACCAACATGGACAGCACGTTCGGGCTGGCCTACTACAAGTACGCGCTGACCCGCGGCTGGCTGGTGGGCGCCAACGATTCGCTGAGCACCGACGCCATGGCCCGCGCGGTGGCGCACTCGGCGGCACTGCCGCAACGCCAGCGCACCATCATCAGCGCCTACAGCGCCTTCATCGACGGGGAGTACGCCGACGCGCGCGGACTCTATGGCAGCCTCATCGCCCGCGACAGCAACGATACCGACGCCTGGTACGGCCTGGGCGACGCCTGGTACCATGACATGATGGCGCCCCAGGGTCATGCCACGGCGATGACCGAATCGCTGAGGGCATTCCGGAAGGCGCTGGCACTCGATCCCAGCTATGTGCTGGCGTATGAGCACGTCGAGGAGATGCTGACGAGCACCAGTCGGCGGGGAAGCCCGATCGCGCTGATGCCCGGCGATTCGTTCGTGCCGGCCTACGACTCGCTCCAGCAGCCATTGCTCGACAGCACGGCCGCCACGGCGGCGGCCCAGCGCGCCCAGGACGCGGTGATGACGCTGGCGCGGAACTGGGTCGCCACCCAGCCGGCCGCGCTCCGCTCGCACAGCGCGCTGGTGGATGCGTTCATTGCGGCGGGCGATTATCCCTCGGCACTTGCCGAGCTGGGCCGAATCCGCGCGCTGTCGCCGAATCACCCCGAGATCGCATTCATGGAGGCGCGGATTCGCTTCCTGTCGGGCGATGTGGAGGAAGCATCCCGGCTGCTCCGGCTGGCGCTGGACTCGAGCGCACCGGGAGAGTTTGCCAGCTTCCGCAGCACGCCGTCAGTGTTCCAGGACGTGGCCGCGGCCGCCAACGTCTTCGCCTACCAGGGCGACGTGACCAACGCCACCCGCGCCATCGAGTTTGCCGACCAGGTCCGTGAGGCGATCTACGGCAGCGAAGGAATGGGCGGGAGTGACGGCTGGCGGCGCAACGCGCTGGCCCAGCTCTTCAACTCGCTGGGCGCGCCGGAATCAGCGCTGAGGAGTCTGTGGCACGCGACGGCGGAGGACGCGCGGGTGGCGCCGGAAGGGAAGAGGAAGGCCATTCTCGCAGCCGGTGCGCCCGCCGCCATTGGCCTCTTCACCGGCCTCGCCGGCGACTCGACCGGACTGACCGAGCTTCGCGCGCTCTCGGGCGAGGCACCGCCCGCGGTGCTGCGGGCCTGGCTCGCGCTGGCCCGTGGCGATTCGGCCGAGGCCAGGGCGCTGGTGCAGGCGCCTGACAGCGCCGCATCGCGGAAGTTCGACCAACTCTCCCGCCGCGCCATCGCCGCGATCATCTACGCTGACCTCGGCGACACCCAGCACGCGCTCAACCTGATCCGCAGCTTCGAGCCGGCCCAGCTCTCTTCACGCGGCTTCGACCCGCGCTGGGCGTCGATCGGCCGGGTGCGGCTCCTCCGCGCGGAACTCGAGGCCCGGCTGGGCCACACCGCCGCCGCCAAGGAACAGTACGAACTGGCGCTCGCCCAGTGGAAGAACGCCGACCCCAGCATGGCGGAGTACGTGAAGATGGCGCGGGTGGGGCTGGCGGCATTGCAAGACGGTTAAACGGCTGGACGGCTGGACGGCTCGCCAGTCACGTCATTGCGAGGGCGCAGCGCGCCCGAAGCAATCGGGTCGCATAACTTGGGATGTCGGCCACCCGATTGCTTCGTCGGGGCCTGCGGCCCCTCCTCGCAATGACGCGCCAACTAGCCGTCTAGCCGCCTAGCCGTCCAGCCGTCTATCTTTCCCTTGGGCCGGGCGCGATGGTCGCGGGTGCGGAAACGCGCTCGAGGAAAGTCCGAGCTCCACAGGGCAGACTGCCAGGTAA
>DASTFH010000014.1:0-4295 GCA_035708725.1 Gemmatimonadales bacterium | reverse complement strand
GCCCGACGGCCGTCCTTCCGTCTGCGCCTTGATGGCTCCGCCGATTACCCGGTCGAGCGCGTCGCGTACGCGGGTGGAGCAGTTGTCGTAGTAATAGTCGTAGTGATAGAACCGATTTTCGGGCAGGACGTTCCATTCGAGAAATTGCTTGAGCGCCAGTCGTTCGGGCGGCGTGAGATCCAGCTCCTGGATCCATACGGAGCGGTTGCGCCGGATGTAGGCGCCCAGTTCCGACCGCACGTCTCCGCCCGCCATCCAGTAGCGCATGTCGCCCTTGAGGAACCGGGGCCAGAAATCGGCGGCGTTGAAGTCGAACATGCCGTAGTTGTACCAGCGCGCCTCGCCGTTCGCGGTGTCTTCCACCATGATGGCGTTGTGCCCGAAGCGTTCCCAGACTTCGGCGCCAGGGCCGATGGTGATGACGGAAATGCGGAGATCGGTGCCGGGCTGCTGGGCGTCCAGCGGGAAGACCACCAGGAGCAGCGCGGCGACGAGCGCAAAGTACGGCCGCGTCACCGCATCCATCGTTCGATCGGAGCGACACGCGGCCCACTCAGCCACGCGAGATCACGCCCGTTGCGCGTGACAAGCGTCGTGCCTTGGGCGAGCGCCGTGGATGCGATCATCAAGCCGTCAAAGCGGATCAACACGCTCTCCGGCGCGGGCGAAGGCCGCGCGTCCTCTTCTCGAAGAGTTCCAGCAAGGGCGATCCCGCTCCGAGGTGACTCCGGTGACTGTCTCGGGAGAAGGGTCAAAATTACCGCAATGGTGACGTGCGGGCCACTGCTTTCGCGATCGAACCCGCGTCAGCCGCGTGCCTTGTGCTCGTCGGCCAGCTGCTGCCGCACGCGCCGCACCAGGGCTTCGGGAGTAAAGGGCTTCTGCAGCAGCGGTCCCATGGGGTCGGCGCCCTGGCGCCGCAGCTCTTCCTTGGAATAACCCGACATGTACAGGATGCTGAGGTCGGGGAAGCGTTCACGGAGGCGATGACCCAGGTCCGCCCCGGTCATGCCGGGCATCATCAGGTCGGTGAGGACCAGGGCCGGGGCACCATGGCGATCCACCTGCGTCAAGGCGTCCGCGCCGCTGTCGGCGCCCAGGATCCGGAAGCCCGCTGCCTCCAGCGTCCTGGTTGCGATGAGGCGAACCGCCGGCTCGTCTTCGACGAGAAGAATCGTTGCGTCCGACCACTGTTTGTTTCGCCAGGGCGGCGACTCGGCTTCCGGATGTTCGTCCGTGGGAGCGTCTGGCATGGCCGGGAAAAAGAGTTCGAATGTGGTGCCTTCGCCCGGTGTGCTCGCGACCGTGATGTAGCCGTGGTGCTGCCGCATGATACCGAACGCCGCGGCCAGTCCCAGGCCCGTGCCCTCGCCGACGGCCTTGGTCGTGAAGAACGGCTCGAAGATCCGTCGGCGCACGGCCGGCCCCATGCCGGAGCCGGTGTCACGCACGGTGAGCACCACCCAGTTTCCGGCGGGAATCGTTGCTCCGCTGTCGATGGGCAGGTTTTCGGCCAAGTGCCGGTTGGAAAGATGGAGGCTGAGCGTGCCGCCATCCGGCATGGCGTCCCGCGCGTTGAGCGCAAGGTTGACCAGCACCTGCTCCAGTTGACCTGCATCGGCCCAGACGGCGGAGACGGGGGTCACGCACAGCGAGAGGTGCAGGCGTTCGCCCAGCGCCTGGCGGATGACTGGCTCCAGCCCACTGAGCAGGGTTGCCGCGCCAATGAAGCGGGGATGATGGAACGCGCGACGGCTGAACGAGAGCAGCTGACGGGTGACGGCCGCGGCCCGCTTTGCGGCCTTCAGGATTTCGTTGACGTCGCGGCGAGCGCCATCAGGTAACGCGGCCTCCTCGAGCAGGAAATCAGCGAAGCCGAAAATCACCAGCATCATGTTGTTCACTTCGTGCGCCACGCCGCCGGCCAAGGCGCCCACCGCATCCATTTTCTGCGCCTGCTGCATGTGGCGCTCGGCGTGCTGCGCGGTCAGCTCGACCGCGAGCCGCTCCGAGACGTCGCGCACCACCAGGTGTACGGCCGGCTGCCCACGGTCGAGAAACGCCACCGACATGACCTCGACCTCGACCGCCGAACCGTCCAGGCAGTGGAGCGTGTCGCGCACGGGAGCGACTTCCTGCACCAGTTCACCGGCGGCCACCAGTTGGGCCTCAGAATGCTTGAGCCAGGGCGGGGAAAGCAGGTCGTCCACGGCGAGGCCGAGCAGCTGCTCACGCGTCCTCGCATGCGCCAGCCGCACCGCCGCGGACTTCGCGAAGAGGATCCGGCCCTCACGCTGGACGAAGATGGCGTCTGGCGCGAGCTCTACCAGCTCGTCGAACCGGCCCAGCCGCTCCTCCGCGCCGGGCGAACGGCCGTGAGGCGCCGCCGCATCGCTGCGCCGCCGCCCGGCCCGGGCCCGTCGCCGGTTGGGTTTCATGCCATGCTCACATGCCCGGCGCCCGGGCGACCGCAGCGTACCGTGTGCCGTCCTTGACCACGTACCTGAGCTGCAGGAGACGGTCGAGGCTGCCCTCCACATCGGTGAGCGGCGACCCGATCAGTGCTGCGAGCTTATTTGCCGCAACGGCGCCGGTCCGGATCAGTGTCTGAAGCAGCAGCACCTCGCGTTCGGTCAGTCCTGGGTGCGCCGGCCAGGCGGAGCGGAAGTGCCGCACGGGCATTCCGGTGCCGATCGCGTCGAAATCGGTGAGCGGCTCTCGCAGCAGGACACCGGCTTCGGTGAGGTCGTACTCCCGGAACACGGTGCTGTGGCGGCTGCCGCGCATCTTGATGACGGCGAGCGCCTTTCGCAGCTCGCCAGAGATTTCCACGTACAGCAGGTTGATGATGTCGTCGGTCAGGAACGAGATCTGGTAACCGGTCAGCTGCAGGCGGTCACGGCTTTCCAGCACCTCGACGGTCGAGAACACGGTCACACCGATGGCCGTCACGGCGCTGATGAGCCGGTAGAGTGATTCCCGGAAGTCGGACCGGAACGTCGGCGCGAGCGCCATCTCGAAGCCCGAGATCGAGTCGATGACCAGCCGGGTGGCGCCGATCTCCCGGGCCTGCTTCCGCATCTCGTCCAGTGTTTCATCCACCGAGAGGTCGAGCGGCCGGAGGAAGAGAATGCGCAGCTTGCCGTTCCGCTCCGCCTCCCGGAAATCGGTGCCGAAGCTTCGTGCACGCTCCAGGTAGGCATCGGGATGTTCCTCGAAGACGGCGACGACCGCCGCTTCGCCGCGGCGGAGTCCGGCTGCGACGAACTGCAGGGCGAACGTGGTCTTGCCCGAGCCGCTCGGTCCGGCCAGCACCAGCGAATCACCCACCGTGATCCCGCCACCCATCATCTCATCGAGGCCGGCGATGCCGCTGGAGAGACGCTCTCCGGTGCGCCGCCTGGGGTCGCGGTGCTGCTCGGTGATGCGCGGGAATACCTGGATGCCGTCGCGAGACATCTTCAGCGTGTGCAACCCCGGCATGGCCGGCATGCCGCGCGCCTTCACCAGCTGGAGCTTCCGCACCACGGAGTTCCGGTCCGCCACCTGCGAAAGCCAGATAATGTCGTCCGCCACCGTGAAGACCGGGTTTCGGAGCTCCTGGCTTTCGTACTCGCCGATCAGGAACGAGGTCACTTCCCACGTGGTGAGATGCAGCGCCAGCTGCTGCACGAAGTGCTCCAGCTGCTGCTCCGAGTTCTGGCTACCCTGGGCCCGCACCAGCGACCGGAAGGAGTCCACCACCACGAACGCCGGTTGGATGGACTCCACCTCGCTGATGATGCGCGCCAGCACGTCATCGAGGCTGCCATTGAGGACGTCGTCGCTGAGATTCAGGAAGTGGATATCATGGCCGATGCGGTCGAGGTCGAAAAACGAGAACTGCTGCTGGTAACGCAGCATCTTGAGGGAAGTTTCCCCCAGCAGCGTGAAGAAGAGCCCGGGTCGCTCCGCGCTCGCGTTGGCGAACAGGATCTGCATGGCCAGCGTGGTCTTGCCGGCGCCCGGACCGCCCGCCACCAGGTTGAACGAGAGCGCCGGCAACCCGCCGCCCATGATTTCATCCAGCCCCGGTACGCCGGTGGCAAGCACTTCCAGGGGCGCACGATGCAGCGCCGCCTGCGTCCGTGCCGACTTTCTAGCCATTGTCTGTCCTTTGGCGTCCGGGTTTCGGACCGCGAGGAAGGGTCCCGGACCGGGCCGGTTCTGCCTGTTCCAGCAGGCGTACGGCGACGGCTTCGCCCACCATTCGACCCAGCAGGCTGGTGATGGTCGCGAGCAGTCCGGTCACCGCG
>DASTFH010000013.1:0-34322 GCA_035708725.1 Gemmatimonadales bacterium | reverse complement strand
CTTGTCTGTCAGTTCATAGGGCTGGGGCTGCTGCGCCGCATGCGGATGCTCAGCGCCGCCATACACCTTCAGCTTGGTCCGCAGCTTCTGCCGGGACAGAGAATTCTTGGGTAGCATCCCGAAGACCGCCTTCTCGATGACACGATCCGGGTGCTTGTCCAGCATGTTCTGCGCGGGAACATGGCTCTCGTGGCCCATGTAGCCGGTGTGCTTGAAGTAAGTCTTCTGCTCCAGCTTCCGGCCGGTCAGGCGCACCTTGCTCGCGTTGACCACCACCACGAAATCGCCGCCATCCATGTGGGGCGTGAAGGTGGGCTTGTGCTTGCCGCGAATCAGCTGCGCGACGTGGCTCGCCAGCCGCCCAAGGGGAATTCCCGTGGCGTCGACGACATGCCAGTCATGCGTGATGTCTTCCGGCGTGGCCGAAAAGGTCTTCATGTACCGTTCCATCCGGACTGCGTGAAAAGGCCCTAAATCAAGACAGACTCCTAAAATAGCTCCGCGCCGCGGGGCGGGTCAAGTGGACGAGGGACGAGGGACGAGGGCGCAGGGGCGCGGGGCGTAAGGCGTGAGGCGGCAGCGTCCTTCGGCCTTCAGCCTTCCGCCTTCAGCACCACCAACACCTGCCCCTTCTCCACCGCGGCGCCTGCCAGCACCCGCACCTCCGCCACCACGCCCGCCGCCGGCGCCTTGAGCTGATTTTCCATTTTCATGGCCTCCAGCACCACCAGCGGCGTTCCGGCCGCCACCTGCTGGCCCGGCTCGACCTGGACTTTTACGACGAGTCCCGGCATGGGAGCCTTGAGCACTCCACCCCCGCCTTGTCCCGCCACTGGCCCGGAGAGACTCCGAATGTGCCGAGTCCGCTGGTCCAATACTTCGACGTCGAAAATCCGGCCCTGCATGCCGATGGCCCACTGGCCTCGGCCAAGCGGCTCGCAGCCCAGCGTCCGGCATGTACCATCCCGGGTGAGCGCCTGCAGTGGAGTGCCGGACAGTTGATCGAGCGAAGCCTGCTGGCGGGCCCCGCCAACCAGCACCGAATCGGCCACCACCTCGACTTCCACTTCGCGTCCGTTGACCGTAACCCAGTATTTCACGCGCGCTCCATGACCGCGACGGTTTCGACGTGGGCGGTCTGGGGAAAGAGATCGTAGGCCCGGCAGGCCCGGAGGCGGAACGACGTGAGCCGGGCGAGGTCCCGGGCCAGGGTGGCCGGGTCGCAGGAGATGTAGACGATCCGTGTCGCCCCGGTTGCATCGAGCTGGCGCGCCGCCGCTTCGTGCATGCCAGTGCGCGGCGGGTTGGTGATAACGGCCCCTGGGCGGGGTAGCCCGGCCAGCGATTCTTCCACGGCGCCGGCAATTCGAAGTGCCGGCGGTCCATTGGCCTCGGCCCACTCGACGGCATGCCGGTCCAGCTCCACGCTCGAGACCTGCGCGCCAAGCCGGACCAATTGCGCAGTCGTCTCGCCCAAGCCGGCGTAGAGATCCCACACCTGCTCGCCTGCCATTGGCGCGAGCACGGCTACCGCGTCGGCGCGGATTTTCGCTCCCATGAGCGGGCTCACCTGCTCGAAGCTGGTCGCCGAATGCTCGGCGGGCGGGCCCGCAACCTGTCGCACGGGCCCGGACTCCAGGGTGGCCCAGAGCGCTGCCTCCACGCCCGCGTCACCGAGCTCCGATGCAACCTGGGCGGCCTCGTTCCAGATTTCGCCCGGGGGAAGCGTGGCAATCACGTGACGAATGCCGTCCCGGCCGAGGCGGAGCGAGAGCCGCGTGAGCCGAGCGGGCAGCAGCGCGCGATGGCGCTTGAGCAGAAGCCAGAGCTCCTGCAGGTCGGGATGCGCGATCAGGCACCGATCCAGCTCAAACGCGTCGGCCGGGCGACCAAGGGGCCGGAGCCCGATCCGCCCGCCGACCGCGTGCAGCGAGAGCCGCGTGCGGTAGCCCCACTGCTCCGGCGCCGGCTCGATCGGCGGGTCCTCGACATCAAGCTTGCCGATCCGCCGCAGCGCGTCCCCGACCATCCGGCGCCGCGCACCGCGCTGGGCCGCAGCAGCCAGGTGCTGCAGCTGGCAGCCGCCGCACGCATCCCGGGTGTAGTGCGGACAGGGCGGCTCGACCCGTCCGGGGCCTGCCTCGATGAGCTCGGCTACTCGCGCGCGCGCAAAGCCGCGCTTCCGCTGGAGGTCGCGCAGCACCACGCGGTCGCCCGGAGCGGTACGCGGCACGAACACCGTGAGTCCATCCGCGAGCTTGCCTACTCCATCGCCGCCGCCAGCGAGACGCAGGATCTCTACTGGAGCGCTTCGCGCCGGCTCAGTCGTGCCCACTCGGAGTCCGTTGTCTCGGTAGCGCCGTTCACCGGGACCCGCTTCCGGCGCCGATGCTCATCTTCAGCAAGCGCAGCGGCGATGGCCACGGTGGTCAATTCCGCCTGGTCGAGGTCGGCCTGCATCAGGTCCGTCCGCCGATCGAGAAACTGGATGTCAATGTCACCGGCCACGAACGCGGGATCGGCAAGCAGTCGCTCGTGAAATTGCTGGTTGGTGGCGACACCGTGAAGCTCCAATTCGCCGAGCGCCCGGCGCATCCGGCCGATGGCCTGCTCGCGCGCAGGCGCCCAGACAATCAGTTTGGCCAGCATGGAGTCGTAGTACAGCGTCACCTCACTGCCCGTTTCGATGCCCGCGTCCCAGCGCACCCCGGGTCCGGCGGGAGGGCGGAGCCACGAGACGCGTCCGGTCGTCGGGAGGAACCCGCTCGCCGGGTCCTCGCTGGTGATGCGGCACTCGATCGCCCAGCCGCGCGGATGGAGCGTGCCGGCATGCACCCGCATGCGCTCGCCGCCGGCAATCCGCAACTGCTCGCGCACCAGGTCCACGCCATAGACCAGCTCGGTGACGGGGTGCTCCACCTGAATCCGTGTGTTCATCTCAAGAAAATAGAAGCGGCCTCCCGCGCCCAGGAGAAACTCGCAGGTTCCCGCACCGCGATAGCCGACAGCTTCGGCGGCGGCCACGGCGGCCGCGCCCATTTCCGCTCGCAGCGCCGCCGAGACCGCCACTGATGGCGCCTCCTCCACCAGCTTCTGGTGCCTCCGCTGGATGGAGCATTCGCGTTCGCCCAGGTGCGTCGTGCGCTCGTGATCGGCCAGGACCTGGATTTCGACGTGACGGGGCCGCTCAATGAATTTTTCGAGATAGACCGATGCGTCACCAAATGCCTTGAGCGCCTCCGAGGCCGCCGTCTCGAGCGCCGGCGCGAGCTCTGCCTCCTCGCGCACCACGCGCATGCCCTTGCCACCGCCTCCGGCCGCCGCCTTCACCATGACGGGGAATCCGATTTCCCGTGCGAGCTTGAGCGCGGTGGACACCTTCGTCACCGGCGCGGAGCCGCCCGGCACGATCGGGACGCCGGCAGCCTCCATGCGCCGTCGCGCCTCGGTCTTGTCGCCCATGGCACTGATGGCTGAGGGCGGCGGGCCGATCCAGACCAGGCCCGCATCCTCCACGGCAGTGGCGAACGCGGCCCGCTCGGCGAGGAAGCCATAGCCCGGATGCACCGCGTCGGCGCCGCTCTGCCGAGCGGCATCGACCAGCTTGGCGATATCGAGGTAACTCTCGCCGGGCGCGTTCCCACCCAGCGCCACGGCGCGGTCGGCGGCGCGCACGTGCGGGCTCGCACGATCCGCGTCGCTGAAGACCGCGACGGCCTCCATCTCCTCTTCGTGACAGGCCCGCACGATGCGCAGGGCGATTTCGCCGCGGTTGGCGATGAGGATTCTGCGAAGCATTGGAATGACGGTGAGGGGTCTACAGTCAACGGTCAACGGTCAACGGCCTGCAGTCGACCGTAGTCTGTTGACCGTCGACCTCCTATTGCTCGCATGCGCCAACCGGCAGACTCCCCGCCACGGGCGCGAGGCTCTGGCAGAGCAGGTCGTTCTGGCGCGCGGCGGCGCCGTAAATGGCAAGCACGTCACCGGTCCAGACGCTGCCGCCGTTGGCGACATCAACCACGAGCGACGTGAGCGCAAGCGGTACATCGGGCCCCTGCCCAGTGGAACCGCTCACCCGCATCAGCCGGAGCGGCGTCCACGCCACGTCGGGCATGCCGCCCAGGCCGGTCGCGGGCGTCAGGCAGAGGGGCCGAGTGGACGCGACGCGCTCGAGAGCGTCGGCCAGTGACGCCGTTGGTGCCACGCCCAGCACCGAGGCCATCCGCGCCCGGTAGAGCGGATCGGTGGCGTAGAGATCCACTCGCAAGGGGATGAGGTCGCGCCGGCCGCCCTGGCCCATGGCGCCGTGCCATGCCGCCAGCCATTCGATTTCCGACCCGGTGATGACGACACCGTTGGCGGGACAGGACGCCGCCAGGTTGCGCCCCAGCTCCGCCACGATGGGCGGCAGTGGCGGCAGCGTCGTGGCGGAGCCCTGCGCCGCCGCCCAGCCGGAGTCTTCCAGGATCAGCAGGGTGCGATCGAGGCTCACCAGCGCGCGGTAGAGCGCAGCGGAATCCACATGGAGGCGGATCGATTCATCGACGGCGACGGATGCAAGCGAGAGAAAGACGTCTGCGGAGGGATCACCATGATGGCCCGCGCGGTGCCAGTCGCGCGCATCCATGCGGTAAAACTTGGAAAGCAGGAACCAGGCGCGGCCGTCGCTCTGCGCCACCGCCAGGTATCGGCCCAGCATCTCGATGCCCAGCCCGCGCTCGCCCTGGCGATTCAGCTCGGCCGCTCGCGGCGCCACGTTCGGGTCCACGGCGCCCTGCCCCGAGACGGTCATGGGCGCGAGCGCGAGCATGGCTCCGAGGGTCGTGGCTCCGAGACCCCTGCTCCAAAAGCTGCCTGCCAATGGTTGCATCGCACTTAACATGCGGCCACGCCCGGATTTCCGCCAGTCACGCCGGCTCAGAGCGGAATGTTCCCGTGCTTGCGCGGCGGGTTGCGGTCCCGCTTGCCCGTGAGTGTCTGCAGCGCGTCGATGAGCCGAGGCCTGGTGTCGCGCGGATCGATCACGTCATCCACGTAACCGCGCTCTGCCGCCGCGTACGGATTGGCAAATCTCGCCGTGTACTCTTCCGTCAGCCGGGCCGTCTCCGAAGCCGGATCCGCCGCCTCGCTGATTTCCTTCCGGAACAGGATTTCCACTGCACCCTTGGGCCCCATCACGGCAATCTCCGCGGCGGGCCAGGCGAAGTTGACGTCGCCGCGAATGTGCTTGCTGCTCATCACGTCGTAGGCGCCGCCGTAGGCCTTGCGGGTGATCACGGTGAGCTTGGGAACCGTGGCCTCGCAGTAGGCGAACAGCAGCTTGGCGCCGTGCCGGATAATGCCCCCGTGCTCCTGCACCACTCCCGGCAGAAACCCCGGAACATCGACAAAGGTGACGATCGGGATATTGAAACAGTCACAGAAGCGGATGAAGCGCGCCGCCTTGGTGCTGGCATTGATATCGAGGACGCCCGCAAGCACCGCGGGTTGGTTGGCAACGAGGCCCACTGGCCGGCCTCCGAGGCGGCCAAACCCCACCATGATGTTGTCAGCGTAGCCCGCGTGCACCTCGAGCACCTGTCCGTCATCCACCACGCGGCGCAGCACGTCGAGCATGTCGTAGGGCTGGTTGGCGGAGACGGGCACCAGGTCGAGCAAGGCCTCATCGCGCCGGTCGGCCGGGTCATCCGTGTGCCGGACCGGTGGGGGGTCCACGTTGTTACCGGGCAGGAATCCCATCAGTTCGCGGATGGCCTGCAGCGCGGCCGGCTCGCTGTCGAATGTGAAGTGTGAGACGCCTGAGACGGTGCCATGCACGTCGGCACCGCCCAGGTCATCGAAGGACACTGCTTCATGGGTGACGGTCTTCACCACGTTGGGGCCGGTGACAAACATGTAACTGACACCGCGCACCATGAAGACAAAATCGGTAATCGCGGGGCTGTAGACTGCGCCGCCGGCGCAGGGGCCCAGGATGGCGCTGATCTGCGGCACGACGCCCGAAGCAAGCGTGTTACGGAGGAAAATGTCGGCGTAACCACCCAGCGAGGCGACGCCTTCCTGGATGCGTGCGCCGCCGGAATCGTTGAGCCCGATGACGGGCGCGCCATTTCGCACCGCGAGGTCCATGATCTTGCAGATCTTCTCGGCGTGCGCCTCCGAGAGCGAGCCGCCAAAGACCGTGAAGTCCTGGGAGAACACGTAGACAAGACGCCCGTCGATGCGGCCGTAACCGGTCACCACGCCGTCGCCGGGATACTTCTCCTCGTCGAGGCCGAATTCGCTGGCGCGATGCATGACGAAGCGGTCGAGCTCGACGAACGTTCCCTCGTCAAGGAGCAGGTCGAGCCGCTCCCGCGCGGTGAGCTTGCCCTTCTTGTGCTGCTGGGCAATGCGCCGCTCCCCGCCGCCCTGCTCGGACGCCGCCTGCCGGCGATGCAGCTCCTCCAGCCGTTCCCTGGATTCAGTCATGGGCAGAATGTAGGGGAGCCCTCCGTCCCGCGCGAGCCCGGTCCGTAGTCCCGCGCAAGCCTTTTCAGCGCAGAGGCGCAGAGGACGCTGGCGTTCGTGTCCTGAACCACGGAGACGCGGAGGCACGGAGGCTTCTAGTCGTTCAGAAGCCGTCGAATCCCCTGCCGAAATACTGGCACATTGAAGTTGATGAGCAGACCGACCCGGCACCCCAGAAGGCGCATGTATGTCAGCAGCTGGGCCGAATGGATTGGGAGCACTGTGGTCACGGCCTTTAGCTCGACCACAATTCTTTCGTCGATGATCAGGTCGGGCCGGTATGCTGCGGCGTCGATGAGATGTCCCTTGTATTCAAGCGGCACCGCCACCTCGGCCCGGAACGACAACTGGCGCAGGCGGAGCTCAACTTCCATGCACGCCTGATACGCGGACTCGAGCAGGCCCGGCCCCAGGTTGCGGTGGACGTCAATCGCTGCGCCAACTACTTCCCGTGTGCGGTGGTCGGTTTCGAGTGCCTTGAGCATCCAGCAATGATGCACCACTACCGCGCAACTCAGGCATCAAATCAGCGCCTGTCCCGGTCCTTTCACGCACCTCCGTGGCTCCGTGCCTCCGTGGTTCCCTCGATGAGCCGGCGAGCGCCCTCCGCGCCCATTGCGTCTCTGCGTTGAAGAAGCGCCGCCCGACACGACGAAGCCCCCGATTGCTCGGGGGCTTCTTGATGAGGCGCGAGTCGTTACTCGGCTGCGGGCGGAGCGGAGGGTTCTGAGCTGGGCTCCTCGCCCTCGTCATCTTCGGACGGCACGGGCCGGGCGGCCTTGGCGCGATTGGCGGCCATTTCTTCCTCGGTGGTCTCGGGATAGCCCACCACCGCGAGCACGATGCGATGATGGATCGGGTCCACCTCGAGCACGGTCATGTCCACAGGCTGGCCTTCCTGCACCGCGTCACCCGGGTTCTGGACGTCAGGCTTGCCCAGCTGCGACACCGGCACGAAGCCCTCGATGTCGTTCCCGACGTCCACCACGACGCCCTTGTCCATCAGCCGCAGCACGACACCGCGCAGTTCCATGCCGATGGGATACGTCTCGCCAATCCGGAGCCAGGGATCTTCCTGCGCCTGCTTCAGGCCCAGGCTGATCCGCTTGTTCTCGGCGTCGATGTTGAGAATCAGCACCTCCACCGAATCACCCTTCTTGACGACTTCCGACGGATGCTGCACCCGCTTGGTCCACGACATGTCGGAGATGTGGATCAGGCCGTCGATGCCCGGCTCGATCTCGACGAAGGCGCCGAAGCTGGTGAGGTTCCACACCTTGCCCTCGAGGCGGGTGCCCACCGGGTACTTGAGCGGCAGCACCATCCAGGGATCCTGCTCGGTCTGCTTCATGCCGAGCGAGATCTTCTCCTCGTTCTCGTCAACCTTGAGCACCACGGCCTCGATGGTCTCGCCGATCGAGACGATCTTGGATGGGTGGCGCACGTTGCGGGTCCAGCTCATCTCACTGATATGGACCAGGCCCTCGATGCCCGGCTCGAGCTCCACGAAGGCGCCGTAGTTGGTGATCGAGACGACCTTGCCCTGCACCCGCGAGCCCACCGGATACTTCTGGGCCACGTCCTTCCAGGGATAGGACTGGAGCTGCTTCATGCCGAGCGAGATGCGCTCCCGCTGCCAGTCGATGTCGAGGATCTTGACCTCGACTTCATGGCCGATCTGGACCATCTCGCTCGGATGCGAGACACGACCGTAGGACATGTCGGTGATGTGGAGCAGGCCGTCCACGCCGCCCAGGTCGATGAAGGCGCCGAAGTCGGTGACGTTCTTGACGACGCCCTTCCGGACCTGGCCCACCTCGAGCTCCTTCATCAGGTGCTCGCGCTTGTGGGCGCGCTCGTGCTCCAGGATCACCCGGCGGCTCACCACGATGTTGCGGCGGCGCTTGTTCAGCTTGATGATCTTGAACTCGTAGGTCTGGCCCAGCAGGTCATCGATATTGGGCACCCGGCGGAGCGCGATCTGCGATCCGGGCAGGAAGGCATCCACGCCCATCAGGTTCACGACCACGCCGCCCTTGATCTTCTTGGTGAGCGTGCCCTCGACGGGCTGGTCGCTCTCATAGGCCACGCGGATCTTTTCCCAGACCCGCATGAAGTCGGCCTTCTTCTTGGACAGCACGACGGCGCCCTCGTGGTCCTCGAGGTGTTCGAGGAACACTTCGACTTCATCGCCTTCCTTGAGGGAGCCCGGGTCCTTGAATTCGTCGAGGGGGACGGAGCCCTCGGACTTGAAGCCGACATCGAGGATGACGGCGTTATCGGTGACGCGGAGGACCTTGGACTTGACGATCTCGCCCTCAACGATCTGCGACATCGTCCCCTCATACATCGAGAGGAGCTGTTCGTATTCGTCGTCGGAGTACTCTTCGTCGTAGAGGTCGGGACGGACGCGGAGACCGGTCGGGGTGATCTTGTCGGTCTTTTCGAGGACGGGGGACTGGGCCATGGAAATGCCACTTTCGAGGTCGGACCGCGGGCGTGGAACCGCGGGCTGGAGTAAAGTCCCTCGGACGCCGAAATGCGTTCGTGGGGAAGCAGGGAAAATTAGGGGGAGTTGAGGGTCGCGGCAAGGGGACGAGGGACGAGGGACGAGGGACGAGGGATCAGGGACGCGAAGACAAGGCGGCAAGCGCATCGCGCTCAGCGCCCAGCGCCCAGCGCCCCCTTCGCCCACCCTACGATCCGCTCAACCTGCTGCTCGAACGTGAGCGCCGACGTGTCCAGCAGACGGGCATCATCAGCCTGACGTAACGGTGCTACGGCCCGGGTACTGTCGGCCGCGTCACGCGCGGCGAGCAGAGCCGCCTCGCGCCTGGTCTCTGCCTCGGAATCACCTTGGCCGCGCTGCCTAACTCTCCGCCTTGCACGGACTTCGGGGCTAGCGGTGAGAAACACCTTGAGGTCAGCCTGCGGAAACACGATGGTCCCGATATCGCGACCGTCCACCACCACGTCGCGCCCGACACGCACCAGCTCACGCAGATGGGCATTCACCCACTCACGCACCTGCGGATCGGCACTGACTTCGCTGACATGCCGGGTGACTTCGGGGAGCCGGATCACTTCATCAACCGGCTCACCCTCGAGGTAGGCGGCGAAGCCGGCTCCATCGGGGTGCAGGACCAGGCCCCGCTCCTCGGCGGCACGGAGAATGGCCTCAGGCCCTCCGGCCAGCAGGCTGGCTGGCACCTCACCGCCTCGCCGCATCCGCTCACGTAGCGCCACCAGCGTCACGCCTCGGTAGAGCGCCCCGGAATCGAGATGAGCAAAGCCCAGCCGCTGTGCCACAGCCCGGGCGGTGCTCGACTTGCCCGAGGCCGAAGGGCCGTCGATCGCGATTACCGCGCCCGCTCGTGTCACGGCCGCCTCCTGATCGAATCGAGCGTTCGGGCGAAGCCGGGAAAGCTGACATCGGCACAGGTCATGTCGTCGATGCTCACGTGCGCACCTGGTGTCGTGCCGAGTACCCGGAATGCCATTGCGATGCGGTGGTCGCCCTCGGTGCGGACGCGGCCCCGGGGTGGAGCGTCCGTGCCTTCAATCACGAGGTCCTCACCGTCGACCTGCGCTCGCTGGCCGAGTGCGGTCAGGTTGGCGGCGATCAGTGCGAGCCGGTCGCTCTCCTTCACCCGAAGCTCGCCCACGGAGCAGAATCGCGTCTCCCCGCGGGCCCGCGCGGCGAGGACCGCCAGCATCGGCACTTCATCGACCAGTCCGGGAATCTCTCCTGCCGTGACCACTGTCCCCTCGAGTGCTGCCGGCGAGACCACCAGGGTCCCGATCGGCTCTCCCATCTGCTCGCGGCGGTGTTCGACAAGCACCGCCGCGCCCATGCGCGCCAGGACAGCCAGGAATCCCGTGCGAGTCGGGTTCAGCCCCACGTCGGGCAGGGTCAGCGTCCCTCCCTCTGCCAGGATCGCCGCGCCCACGAGAAACGCAGCCGAGGAAGGATCGGCCGGCACATCGAACGCAAAGGGCTGGAACTGTCCACCCGGCGTGAACTCGATCCGGCCCTCGTTGGTGGCAACGCCAAAGCCGAGCGCGCGAAGCATCCGCTCAGTATGATCGCGGGAGAGCCCGCCTGGCTCGCGCAGTGAGACCGCGACGCCGCCGCACGCACCCGCGAGGAGGAGCGCGCTCTTGACCTGGGCACTGGAGACCGGCAGATCGTGTCGGAGGGCGCTGAGGCGTCCCCCGGTAAGCTGGAACGGTAGTCGGTCGGGCTCGGCAGGTGCGAAGCGCGCGCCCATGCGGCCCAGCGGGACGGTGATGCGACGCATGGGACGACGCCGGAGTGACGCGTCCCCGCTGAGCCGGGCCGAGAGAGGCTGAGCGGCCAGAATCCCCGTGATGAGCCGGGCAGTTGTACCCGCATTGCCGCAGTCGAGCGTGCCGCCAGGCTCACGCAGGCGGCCGCAGCCCTGAATCCGCACCTCGGATCCGGGGCGCAAGGGCGAGATCCTGGCGCCGAGACGGCGGAGCACCCGAGCGCTCGAGCGGGCGTCAAGCGAGGTGAGCGCGCCCCGAACCAGGCTCTGGCCCTCCGCCAGCGCGGCGAGCATGAGCGCACGGTGGGTGATACTCTTGTCACCGGGGACGCGAACACTGCCGCCGACGTACATAGGCCTGCCGGAAGGGGTGCCAGGGGGATCGGCGTTGCCGATGGACTGGCAGGATTGTAGTTATTGACTGCCGCCCTAACAACGGAGCCCGGTCTGGCCACCATCCTGATCGTCGAGGACAGCCCCGATAACATGAAGCTGTTCTCCACCTTGCTGACGCTGCGTGGCCACCACGTCGTTGGGCTCTCCGGTGGCGAAGGGCTGCTGGACGCGTTAGAGCGTACGATGCCGGACCTGATCCTGATGGACATCCAGCTCCCCGGTCGCGATGGCTTTGCGCTGCTGCAGGATATTCGCGCCTCGGCACACCGCGGCCGGCGAGTCATGGCGCTGACGGCGCACGCCATGAGTGGCGACCGTGAGCGCGCCATCGGCGCGGGCTTCTCCGGGTACATCACGAAGCCGATCGACATCCGGACTTTTCCCGCCGAAGTCGAAGCCGCCTTGCCGCCCGGAGGGTCGAGCGATGCCCCCTGAACCGTCAGCCGAGAAGCGCGCCCTGCTCGAGGCGTATGAGGCGGCGCTTCGGCAACAGGCACGTCCGGCAACCGGGCCGCCGCCAAGGCGGCCGTTCCGGATTCTCAGTGTCATCTCGGTGCTGGCCCTCGTGGCCATCTGCGCGTGGCTCTACGCCACCAGGCCCGACTGGATCTTTGAGCGCGGGATGCCGCCCCAGTCGACGGCGGTGCGCGAAGCCAGTCTCAGGCTTGCCATGGCCGCACAGTACGAGCGCATCGAGCGGTACCGGGACAGCGCGGGGCACCTGCCGGAGCGGCTCAGCGATCTCGGAACAGGCCCTGGTAACCTGACGTACACCACCACGCAGTTCGGCGGCTTCGTGCTGGAAGGATCGGATTCAACCTTGCAGCTCACGCTCCGGTCGGATGATTCCCTGCGGGCGTTCGTGGGCAACAGCTATGAGATCGTCAGCCGGCGAGGGACACCATGAGTCGGCGCGGCTTTACCATCATCGAGCTGCTCACGGTCATGATCGTCATCGGCATCCTCGCGGGGCTCGCCATCCTGCGCTACATCGACCTGCGCCAGCACGCTGAAGTGGCCAGCATCGTGAGCGACCTCAATAACGTCCGGCTCGGGGCCTACAACTACTGGGCGGACAAGAATGCCTTCCCGCCGGACGCCGCGCCGGGCGTCATGCCCGCCGGGATGGAGCCCTACATGCGGAACGGTTTCCGCTTCGACAACGCGAACTACACCCTCGACTGGGAAAATTTTCAGGGTCCCGGCGGCTCCAGCAGTGGTGGCGGGATGCAGGTTGGTATCGTGGTGACGGCCCCCAGCAGCCATCTCATGTCCCTGCTGGCACGCCGCACCGGGGGCAGTCTTCCCTACTTTGTCTCAGGCTCGAGTGTGACGTTCATCCTGGTGGGCCCGGATGGGGCGATGTGAGCCGAACGCTGAAAGCTGAAAGCTGAGCGAGGATATCCGTCTTCAGCCTTCAGCCTTCAGCCCACGAGGTTCCAGCACCACCACTCCATACGCCGGCACCCTGCAACCATTCTGACTCAGTCTGGTTTCCGCCTCCGCCGAGGCCAGGGCGATGGCCCAGGCGCCCCACGGCAGTGCGAAGTGCGCGGGCGCGGCGCCGCCGTTGAGCAGGATCAGCAGCAGATCAGCACCATTTTCCCGCAGCTGCACTCCGAAGGCATGAAGGCCTGCATGCCAGTCACTGTCGTTCAGGACCGAGCCGTCGGTGCGGAACCAGATCGCCACGGTGCCGGCCTGGGCCGAGGGTGGCGCCAGGAACGCGAGGCCGCGCAACACCGGATGCCGGCGGCGGAGCGCCGCTGCTCGAGCTACAAAAGCCACCATGGCCTGCTCGCGGGGGCCCAGATTCCAGTCGATCCAGGTGAGCGGCCCGTCATGGCAATAGGCGTTGTTGTTTCCCCGCTGGCTGCGCAGCAACTCGTCACCATGCCCGATCATGGGCAGTCCCTGCGAGAGCAGCACGGTGCCGATCATGGCGCGCGCCACCCGGTCGCGCATCTCCTGGATGGCCGGGTCAGGAGTCTCGCCCTCTACCCCCCAGTTGCGGCTCCAGTTGGTGGCGTGGCCGTCCCGGTTCTCCTCGCCGTTCGCGTGGTTGTGCCGCCGTTCATAGCGGACCAGGTCGGTCAGCGTGAATCCATCGTGGCACGACACGAAATTCACGCTGGCGTGCGGGCCGCGGCCATTGCTGCCAAAGAGGTCACTGCTGCCGGCGAGCGAGGTCGCGAGACCTGCCACTTCATTCGGCGCGCCGCGCCAGAAGCGCCGCACGGTATCTCGATACCGGTCATTCCATTCCGACCATCCCGCGGGAAACCGGCCCAGCTGGTAGCCCTGCCGCCCCAGATCCCACGGCTCGGCGATCAGCTTCACCCCGGTGAGCGCGGGATCGGCTGCGATTGCCTCGAAGAGCGTCGGCAGCGTGTCAGGGAACACGCCGCCGCGTGCAAGCGCAGGGGCCAGGTCAAACCGGAAGCCGTCGACATGCATTTCCGTCACCCAGTAACGCAGTGAATCGAAAAGCAGGCTTCGGCCGGGGGTGTTCACCACATCCAGCGTGTTTCCGCAGCCGGTCACGTCGAGATAGCGACTCGCTTCAGCAGTCGCCACATACCACGCCGCATTGTCCAATCCCCGAAAGCTCAGGGTCGGCCCGTCGAGGCCGATTTCCGCGCTGTGGTTGTAGACAACGTCGAGAATGACCTCGATGCCTGCGGCGTGCAGCCGCCGCACCATTTCACGGAACTCGGCCACCTGTTCTCCTCGCGCACCCGTGGCAAACCGCTCATCCGGAGCGAAGAACGCTGCGGTGGAGTATCCCCAATAATTGGTGAGGCCGAGCCGGGCGAGGCGGGCATCGTCCGCAGCGTGCATGATGGGCAGCAGCTCCAGCGCGGTGACGCCGAGGCTCCGGAAATGCTCCAGCATCGGCTCGGACGCCAGCCCGAGGAACCGGCCCCGGAATGCAGGCGGGACCTGCGGATGCCGCATCGTCATCCCACGCACATGGCACTCGTAGATCAGCGAATCCTGGATGGGAATGCGCGGCGCCACGTCGCCAGCCCAGTCGAACCCGGGTACTACCACCACCGATCGGGGCAGGTGCGGCGCGCTGTCGCTGGTGTCGGCCACGTCGGGCTCGCCGGGCCGGTGATCACAGAGCGAGGGATGCCAGGGAATCGGCCCGCTCACCGCCCGAGCGTAGGGATCCAGCAGCAGCTTGGCGGCATTGAAGCGATGGCCCTCGCGTGGCAGCCAGGGTCCGTGGGCGCGGAAGCCATAGAGCTGGCCGGGACCGGCCGCGGGCACGTCGCGTTGCCAGAGGCCGCTGGCATCGCGCACCATCGGAACGCGCCGCTCGTTCCCGCCGTCGGCATCGAACAGGCAGAGCTCGATCGCCTCGGCGTAGGCGCTGGAGACAGCGAATCGCGTCCCGCCCGCGAGCGGGTGCGCGCCCGGCTCGGGGCTGGGTGGAGAGAGTACAGGCGGCGGCGTACGATCCATGCCGGAAGTGTAGCACGAGCCGCCCTGTGCTTCATGGTTGCGTCATCGGCCGGTTTCATGTAGCCCTTCCGAATGACCGAAACCGCTCCGGCCGCACCCGCGCTTCTGCACCATGCCGCCTTCGGCAATGGCCGCGTCCTGGCGCTCGTGACATCCACCAGCGCCATCGAATGGCTCTGCCTGCCCCGTTTCGACTCGCCCTCGGTTTTTGGCCGCCTGCTCGACCGCGAGAAGGGCGGCACCTTCCGGATCCTCCATGCATCAGGCGAGCTCAGCGGAAAGATGGGCTACCTGCCCAACACCAACGTGGTGAGGACCGAATTTCACGCGGACGACGGCAGCTGGGAGGTCGTGGACTTCGCCCCTCGGATCCCGTACGGCCTGGGCGTGAAGGTGCCGATCGAAATCGTCCGGATGGTGCGCCCCCTTGAGGGCGAACCGCGCCTCGTGGTCGACTTCGATCCGCGCCCCGATTACGCCCGCGTCGAGCCGCAGATGCGGGAGACCGTCCAGGGCCTTGAGGTGAGCGGTCCACAGGTGCCCCTCCATCTCGCAAGCAGCCTGCCGATTCCCTATATCACCGGGCGGCGGCAGTTCGTGCTCACCCGCCCGCACTATTTCATCATGAGCTACGGCCCGCGCGAGCACTCCGCCACGATGGCGAGCGCCCAGCACGACCAGGACCGCACCATCGCCGGCTGGAGGGCCTGGTGCCGGAGTTGCGCGCTGCCGTCATTTGGCACCGAGCTGGTGCTTCGCTCCGCGCTGGTGCTCAAGCTGCATGCCTACCATGACACCGGCGCCGTGATTGCCGCCGCCACCACCAGCATTCCGGAGGCGATGGGCACCCAGCGGACCTGGGATTATCGGTTCTGCTGGCTGCGGGATGCCGCCTTCACGGTGGAGGCGCTCAGGCGCCTGGGCCAGATCTGGGAGGGGGAGCAGTTCGTCCGCTACCTGCGGGACGTGACGGAGGCGGGCCCGCTGCAGCCGGTGTACGGCATCGACGGCGAACGCAACCTCGAGGAGTACATGCTGCCGCACCTGGCAGGATTTGGCGGCAACGGGTTCGTGCGCATCGGCAACGCGGCCTATTTCCAGCGGCAGAATGACATCTGGGGCGAGATCATCCTGTGCCTCGAAACGCTCCTCACCGATCCGAGGATCGTGCACGAGGAGCCGAACGGCTACTACCCGCTCATCCGCCGGCTGGTGGAGGATGCGATCGAGGCGGCACCCAAGCCCGACACCAGCATCTGGGAATTCCGCAGCATCCTCCGGAATTACACTTTCTCGCGCGCCATGTGCTGGGTTGCCATCCATCGGGGCGCGCGGCTGGCGCGGCGCTTCGGCGATGCCCGCACCGCCGCGCGCTGGGAGCGGATCGCCGAGCGCGAGCGCGCCATCGTCCTCGACAAGGGGTACAGCACCGAGGCCGGCTACTTCACCCAGTCGCTCGATGGTGTGCATGCCGACGCCGCCAACCTCCTGCTCCCCACGATCGGCCTGCTGGACGGGCACGATCCGCGCTTTGTCTCCACCGTGAACGCGTACGAGCACATGCTGGTGGAGAACGGGCTCATGCTGCGCTACAAGAACCCGGACGATTTCGGCCAGACCACGAGCGCGTTCACGATCTGCAGTTTCTGGTGGGCGGAAGCGCTGGCGCTGATGGGCCGGCTGGACGATGCCATCCGGGTCTTTGACCGAGTGGCGGCGTTCGCCAACCCGGTGGGCCTTTTCTCCGAGGATATCGAGCCGCTGAGCGGCGAACTGCTCGGCAACTTCCCGCAGGCATATACGCACGTGGGGCTCATCCACGCCGCGATGACCATCGGCGAGATGCTCGACGCGCGCGACGGCCGCGTGCGGGCGTGGACGTAGCGATGGCACGCA
The DNA here is from genome assembly GCA_035708725.1 of Gemmatimonadales bacterium. Classification (GTDB taxonomy): domain Bacteria; phylum Gemmatimonadota; class Gemmatimonadetes; order Gemmatimonadales; family GWC2-71-9; genus CAMLHP01. Next base: position 17,757 of record DASTFH010000013.1, on the reverse strand, counting down.
CGATTCTCGTCTCGAATCGGCTGCCGGTCACCGCCCGGATGGACAGCGGCGAGCTCAAGGTGGAGCGGAGTGTGGGCGGCCTGACGACCGCCCTGTCCGGGTCGAAGCGGTCGGTGAGAACGCTCTGGATCGGCTGGCCCGGCCCCGTCTCGGAGATCCCGCGGCCGCTGCGCAACCAGCTGGAAAGCAGGCTGGCCGCCATTGGCTGTGTACCGGTGGCGCTCAGCCAGCGCGAAGTCCGCGAGTATTACGAGGAAGTGTCCAACGGCATTCTCTGGCCGCTGCTGCACTACCAGGCGGACCGTGTGCCGCTGGCGCCCAGGCATTGGAATACGTACGTGGCCGTGAACGGCCGCTTTGCCGATGCGGTGGCCCAGCAGTGGCAGAAGGGCGACGACATCTGGGTCCACGATTACCAGCTGCTGGTACTGCCTGCCCTGCTCCGCCAGCGGCTGCCGCTGGCCCGCATCGGGTTCTTCCTCCATATCCCGTTTCCCGCGCTCGAAATCTTCCGCATCCTCCCCTGGCGGAGTGAAGTCCTGGAGGGAATGCTTGGCGCCGACCTGATCGGGTTCCACACGCGCAGCTACGCGAGGCATTTTCATGATGCGGCGCTGGCCCTCACCCGGGCGACCGAAGCCCGGGAAGCAGACCAGCTGCGCTTTGCCGGGCGCAATGTCCACGTCGGTGCCTATCCGATCGGCATCGACGCGCGCGAGTTCGAGCAGCGGGCCAACCAGCCGGATGTGGATCAGTTGGTCAGCCGGCTCAAGGCCTCCAGTGAAGAGAAGCTGATCGCGGGTGTGGACCGGCTGGACTACACCAAGGGAATCCCGCACCGCCTGCTGGCGTTCCAGCGCCTGCTGGAGGATGATCCGGAACTGCACGGCACCGTGCGCCTCATTCAGGTCGTGGTGCCCTCGCGCACCGGCGTGCGGAGCTATCGCGAGTTCCGCACCGAACTCGAAGCACTGATAGGCCATATCAACGGAACGTTCGGCACGCCCTCATGGACGCCCGTCACCTACCAGTACCGCGCGCTGGATCGCGCCGAGCTTCTCGCCTTGTATCGGGCCGCCGACGTGATGTTCGTGACGCCGGTGCGGGACGGGATGAACCTGGTCGCCAAGGAGTACGTGGCGGTCCGCTCCGACGTGGACGGGGTCCTGGTCCTTTCCGAATTTGCGGGAGCCGCCGAGGAGCTGCAGGAGGCGCTCCAGGTCAACCCGTTCAACGTGGAGCGGACCGCGCGAACGCTGGAGCAGGCCCTTGCGATGTCGCCGGAACAGCAGCGGGTCCGCATGGCGGCCCTCCGGCGCCGCGTCTTTTCGGCCGACGCGGCGCGCTGGGCCAGCCGGTTCCTCACCCGGCTTCACGCCGTGCGAAGTGACCGCGACACCAACGAAATCGAAGTCCCGCTCACAACCGACGATGAACTGGCCCAGCTGGCGCGCCGCATCCAGCGGGCGCCCTCCCGGCTCTTCCTCCTGGACTACGACGGCACGCTGGTCCGCTTCACCAACGCCCCCGCCGAGGCGCGCCCCGACGCGCGCCTGCGGGACTTGCTGGAGCGGCTTACCCAGATGCCGGAGACCGAGGTGCACGTGGTCAGCGGACGCTCGCATGAATCACTCGACGAGTGGCTTGGGGATCTCGACGTCGGCCTGCACGCCGAGCATGGCCTCTGGTCTCGACCACCACATGCCACGCGCTGGAAGCGCCAGCGTGTGGAGCGCTCGGCGTCGTTCGACGATTTCATGCGACGGCTGGGAGAGCATACGGAGCGCGCGCCTGGCGCGCTGGTGGAGGAAAAATCAGCCGGGTTGGCCTGGCATTACCGCATGGCGAACGAGCGCTTGGGCGCGCGCGAGGCCGCCCGGCTCATCCGCGAACTGACACCGCTCGCGAAACGTCATGGACTGGAAGTGCTGCCGGGCAACAAGGTGGTGGAGATCCGGCCCGCGACCGTCAACAAGGGCGTGATCGTCTCGTCGGTGGCCGCGAGCCTTCCCAAGGACTCGGTCATCGTCGCCATGGGTGACGACCGGACCGATGAGGACCTGTTCGCGGCGCTTCCCGCCGGCGCCATCGCCGTGCACGTCGGCCCGACGCCCAGCCGCGCGCGTTACCGCGTGCGGGATGTGAAGGCGGCGCGAGGCTGGCTGGAGCAGGTCGTAGGTCATAAGTCCCAAGTCATGCGTCGTACGACGGAGGACTTATGATTCGCCTTCCCTGCCCCGCCGCCCTCCCTGCGAGGGCGACCCGCCCCGGAACTCGAAATGCTCGGTCGGGATGGCGCGAGCCGGCGGCGCCAGGGGATCGGCACCGCCCAGCGTCCGCTGGCGGGTGAGCAGGTACGCCGCGATACTGGCGGCGGGATGCCAGACACCGGGCACCAGTCCCGGGTACTGATCGGCGAACTGCGGCTTCAGTCTCGCTTCTCGTGGTGCCGGTGCCATTGTCGCCTCGTGCGTGCGCGGTTCACGGCGTACAGCATGCCCGGAGCAGGACTCGAACCTGCATGCCCTTGCGGGCCTGGGATTTTAAGTCCCATGCGTCTACCGGTTTCGCCATCCGGGCGGTGGATGGGGAAATATATGGGCGAGGGACGAGGGACGAGGGACGAGGGACGGGAGTGTGTCATCCTGAGCCCGCAAAGCGCTGAAGGAATTACTCGCCCGTGTCCGGAACCGATTGCGTCGATCCTTCGCTGTGCTCAGCTTGGCAGAAACCACTGGCACCGGTTCTCGTCCCTCCTCCCTCGTCACACCCCCTCCATCCGCGCGCCCGCTCCCGCTCTTGTCATCCACGTTCTCGGTAGCACGCCGAAGGTTCGGGTAAAGCGCTCGGACACGGCGGCGCGCACGTCCTGAATCAGCGCGTCGGGGGCGAGGACCAGCACGGCCCCGCCCCATCCTGCGCCGGTGAGCCGAGCACCCCACGCACCCGCGTCCACCGCGCAATCGACAATGGCATCGGCCTCGGTACAGCTCGAGGCGAAGTCGTCGCGCAACGATGCATGCCCCTCGGAGAGCAGTCTCCCGAGCCGCGCGAAGCGATTCTGTGTCAGTGCGGTGGCCGCCTGGTGTACTCGCCGCGTCTCGGTCACCACGTGGCGCACCCGTCGATACAGCGCGCGAGGCAAGCGGCCGGCCACCCGCACCAGCTGGCGTTCATCGAGTTCCGCGAGGGCGCCAAGCCGGGGTGCGCTGCGGCGGAGGATGGCGAGCGCCTCCTGGCACTCCGCCTGCCGCTCGTTGAGGGCGCCGCCAGTGAGGTGGTGCGACCGGCCGGTTTCCACCATGAGCACGGCGCGGGCAAAGGGCAGCTGGCGCCGGGTGCCGCTGGCCGTCTCGAAGAGCAGCGCGTGGTCCTTCTGCCCGAACACGGCAATCGTCTGGTCCATCCGGCCGCACTGCACGCCGACTTCGTCGTGCTCGGCCCGAAAGGCAAGTTCGGCCGTCGTGACGCGCGTGAGCCGCACCATCGCGTGCGCGGCCAGTGCGCGCACCAGCGCCACGCAGAGCGCCGCCGACGATGAGAGCCCGGCACCCACCGGGACGCTGCTCGCGACCGCGATGCGCAGGCCCGACGGGAACAGCACCCCCCTCGCACGAAACACCCGTGCCACGCCCGCCACGTATGCCGTCCAGCCAAGCGGTAACCGGCCGCCGGGATCGAAGACGCGTCGCTTGCCATCGACGGACGAGACCGCTTCCCAGCGCTCGCCGGGCGCGTCTCCAACGGCCACCCACGTCCGCTCCGCAATGGCAAATGGCAGCACTGGGCCGCCGTTGTAGTCGGTATGTTCGCCGATGAGATTGGCGCGGCCCGGCGCGGACGCCACGGCGGCGGGCTCACCTGACCAGACCGAGGAAAAGAGGCCGGAGGCCGGATTGCTCACGTGCGTCCGGTGAGCTTCCGGGCATCGGCCAGGAGCGCCTGGGCGTGGCGGCGCGCAGTGTCGCCGTCGGGATCACCAAGCATGCGTGCCAGCTCGGCTACGCGGTCTTCACCGTGTAGCCGGGCAACATCACTGGTGGCAACGCCTGCGCGGGGTTCCTTGCTCACCACGAGATGTCGGTCACCCCGGGCGGCGATCTGCGGCAGGTGCGTGATGACAAGCACCTGCCGGCGCTCTCCCAGTTCCGCGAGGGCAGCTCCCACCTGCGCCCCGACCTCGCCACCGATGCCCTGGTCCACTTCGTCGAACACCAGGGTCGGCACCCGGTCGTGATGGGCGAGCACGACCTTCAGCGCGAGCATCAGTCGCGACAGCTCGCCGCCGGACGCCGAGCGAGCGAGCGGCCGCGCGTCGAGCCCCTGGTTGAGCTGCGCGTGGAACTCCACCGATTCTGCGCCGTTCGCGGCGGGCGTGGCGATTGGCACCAGCTGTACCGTGACCTTGCCGCCCTTGAGTCCCAGCCTGGGCAGGAGCCGGGAGACCGCCCGCCCCAGGCGCTCGGCGCCCTCGGCGCGACGGGCGCTCAGGACCCTTGCCGCAGCGGCAAACGCCTGCTCCGCGGCTGTGCGGCGCGCCGCCAGCGACTTCAGGTCAAGGTCGGCCGTGTCGAGCACGTCGAGTTCCGCCGCTGCGTCGGCACGGGTTTGCCGCACGGCCTCGAGTGACGCGCCGTACTTCAGCTGCAGTCTGGCCAGCAGATCTCGCCGCCGCTCCACCTGGTCGAGACGCGCAGGATCTTCCTGCACGTCGTCGGCATAGGAGGCAGCCAGGCGCCCCAGCTCGCGCACGTTGTCAAAGGCGGCATCGAGCAACGCCCGCCATTCCGCCACCGACGGATCAGTGCGCTCGAGCTGCGCCAACGCCCGCTCCGCCTCACCCAGCGCGTGCGAGGCGCTCGTCTCGCCCTCATCCACGGCGTCGAGCACGCGGCGCGCAAACTCACTGAGTGCGCCTGCCTGCGAAAGGCGCCGGGCTTCCAGGGCGAGCGCCTCGTCCTCGCCGGCCACGAGCCGGGCGGCGTCGATCTCCTGGACCACGTGGCGCAGGTAGTCGGCGCGGCGGCGGATTTCGTCCCGACGCTGGACCAGCGCCGCCTCGCTTTCGCGCAGCTCCGCCAAGGCCCCGTGCGCGCCGCGCACTGCCTCCGCGTCGGCGTCGGCGCCTGACCACGAGTCAAGGATCTGGCGCTGTTCGGCGGGCTTGAGCAGTGACTGCGTCTCGTGCTGGCCATGGAGATCCAGCAGCAGTTCTCCGACGCTGGCCAGCGTGCTCATGCTGCAGGGACTGCCGTTGATCCATGCCCGCGAGCGGCCTTCCGCCGAGACTTCGCGCCGGATGATCAGGTGATCATCTTCCACGTCGAGCCCGAGTGCCTCAAGCCGGCGCAGCAGCGCGGGAGTCACGCCGTCCATGACTCCTTCAACCACCGCCTTGCGGGCGCCGGAGCGGATCGTGGCGCTGTCGGCCCGTTCGCCGAGCAGCAAGGCGAGTGCATCGACCAGCATCGACTTGCCGGCGCCGGTCTCACCGGTCAGGACGTTGAGCCCGTTGCCCAGCTCGAGCCGGACATCGGCCACGGTGGCAAGGTCCCGCACGCGGAGTTCGGTGATCATGGACTCGGCTCGCGGCCCGAGAGATCGCCCCAGTGCAGCTTGTCGCGCATGCGAGTCAGCCACGACGCCTCGCCCAGCCGGACCAGCTTGACCCGGCGCTCCGCGCGCCGCACCTCGACGCGTCCTCCTTCCCCGACCGCGGAGCCGGTCTGCCCGTCGAACGACACGAGGACGTTCTCGGCCCATTCGGCCATGGGCTCGATCTCGATGACCGACGTGGCGCGGACGATGAGCGGGCGCACGGCGAGTGTGTGCGCACAGATGGGCGTGAGCAGCATTGCCTCGACGCCCGGCACCACGACGGGGCCTCCGGCGCTGAGCGAGTATGCCGTGGACCCGGTCGGGGTGGAGACGATCAGGCCGTCCGCGCTGTAGGGCCCGACGTTGACGCCATCGATCCGCACGTGCATGCGAACCACCCGTGCCACCCCACTCTTGTGCAGTACGACGTCGTTCAGTGCTTGCCGCACGTCCACCACCGTGCCGTCGGCGCGCGTGATGCGCGCCGTGAGCGCCTGCAGTGCATCAACGGCGTAGCGGCCTTCCTTGAGCGCATCGAGGGCGGCACAGAGCGACTCGCGGCGCGCAGCGGTGAGAAACCCCACGCGACCCAGGTTCACGCCGAGAATCGGGGCCTCGGCGCCGTCGAGGAGGCGCGCCCCGCGCAACAGCGTGCCATCGCCGCCGAATGTCAGCAAGGCATCGACGGTTTCAGGATCGAAGTGCGGCAACGGCGCGGGCCAGAAGGGATCGAGGCGCGGCTCGGTTGAAAGCGAAAGCCCCCGGGCGGGGGCTTCGCGGGCCAGCTCGCCCAGCACTGCCGCGAGATCCTCGTAGCGAGGGTTGCCGACGACGCCAATGTTCATCGCGGCTCCAGCGACTCCTCATGCGCCAGCGCCGACACCCGCCGCGCGATTCCTTCGGCGGTCAGGCCGAATGCCGCCAGCTGGTCGGCGCGCGGAGCCTGGTCCATCAGCTTGTCGGGCACGCCCAGGGCGACGACGCGCACGTCGGGCGTCGTGGTCTGCAGGCGTTCGGCGAGATGCGCGCCGAAGCCGTTGATGATGGTGCCTTCCTCGATCGTGACGAGAATGCGGTGGCTGCGCGTGAGCGACGCGAGCATCGCCTCGTCGAGCGGCTTGAGGAACCGGCAGTTGACGACCGCGCACTCCATGCCGTCGGCCGCGAGCTGCTCAGCGGCGGCCGCGGCCGGCTGGACCATGGTTCCCACGGCCAGCAGGGCGATGTCACCGCCCTCACGGAGCGACTCCCAGGTCCCATACGGCACGGCGGGAACGCTGGACACCGGACTCGGATCGGCAGGTGCCTTGTCACGCGGATAGCGGGTACAGAAGGGCCCGTCGTGCGCGAGCGCGGTGCGCAGCAGGCCCGCCAGCTCATCGGCATCCTTGGGCGCCGTCACGGTCATCCCGGGCACGGCCAGCATGTAGGCGATGTCGTACAGTCCCATGTGGGTCTGGCCGTCTTCGCCGACGAGTCCCGCGCGGTCCATGCAGAAGATGACGGGCAGTTTCTGGATGGCCACGTCGTGAATGATGTTGTCGTAGGCGCGCTGCAGGAAGGTGCTGTAGATGGCACAGACGGGGCGGATGCCCTGCGTGGCCAGTCCTGCGGCAAAGGTCACGGCGTGGCCTTCCGCAATGCCCACGTCGAAGAAGCGGGCAGGGTGGGCACGCTGGAAGATGCCGGTGCCGCTGCCCGACGGCATGGCGGCGGTGATGGCCACCAGTTCCGGGTGCTCCGTTCCAAGTGCTGTCAACGCCTCGCCGAATGCCTGGGTCCAGGCCGGCGGGCCGCTGGCCTTCTTGCGGGCTTCGCCTGTCTCCGGGTCGTATGCCGCGAGGCCGTGCCACTTCTCCTGGTTGGCTTCGGCGAACGAGAAGCCCTTCCCCTTCTGGGTCAGCACATGGACGAGCCGCGGGCCCTTCATGTTCCGCACGAACGCGAGCGTCTCGCAGAGCTTGGCGGTGTCGTGCCCGTCCACGGGGCCGAAATAGCGGAAGCCAAGTTCCTCGAAGAGCATGCCCGGCGACCAGAGATTCTTGACGCTCTCCTCGAGATTCCTGGCAAAATCCACGACGCGCTCGCCAAACACGCCACCGAGCTTGAAGGTGACGTTCTTGACCGCCTCACGCATGGCATTGGTGCGAGGGTTCGCGACGATGCGCCCCAGCATGGTGCTCACGGCCCCGACATTGGGCGAGATGGACATTCCGTTGTCGTTCAGGATCACGATGAGATCGCGATCCGAGTGGCCGGCGTTGTTGAGCCCTTCGTACGACAGCCCGCAGGTCAGGGCGCCGTCGCCCAGCACGGCCACGACCTTGTTGCTGCCGCCCTGGAGATCGCGCGCGGTGGCCATGCCCAGCGCCGCGCTGACGGCGGTGCCGGCGTGGCCCGCACCGAAGGCGTCATGCTCGCTCTCGGTGCGCTTGAGGAACCCGGAGATGCCGCCCTTCTGCCGCAGCGTGGGAAAGGCGCCGTTGCGTCCGGTAAGCAGCTTCCACGCGTACGCCTGGTGGCCCACGTCCCAGACGATCCTGTCCTCGGGGAGCTGGAACTCGTGCAGCAGGGCGACGACCAGCTCGACCACGCCGAGACTGGCGCCGATGTGGCCACCGGTGAGCGAGCAGCAGTTGATCAGCCGCTCGCGAATTTCCTGGGAAAGGGCCGGAAGCTGGCCGGTCGCGAGGGCGCGGACGTCGGCCGGTCCGCTGATGGCATCGAGCAGGCTCATGCTGGTGATCCTTCGGGAATCAGAACGGTCTGTCTACAATATAGCGGGCGAGGGCGCTCAAGGCCGGGGCGTCGCACCGCGCGCCAGCGAGGCCCGCGATGGCGCGCTCGGCCAGGCGGCGAGCCTCGCTGCGAGCCCCTTCGACCCCGAGCACGCTCACGTAGGTGGATTTCTGGAGCAACCGGTCGAGCCCGGCAGTCTTGCCCAGCACTTCGCTGGATGCCGTGGAATCGAGCACGTCGTCCGCCACCTGGAACGCCAGGCCGATGTCGGCGCCAAAGGCCGCGATCCGCTGCAGCATGGTATCGGTGGCACTGGCCGCGAGCGCGCCGAGCTCGCACGAGGCCTGAATCAGGGCGCCGGTCTTGCCGCGATGGACCGCTACCAGGGCGTCAAGGCCGAGCGCCTGCTGTTCCGCCTCGAGATCGAGCCACTGCCCCCCGACCATCCCCTCGACACCACTTGCAGCGAACAGCACCTGGGCCATGCGGCCCAGCCGGCTTGCATCCAGCGCAAGCAGCTCAGCGGCGTGCGCCAGCACTTCCGCGGCAACCGGAACCATGAGGAAGCCAGCGCGGGTCGCGACATCTACGCTGAAGGCCCGGTGGGTGGTGGGACGTCCGCGGCGAAGATCATCGTTGTCCATGCAGGGGAGGTCATCGTGCACCAGGGAGTAGGCGTGCACGATCTCCACCGCGGCAGCGACCTCATCGATGGCGTCGGACGTGCCACCGCACGCCAGGTAGGACGCGCGCACCAGCGCGGCACGGACCCGCTTGCCCGGGCTCGCGATGGCATAGGCCATGGCCTCGCCCTCGGCGCCGTGACGCCGGGACTTGAGGCGCGCTGCCCAGGCGGCGAGGCGCTCGTCCACCCGGCGCCGGACCTCCTCCAGGAGCTCGCTCGCGGTATCCCGGTCAGGTGCTGAAATCACGGATGCTCAATTCGCCGTCGGCCTGCTCCAGCACCTGCTGCACCCGCGCTTCCGCGCTGGTGAGCCGCTCACGCGCGGCACGGAGGTGCTTCACCCCTTCCTCGAACAGCGCCAGCGCCTCATCGAGCTCGACGTCGTCCTGCTCCAGCCGGCGGACCAGTGCCTCGAGCCTGGCGAGGTCATCCGCCAGGGTGGGCTCGGCTACCACTTTGCGTTTGCTCATGAATGTTCCTGCTCCACTCGTGCCTGCACCTCGCCGTTGGCGAGGCGCAGTCGAAAGGCCAGTCCTGCCGGAAAATCGTCCACTGCACGAAGCACGCGCCCCTCGCCGTCCCGGGCCACGGCGTAGCCGCGCTCCAGCACGCGAAGCGGTGAGAGCGCATCGAGCTGCGCCGCGAGCCGCTCGAGCTGGTGCTGGCGGCGCTCCAGCAGCTGCTCGAGGGCCATTCGCGAACGGTCGCCGCAGCGCGCAAGCCGCTCTTCCGCGAGGCTGGTGCGACGCCGCAAGCCGTGTGAAAGGCGGACCGCGAGTTCGCGCAGGCCGCGCAGCACCTCGCGACAGTCGGGCACCGCCGCCTCGGCCGCCGCCGACGGGGTGGCAGCACGGTGATCCGCGACGAGATCCGACAATGACACGTCAGTCTCATGCCCGACGGCCGAGATCGTCGGCACCCGGACTTCGGCCAGGGCGCGGCAGACCTGCTCGGAGTTGAAGCCCGCAAGGTCGTCACGCGCGCCGCCTCCGCGGCCGATGATGCAGAGATCCACATCAGGCAGCCGGTTCACCAGCTTGAGAGCCCGGGCCAGCGTGGCCGGCGCGCCGTCGCCCTGCACCTTGGCCCCCAGCACGAGGAGCCGGGCGCAGGGCCAGCGCCGCCGCGTCACGGTGATGATGTCCCGGAGCGCCGCGCCATCGGTGCTCGTCACCACGGCGATGGTCTCGGGATAGCGTGGCAGGGCCCGCTTCCGCTCGGGCGCCAGCAGGCCGTCCGCCTTGAGGAGCGCCCGCACCCGTTCCAGCTCCCGCTGCGCGGCGCCCAGGTCCGCCGTCGGCAGCAGCGCCGAGACGGTGAAGCGGAATTCCCCCTTCTCCTCCCAATATGATGCGCGCCCCAACACGAAGACTTCCATGCCCGCTTCGGGCCGCAGCGTGAGCCGGCGCGCGTCGTTCTTCCACAGCACGCACCGCATCTGGCTCCGGGCATCGCGAACCGTGAAGTAATGGTGCCCGCTGGAGTACGCCTTGTACTCGGAAATCTCCGCCCGGACCCACAGACTGCGCGCCGTGCGCTGGATGGCACGGCCCACTTCCGCCGTCACGTCGGAGACGGTGAAGATTTCATCCACCGGGGTGGTGTGCTCGGAGATCAGGGAGAGGGACATGGGGTTCCTGACGGGGGACGAGAGACGAGGGACGAGGGGCTGGAAGCCAGTCACGCGCTACGGGTGTAGCGCTCGTCGCTCGTCCCTCGTCCCTCGGCTCGCCAACTGTTCACACGCCTGTACGGCGTTCTTCATCAGCATCGCAATCGTCATCCGGCCAACGCCGCCGGGGACGGGCGTGATGGCGGCGGCCTTTGCGGCGACAGCGTCGAAGGCCACGTCGCCCACCAGGCGGTAGCCGCGGGCATTGGTTTCATCGGGAACGCGGTTGATGCCGACATCCATGACGACCACGCCGTCGCGCACCATGTCGGCGGTCAGGAACTCGGGCTTGCCGATCGCCACCACAATGATGTCGGCGGCGCGAGTGAGCGCCGCGAGATCGCGCGTGCGCGAATGGCAGACGGTGACGGTCGCATTGCCGCCGGGCCCATTGTCCAGAAGGAGCGACGCCATCGGGCGCCCCACGATATTGGAGCGGCCCACCACCACGGCGTGGGCGCCACTCGTCTCGATCCCTTCGCGGATCAGCATCTGCTGCACGCCGTACGGGGTGCAGGGCCGGAACCCGGTGGCATCACCGATCGCCACCTTCCCGACGTTGACAGGATGAAAACCGTCCACATCCTTGGCCGGATTGATCCGGAGCAGCACCTCGTGCTCGTCCAGGTGCTTCGGCAGGGGCAGCTGCACCAGGATGCCATGAATGGCGGGATTCCGGTTGAGCCGGTCCACCGTTTCCAGCAATACCGCCTGCGACGTGTCGGCCGGAAGGCGGATTGTCTCCGAGTGCATTCCGGCGTCAGTGCACGCCTTGCCCTTGGACCGGACGTAGACCTGACTCGCCGGGTCTTCTCCCACGATGACCACGGCGAGACCCGGCTGGCGCCCCTGGGCCACCAGCCGTCTCACGTCGGCCGCGACTTCGTCCAGAATGGTGCGGGCGTGCCTCGCCCCGTCAATGATGCGTGCGCTCACTTGGCCACGCCGACGGACCGGGTCTCGCGGATGACCACGACGCGAATCTGGCCGGGATACTGGAGTTCATTCTCGATGCGGCGTGCGATGGCTTCCGACAGCTGCGCTGCCCCGGCGTCATCCACTCGCTCGGGCGTCACGATGACGCGCACCTCGCGACCCGCCTGGATGACGTTGGTTTTTTCCACGCCCTGGAATTCCTTCGCAATCTCCTCGAGCCGGGTGAGCCGCTTGACGTAGGTCTCGAACGCCTCACGCCGCGCGCCGGGCCGGGCGCCGCTGATGGCGTCGGCGGCCTGCACGAGTACGGACTCGGCGGAATCATGCGGCACGTCGTCGTGATGCGCCTCGATGCAATTGATGACGGCCTCGGACTCACCGTACCGTCGTGCCATCTCCACGCCGAGCTGCACGTGGGTGCCTTCGTTCTCGTGGGTGAGCACCTTGCCCACATCGTGGAGCAGCCCGCCCCGCTTGGCGAGGCTGACATCGAGCTTGAGCTCGGCCGCCATCATGCCGGCGAGCCAGGCCACTTCCTTGGAGTGGTCGAGGATATTCTGGCCGTACGACGTGCGATAGCGCATCCGGCCAATCAGCCTGATGAGTTCGGGATGGAGGCCATTGATGCCGGTCTCGAAGGCGGCCTGCTCGCCCAACTCCACCAGCTGGCCTTCCAGTTCCTTCCGGCACTTGTCCACCAGCTCCTCGATGCGCCCGGGATGGATGCGGCCATCCTGGATAAGCTGCTCGAGCGAGCGGCGCGCCACTTCACGGCGGATCGGGTCAAAGCACGAGATAACCACCGTGTCGGGCGTATCATCGATGATCACGTCCACGCCGGTGGCGGTCTCGAACGCACGGATGTTCCGGCCTTCGCGTCCGATGATGCGACCCTTCATCTCGTCACTGGGGAGCGTGACCGTGCTGACGGTCGTTTCCGACGTGTGCTCGGCGGCGAGGCGCTGCGCCGCCATTGCGATGATGCGCCGCGCCTCGCGATCGGCTGACCGGCGTGCCTGCTCCTTGATGTCGCGTGCCAGTGCGCTGGCCTGGCCGCGCGCTTCATCTTCCACCCGCTGCATCACCTCACGCCGGGCCTCGTCGGTCGTGAGGCCTGCAATCCGCTCGAGGCGCTGGCGCTGCTGCTCCTCCAGGCGGTCAACTCCCGCAGTGCGTTCCCGAAGCTGCTCCTCGCGCTGTGCGAAGGTCTCCTGCTTCCGCCCGAACTCACGCTCGCGCGCCCGGATTTCCTCCAGCTTCTGGTCGAGCTCCTTGCCCTGCTTCTCCGTCCGGCGCTCCAGGCGTTCGAACTCCTCCCGGCGACGACCGATTTCCTTCTCGGCTTCGTCGCGCAGCTTGAGCGCATCGGCCTTGGCCGCGAGCGCCGCCTCCGCGCGGAGCCGCTCCGCGTCGCGGGCCGCGCCCGAGCGCGCCGCCTCGGCGTCCGCATTGGCGCGGTTGAGGATGCCTTCCGCGCTGCGACGCTGGCGGCCGGCATAGATTGACACGGCGATCACGCCGGCGAGAATGCCGACCACAAGACCTGCACCGATCGAAATGAGCAGGGACGGATTCATCAACGATCTCCCTGTAACGGCGACATCAGATGGCGGGCGCGCGCGGTGCCCGGCTGCCGCGCTTGGCCGGCGGCAGCAATCGGGCGACGTCCTCGGCGAGGGTGGTCAGGCGGCCCGCGATCTCGCGGTCACCACGCCGGGCCTGGAACAGTTCATCCGTGATGGCCAGCGCGGCGAGAATGGCGGCCTTGTGACTCTCCACCGCCGGCATCGAATCCTTGACCCGCTTGAGCGCGGCATCCAGGTAGGCGGCGACTTCACGCGTGTACTCCGGCGGGAGGTCAGACCGGACCGAGAGCTCCTCGCCACCGATCACCACGCGCACCGCACTCCGCTGGGCACTCATGCCGCACCTCCTGCCTGCTCCTCGAGAAACGAAAGCCGTCCGACCAGCGACTGCACACGCTCGCGCGCGGCATCGACCCGATGACGAAGCGCCTGGTTCTCGGTCTCGAGCTGGACGACACGATCGCGCGTGGCGCGGGGTGTGGGCCCGCCTCCACTCGACGCCTGCTGCAACTGCTGCAGTTCGGACTCGGCCTTCAGGCAACGGCGCCGCCAGGCCCCCAGTTCATCGAGCAGGTGCCGCACCAGGGTTTCGACTTCGTCCACGGCCTTGATGTCCGGCCGCTCGTACGCGTATGCCACGGTGCCTCCGCGGGTCACTGTTCCCGGCGCCGCACTCCCGTCTCCCGCTCCAGGGCGGTGAGGAGCCGGGCTTCGGCGCGGTCCACTTCAGCAGATTCCAGGGTGCGATCCGGCGCCCGGAAGCGCAGCCGCATGGTCAGGCTTCGCGTGCCCGTTGCGACCCGCGGCCCCCGGTACTCATTGACGATCGTCACGGATTCTAGCATGGCGACACCCGATTGGGCGAACGCCGAGGCGATCGAGGCGCTGCTGACGCCGTCGGGCACAAGCAGGGTCACGTCGCGATCGGAAGCCGGCGTGGCGGGAAAGGGCACGAACACCGGTCGGCGCCGAGCCGCCACGGTGTCCACGACGACCTCCATGCCAAGGAGGGCCGCGGCCCAGGGGGGCGCGTCGGCATCGAGCGGCCGCGCCCAGCCGCAGGCCCGCCCGGCAGCGTCCACAGCCTCCCAGCCGTCGCCTGCCGGCGAGATTGTGGCGCCTGGCTGAGCCGCTTGCACCGCGACCTCGAACAGGCCCTTCAGGTCCCAGCGATCCACGTCGGGCGCGGCGCCGGACCAGTGCCCTGGTTCACGCCCGCCGGAGATGACCGCGGCGAGATGGGTCCGCTCCATCGGGCGACTGGAGTCGGTGGCCGGCGCGAACACGGTCCCGACCTCGAACAGTCGAACATCCCGAGTCAGCGCGGCCCAGTTCCGCTCGGCCTCACGAGCGAGTGACGGCAGGATCGCGCCGCGCAGCTGGCTCTCGTCGGCGGACAGCGGATTCAGCAGCGAGACGTCGCCCCCACCGGGCGACACCAATGGCAGCGTGACGACCTCGTGCAGCCCCTGGTCGGCCATGGCCCTCCGTACCCGTGAAAGGGCGGCGACCTCCGGTGCATCAGCCTTGGCCCCGGTGCGGAACGCGCGCAGGTCGGTCGGGAACGCGCCATAGCCATGCATTCGCGCCACTTCTTCGATCAGGTCGATCTCTTCCACAAGATCGGGGCGCCAGCCCGGCACGTCCACCGCGATCCGGCGCTCCTCCGGCTTGGGCACGCACGTGGCGCCAATGGCGACGAGATGCTGCTCCACGGTCTGCTGGTCGAGCGGCTGGCCCAATACCTGTGCCACCCGGTCGAGCCGCAGGAAGATGCGGGGCGGATGAGTGACACGGGGCCAGAGGTCAATCGGATCGCCTTCGACACTGCCGCCGGCGACAGCAAGGACGAGCGTCATCAGCCGCTGGAATGCTTCGGGCGCACCCCAGAGATCAACGCCCCGCTCGAAGCGGTAGCTCGCGTCGGTGCTGAGGCCAAGAATGCGACGGGTACGCCGCACCTGCGCCGGCTGGAACCAGGCGCACTCGAGGAACACGTCGCTGGTCCCGGCATCGACCTCACTGCCAGCCCCGCCCATCACGCCCGCGATCCCTATCGGTCCCTCTGCATCGGCGATGATGGTCATCGAGTTGTCGAGCGCGCGGTCCACGCCATCGAGGGTGGTCAGCCGTTCGCCCTCGCGGGCGCGACGGGCAATGACGGCGGGCCCGCGGAGCTTGTTCAAGTCGTAGGCGTGGGTCGGCTGCGCGTGTTCCAGCATCACGTAGTTGGTGGCATCGACCACGTTGTTGATGCTGCGTGCACCCACGGACTCGAGCCGCCGGCGGAGCCATTCCGGAGAGGGACCGACCTGTACACCCCGGATCACGGCGCCGTGGAAGCGGGCGCAGCCGTCGGGATCTTCGATGGCCACGCGGACGCCGGCGCTCATCGTCAGCTCGCCCCGGTTTTCATCGGGGTCACGGGCTCGGCGGCTCGGCGGCATACCCAGAGTGTCGACGCTGGGCAACTCGGGAAGCCGGAAGGGCACGCCCAGTGACGCGGCAAGCTCGCGAGCCACACCCTTGTGGCCCAGCAGGTCCGGCCGATTGGGCGTCACGTCCACGACAAACCGGTCATCGGCCAGCGGCAGCACGTCAAGCAATGGGGTGCCTGGCGCTGCATCCACGGTGAGCTCCCAGATGCCGGCATGCTCCTGGCCCAGCCCGAGTTCGCGCTCTGAGCAGAGCATGCCCTCGCTCACCTGTCCGCGGATCTTCCGCTTCTCGATCTTGAGACCGCCCGGCAGCACTCCGCCGACCCGGATGAACGGATAGCGACGCCCGGTGGTGACATTGGGCGCGCCGCAGACGACGTGCTTGCGCTCGGGACTGCCATCGTTCACCAGGCAGAGCCGCAGGCGGTCGGCGTCGGGATGGGGACCCACCGCTTCCACCAGCGCGACGACGATCGGGCCGAGATCGGCATGGACCGGCTCGATCGCGTCGACCGGCGCGCCCAGCATGGCCAGCCGTTCCGCCACATCGGGCGCCCCGAGCGGCCGACGGAGAAAATCTTCGAGCCAGCGACGCGAGATGTTCATGTGGTCTCGGCCAGCTGCTGCAGGAGACGCATGTCACCATCGTACAGGTGGCGAATGTCGGTGATGCCGTAGCGATTCATGGTGATTCGGCCCGGGCCCATGCCGAAGGCCCAGCCGGTGTAGCGCTCGGCATCCACGCCGCAGTTTTCGAGCACGCGCGGGTGCACCATGCCGCAGCCGAGAATTTCCATCCAGCCGGTGCCCTTGCAGGCGCCGCAGCCGCTGCCGTGGCAGAGCTGGCACTCGACGTCCATCTCGGCCGAGGGCTCCGTGAAGGGGAAGTAGGATGGCCGGAAGCGGGTGCGGGTCTCGGCGCTGAAGAAACGCTGGGCAAAGTGTACGAGCGTCGCCTTGAGATCCACGAATGAAATCCCTTCGTCGACCGCGAGGCCTTCGAGCTGCTGGAAGGCCGGCGCGTGGGAGGGATCGAACGGGTCCTTCCGGTACACCATGCCGGGCATGAGCGCGCGCACCGGCAGCGGCTGTCCAATCAGGCTTCGGATCTGCACCGGTGACGTGTGGGTGCGAAGCAGCAGCCGGCCCCCGTGCTCGCCGGGCTCGGGAGGCGCATCGAGATAGAGCGTGTCGTGCAGGTCGAGCGCGGGATGGTCGGCCGGGAAATTGAGCGAAAAGAAATTGAACCATTCGCTCTCGACCTCGGGGCCGACCGCAATGACGAAGCCCAGCTCCCGGAAGATGCTGCAGATGTCGTTGATGGTGCGCGTGACGAGGTGGAGGCTGCCGGTCCAGCGGTGGCGGGCCGGCATGGTAAGGTCCACCGCGGCCGCCTGCAGCCGCCTTGCCTCGGCGGCGATGGCGGCGCGGCGTTCCTCGAAGGCAGCCTCGAAGGCGGCCTTGGCCTGGTTCAGGGCGGCGCCCACGGCTCGGCGCTGGTCCGGGGGAAGTGTGGGGATGGTCCGCGAGAGCGTGGTGAGGGCGCCCGCCTTCCGGCCCAGGATGGCGGTGTGTGCCGCCTCGAGCGCCCCGGCATCCATGCTGGCAATGTCCGGAAGGCGGGTGAGGAGGGTGTCGAGGTCGGGGAGGTCGGTCATGAGTTGAGAGTTGAGAGTTGAGAGTTGAGCGGGTGCTATTCCCTAAACTCTCAACCCTTAACTCTCAACTCCCCGCGCCATCTCCGCGATCTTCCCGAACGCCTCGGCGTCGTGCACGGCAAGGTCGGCGAGGACCTTCCGGTTCACCTCGACGCCGGCCTGCTTGAGCCCGGCCATGAGCCGGCTGTAGCTCAGCCCGTGGAGGCGGGCGGCGGCGTTGATGCGGGTGATCCAGAGGGCGCGGAACTCGCTCTTCTTCTTGCGCCGGTCGCGGTAGGCGTAACGCATGCCGCGCTCGACATTCTCCTTGGCGGACTTGTAGAGCTTGCTGCGGCCGCCGCGGGCACCCTTGGCGGCGTTCATGATCTTCTTCTTGCGGGCGTGGTGCGCGACGCCGCTCTTTACGCGAGGCATGGTGGCTCCTTACGCCTTGAGCAGGCGGTTG
>DASTFH010000012.1:0-12673 GCA_035708725.1 Gemmatimonadales bacterium | reverse complement strand
GCACGGTGCCGCTCTCGATGGTGGTGCCAGTACCGGTCAGGATGCGCGCGCCCGTGACGGCGACCGTCTGGCTGCTGGCTGGTGCAGTTGCGCCGGCGAGCAGTGCGCCAGCGGCAAGCAAGGTGAGCGCTCTCATCGTCCCGCCTCCGGCTGGCCCAGCATGAAGTCGGTCACCGGCTGGCGCGCCGGGTCGGCGCGATCATAGACCAGCGCGCCGTCGAGGAAGACCTTCTCGGCGTGCGCATACACGCTGAACGGATCGGCCGACCAGATGACGACGTCGGCCCGCTTGCCTGCTTCCAGCGATCCCACCTCCTTCTCGAGCCCCAGCGCCTTCGCCGGGTTGATGGTGATCCACTTGATGGCGTCCTCTTCGGTGAGCTGCAGCCCGGCTTCAAGGCCGGCCTGCAGTGCCTTGGCGGCATCCTGGTTCATCCGCTGGATGCCATCGGGGTCATCGGTGTGCAGAATGGCACAACCGCCATCCGCTGCCATCAGCGCGATGTTCTGGCGGATGCCGTCGTACGCCTCGAGCTTGAATCCCCACCAGTCGCTCCACATGCTGGCGCAGATATTCTCCCGCTCCAGCAGGTCGCGGATCTTGTAGGCTTCAACGGCATGATGAAATGACGCGATGTGGTAGCCGAATTCCTTCGACATCGCGACCATCTCGGCCATCTCGTCAGCACGATAGCAGTGGTTCTGGATGCGGATCTGGCCGTCCAGCACCCCCATCAGCGTCTCCATCGCGAGATCGCGGTCGGGCATCTTGGCCGGATCGGAGCCTTCCTCGCGCCACTTGTCCCAGCGGCGCTTATACGCCGTCGCCTTGATCCACGCCTCCCGATACCCCGCCATGTTGCCCATGCGCGTCGAGGGCGAGCGCCCCCGATTGCCGTATACCCGCTTGGGATTCTCGCCGCACGCCATCTTCAGCGCGTACGGAGCGTTGGGAAACTTCATGGCCTGAACCGTGGTAGCAGCGAGATTGCGGAGCACCACGCCACGGCCACCGAACAGGTTGGCTGAGCCGGGAAGAATTTCGATCGTGGTCACGCCACCAGCGAGCGCCAGCCCGAATTGCGGATCCTGGGGCCAGATCGAGTGCTCCGCCCATACCTCTGCAGTGTTCGGGTTGGTGGCCTCGTTGCCATCATCCAGCGACTCGCCGCCTGGCGCAGCGTAGACTCCCAGGTGCGAGTGCGTGTCGATGATCCCGGGCGTCACCCACTTCCCGGTGGCGTCGATCACCTCGGCACCAGGCGGCGTCGTGACTGAAGACCCGACGGCCGTCACCTTGCCGTCCTGCAGCACGAGTGACGCACCGGTCAGCGCCGGCCCAGTGGCAGTCAGGATGGTGGCCCCGCGAATGACGACAGGGTGCGAAGCCAGCGGCTTGTAGGTGGAAGGATAGGCCGTGGTACTGTTGTCGATACGGCCACCCTCCTCAACGGTGCGGAATACGCCGCCGGGGGAGCTGGCCGCACCCGACGAATCGGCCGCGTGCTCCGGAGCCGGCGTCGGGGATGGCGCCGGTGTACAGGCCAGGATGCCTGCCAGGGTACCGATGAGGATGGAGACGCTGCCGAGTTTCATGGAGGCGCCATGCGTGAAAGGGTCGATCAGGGATGGGAAGCAACCTACGGCCGATCGAGACGGCAATCAACCACGGGCGAGCCGCAGAAAGTTGCCGAGGAGGACCGAACCGGCCTCGGTACCCACGGATTCCGGATGGAACTGGACGCCGAGCAAGGGCAGCGTGCGATGGGCGATCGCCATCACCGTCTCCCCTCCAGCCTCGCGCGCGGTAGCGGTAACCGTAAAGTCCGGCGACAGGGTATCGCGACGTACAACCAGCGAGTGGTAGCGCATCACGCTGAGCGGTTGCGTCACCCCGGCGAACAGCCCGGTGGCGCCGTGCGCCAGCTCGCACGTCTTGCCGTGCATCAGCATGGGCGCCCGCTCGATCGTGGCACCGAACGCCTCGGCGAGTGCCTGGTGCCCGAGGCAGACGCCGAGGAGCGGCACGCCGCGGGAGGCCGCGGCACGAGCCAGCGCAACCGAAATGCCGGCATCGGCTGGTGATCCGGGGCCAGGCGAGATGACGATGGCACCCACGGGGAGAGCGAGCGCGGCATCCACGCTCAGCGCATCGTTACGATAGACCAGCGGCTCGGCACCGAGCGCGCCGAACAGCTGGACCAGGTTCCAGGTGAAGCTGTCGTAGTTGTCGAGAACCAGCAGCTTCACGGTTCGGGCAGGGTGCCGCGCAATGATTCGGCGTGTTCGCGCGCGGCACTCATGGTGCTCTCGATCTGGCCGTGAATGGCTTCACGCATCGAGTCGTTCATGAATTGCTGGGCTGAATCCGCACTGTGCATGCGCGGCTCCCAGTTACTCCGGAGCTGGTCCACGTCATGCGCAGGCGCGAAGAGAGGGAAACTGTCATCCGATGACCGGATCCGGAGCAGGCCGAACTGCGCCAGCGCCTTGCCCCCGGTATCGGCGCTGGTGAGGCACTGATAGCTGGTGGGGTTGTAATCTCCCGTGCCGCCGGGGAGCAAGGCCACGATGCACCGGCTCAGCACCTCGGGAGTTACGGAGTCGCGCAACGCCACCGTCAGGGTCACCGATGACGGCTTCCGGGTGCTGTCCCGGTAGATTGTGAGGCCCCGGAATGTCCCGATCCGCTGTCCCCCGAGATCAAATGGGACGAACAACAGGGGCGTCGTGAGGGGGCCGGTGCTGTCGCTGACATACTCGACGCCGTGCTTCACCGATCGAAAGAGCGACCGGATGATCATGCCAACAGCGAAGATGAGTACCGCTCCGGCGACGATTTTGACCCAGTAGGAACGCATGCGACCGCCTGACCCAGAAGTCCGACAACGATGCATCACGAAACGTTGGCAGCATGCGAAAAGTTTCAGCGCTCCCGGGCGCTGGCTGCACGTGCCGGCTGAACTATACCGTGCAGGTCGTTGGCTGAAAAGCGCTTAGGCGTACCCGCACGAGTGGAGGCGCCGTGATCGAGGTGGAGGGGCTCACAAAGCTGTATGGCGACCGGCTGGCTGTCCGGGACCTGTCGTTCACGGTCCAGCCAGGGGAAGTCCTCGGGCTGGTGGGACCCAATGGCGCGGGGAAAACCACCACGTTGCGAAGCGTGGCCGGGATAATCGTGCCATCGGCGGGGCGGATCCGGGTCGCGGGGCACGACCTGCGCACGGACCCGATCGCGGCCAAGAGCCGCCTCGCATTCATTCCCGACGAGCCGCACCTTTTCGATTACCTGACTGTCGGCGAGCACCTCGACTTCGTGGCCCGGCTCTACAACGTCCTGGACGGGCGGGAGCGGCGCCATGCGCTCCTCTCCGAACTCGAGCTGCTCGACCGCATCGATTCCTTCCCACCCGAGCTTTCGCGCGGGATGAAGCAGAAGCTGGCCATCGCCTGTGGCCTGCTGCACGGCCCCTCGGCGCTCATGTTTGATGAGCCGCTGACCGGGCTCGATCCGATCGGCATCCGGCGCATGAAGGCCACCATCCTGCGCCGAGCGCAGGAAGGCGCCGCAGTCATCCTCAGCTCGCACCTGCTGCACCTGGTGGAGGAACTCTGCACCCGCGTGCTGATCCTCCGTCACGGCGAGCGGGTGGCCACGGGTGCACTGGGCGACATCATCGCCGAGCGGCCCGAGCTGGCCGGTCGTTCGCTGGAAGAGGTGTTTATCGCCCTGGTGGGTGAGACCTGACGACCGTGAGCCGTGGCGCGCTGGGCTACCTCCTTTGGCACTCGCTCCGCAATCGCACGGCGCGTCAGGTGCGGCAGCTGCGCCAGCCGCGCTACGTCGTTGCGCTGCTCGTGGGCATCGGCTACCTGCTCATGCTCGCGCATGGCAACGCGCAACCCGACAGGCATCCGTTCCTGCGCGGGCCGTTTCTCGAGCTTGGACTCGCCGCGAGCCTGCTCTTCCTCGTCGGCTGGACGTGGATCTCATCCGGCAAGCAGCACGTCCTCGCGTACTCGACCGCCGAGGTAATGTTCCTCTTTCCGGCGCCAATCAGCCGCCGCGCGCTGGTGCGCTACAAGCTGGTGCGCGCGCAGGTGGTGATCGTCGCGACGACGCTGCTCTGGGTGGTCATTCTCGGTGCGGGCAGGGGTGAGTTGCCGGTCGTGCTTCGGGCGCTCTCGCTCTGGTGTCTCTTCACCACCATTCACCTGCATCGCATGGGCGCCGCCATGGCGCGATCCTCGGCGGTAGAGCACGGGCGGTTCGGGGTGCGGCGTCACTCCCTGCTGATCATCGTGCTGATTGTGACAGCCATTCTGCTGGCTGCCGCGCTGGTGCAGGCCGGAACTCGCCTGATGTCGCTGCCGCCTGGGGCCTCCGTGCTCTTGAACATCGAAGCGGCGCTGCGTGCCCCGCTGGCGCTGGTGGTGCTCTGGCCTTTTCGGCTGCTGGCGCATCCGCTTGCCTCGAACTCCAGCGGTGAGTGGCTGCGGAGCTTTCCGTGGGCGGGAGCGCTGCTTGCCGCCCATTACGTCTGGGTCATCCGGTCCGATGCTGCGTATGAGGAAGCCGCCGTCGAAGCGTCTTTCGAACGCGCGCGCATGCTGGCGGCACGCCGTACGGGCGCGCGGATCTCGTCCGGGGGGCGGCCCTATTCGCCGGCGCTCTGGTCACTCGCGCCGGCGGGCGACCCAGCCCGGGCCATTCTCTGGAAAAATGTGGCCATGCTGCTGCGGCGGAGCCGCCTCCGCACGTGGGCGATGATTTCCTTGATCCTTGCGTTGACACTGGTGATCGCATCGGCGGGGCTGCCGGCCGCCGCCAAGACGGTCGGCACGCTGCTTCTGGTCTGGGGCGGATTCTTCTTCGCCCTGGGACCGCAGTGGATCAGGAATGACCTGCGCACCGACCTGGCGCACCTGGAGCTGCTGCGCAGCTACCCGCTCGCCTCGGATGCCGTCATCCGAATGGAGGCGGCAAGCTCGGCATTCATCCTGTCGCTCTCCCAACTGACGTTATTGCTGCTGGGCGGACTGGCCCTCATGTACGTGCCCGCTCCGGAGTTCTCCGGCACGCTTCGACTTGCGCTGGCGGGCGCCACCGTCGTGGTCATCCCTGCCCTCAACTTCGTGGGGATGCTGCTGCAGAACGGGGCGGCGCTGCTCCTGCCCGGCTGGGTCCGCATCGGGCCGGCACACGGTGGCGTGGAAACGCTGGGGCAGAGCGTGCTCACGGCGCTGGCCTACATCATCGCGCTGCTGCTTGCCTGCATCCTCCCGGCGATCGCGGCGGCTGGCCTCGTGACCCTGCTCTCGCCAGCGCTCAGCACGTGGGCGGCCATTCCCGCTGCGTGCGGTGCGGCTGCCCTGCTGCTGGCCGAAGGATGGCTGCTGTCGCTCTGGCTAGCGACGGTGTATGACGATATGGACGTGCCGGGAGGAGTGGAGGGCTGAGAGCCATGAGCTGTGAGCTGCGAGCGGCACCTTGGTTTGCTCATAGCTCACTGCTCACAGCTCACAGCGCTCAGCCCCTCGGATGAAACTGCTTGTGCACCGACCGCAGATACTCGCGGTCCACGTGGGTATAGATCTGGGTCGTCGACAGATCCGCGTGACCCAGCATCTCCTGCACCGCGCGCAGGTCGGCACCCCCTTCGAGCAAGTGTGTGGCAAAGCTGTGGCGCAGTGTGTGGGGTGTGACCCGTTTCCGAATGCCCGCACGTGCCACCGCCTTCTTGACGATGCCCCAGGCACCCACGCGTGAGAGCGGCTCGCCGCGCGCGTTGAGGATCACACGTCCCTCCGACGCGCCGCGATCCAGCTCCGGTCGAAGCTGGTGCAGGTATACCGACACGACGCCGATGATGGTGCGGCCCAGGGGCACCAGCCGCTCCTTGGATCCCTTGCCGAGCACGCGCACCAGCTGTTCCGGCAGAAGCAGGTCGGTGACGCGAAGCCCGCAGAGTTCCGAGACTCGCAGCCCCGCCCCGTACGCAAGCTCCAGCAAGGCGCGGTCCCGCCAGGCCAGCCGGTCATCGGTCGGCGGCGACGCGAGCAATGATTCGACTTCGCTCACCGAGAGCGTCTCAGGCAACGTCCGCCAGCGTTGCGGTCCCTCGAGCCGGTCACTCGGATCGGTCTTGACGATCCCTTCGCCAACCAGAAATCCGAAGTACGTGCGTATGGCAGATATGGCGCGGCGAATGGAGGAGGGGCTGAGTCCCAGATCCTTGAGCAGGAAGACGTGATCGCGGAGGAGAGTGCGGCTGAGGGCAGCCGGGTGCCTGGCGCCCTGGGACAGGGCGAACTCGCCCAGTCGCCGCACGTCGCGCGCGTAGGCCTCAACCGTGTTGGGGCTGTGACCCGCTTCCAGTCCCAGGAAGTCGCGGAAGCCCTCGACGAGGAATTCCCGATCGATCCGTTCGCGCAGCTCTGGAGTGGTCACACTGACCTCGCCGCCGTGGCCCGAACCCGGCTCTCAACGTCCGCGATTTCTGACGTGCTCATGCCCAGCAGCGCCGCGGCATTGCGAACCAGCCTCGCGCGGGACTCGCCAGAGCCCGGTGCCGCGAACGCCACCGTCCAGAGTCGCTCCACCAGCGCGCAGCGCCGCTCCTTGCCGAATTGATCGAGCAGGCGCTGGCGGACGCCGCGCCACTCTGCTTCGTCGGCCGGCTCCCGTGCCTCGGCGTGCGGCAGATCCCAGCGGGAGCGCAGCTCGGCCGAGATCCGCGCGCGCTCGTCCGCGGGGAGCACTGGATCGGCATAGGCCACTTCCAGCAACGCCAGCGCCGCCTGGGTCATGGCATCCGGCGCGGCTTCCGGCAGCGCATCGGTCCCCGGCATGGCGCGCCGGAGCGCCTGCCACAGCCGCCCGCCCTGGCGCCGACGCCGGATCACCAGCAGCGCTACCACGAGCGCCGCGGCGACACCAACGATTGCCAGCGTCTGGTTCACCTCGCCCAGGATGACGCTGATCCGGCTCCACTCGGCACCGATCGCGGCGCCGATGAGTGCCACCGCTCCGTACCAGATAGCGGATGCCGTCGCCATCGGAACCAGCGCGCGCCATGCCCCAAGGTTGGCGAGGCCGGCAAAGGGAGGCACCACCGCCCGGACCCCCGGAAGAAACCGGCCGAAGAAGATGCCAATGATGCCGAAGCGCAGGTACTCACGCTCGACCACGGCGAGCGCGGAGGGCGACAGGAGCCGCTGGCCGATCCTGCTCGCGAACAGACGGCGTCCGTAACGGCGTGCCGCGAAGTAGACACCGGTCGCTCCGCCGATGTTGGCGATCAGGGTCACGGCATACACGACGGGCAGCGAGGTGACACCGCGGTGGGAAAGAAAGGCGCCGAGGGCCACCGCGGTGTCGGCCGGAACCGGCGGTACGACATTTTCCACTGCGGCCAGGAGTGCGAGCACCGCATAGACGGCTGCCGGTGGCAGCGTCGACAGCCAGTTGAGCAGCGAGTCGATCAGGTCAGCGTGCCTCGACCGTCACCACGGCCATGACGGCGAGTCCCTCGCCCCGCCCGATGAAGCCCATGCCTTCGTTCGACTTGGCCTTGAACCCCACCCCGCCCGCCTGGATGCCAAGTACGTCGGCAATGGCGCCAGCAATGCTGGCGGCATGCGACGAGAGACGTGGCGCTTCGCAGATGACGGTGATGTCGGCCTGGCTCGGCGCGAAGCCTCGCTCGATTACGAGCGTGACCACCTGGCGGAGCAGCGCCATCGAGTCGGCATCCCTCCATTGCGGATCTGAGTCGGGAAAGAAGTCGCCAATGCTGCCTGCTGCAACGGCACCGAGCAGTGCATCGGTAACGGCATGCGCGACGGCGTCGGCGTCCGAGTGGCCGGCGAGCCCCTGTGCGTGCGGAATGCGCTGGCCGCCGAGGACCAGCGGGCGCCCATCGACGAAGCGATGGGAGTCATAGCCGATCCCGACCCTCATGCACCGGCCCCGGCCATCTCCGTGATCAGGGAATAGTCCTGGCGGCGCCGCCGCGGCGCATAGCCGGCGTCCGAGATGATCCGGTCGATTTCGTCCAGGGTGGTGCGGTACGTAGTGCCTGCCGCGGACACGACATTTTCTTCCATCATCAGGCTGCCGTAGTCGTTGGCGCCGAAGCGCAGCGCCACCTGCCCCACCTTGTGCCCCATGGTGACCCACGACGACTGGATATTGGGCACGTCCTTGAGGATGATGCGGCTGATGGCCAGCGTCCGCAGGTACGTAACGGCGTCGGTCTTCTCCATGTGGGACATGCCCGGCGTCCCCTCAGGCTGCAGGGGCCAGCAGATGAAGGCGGTAAAGCCGCCCGTGCGCTCCTGCACTTGCCGGACCCGGAAAAGGTGCTCGATCCGGTCTGCGTCGGACTCGCCCAGACCGTACATCATCGTCACGGATGTGCGCATTCCCTGGCGGTGGGCCTCCTCCTGCACGCCCAGCCATTCATCGGTCTGTGCCTTCTTCCTTGCGACCCGCTCGCGAATGGCGTCGACCAGGATCTCGCCGCCCCCGCCGGGAATGCTGTCGAGCCCGGCTTCGCGAAGCTGGCGGATCACATCCGGCACGGGGATGCGGAACCGTTCGCTGAAGAAGACCACCTCGGAGGGGGAGAATCCATGGATATGGATCGGGTGGTTGGCCTTGATATAGCGCATCAGGTCCAGGTACCACTCGAACGGGATGTAGGGATTGTGCCCGCCCTGGATGAGGATCTGCACCCCACCGATGGCCTTGCACTCGTCGATCTTCGTCCCGATCTCCTCGTAGCTCAGCACGTAGCCCTCGCCGTCCTTCGGGCGACGATAGAACGCACAGAACTGGCAGTCGGCCACGCAGACATTGGTGTAGTTGATGTTGCGGTCAATGATGTAGGTGACGACCGGGTCCGGATGGAGCCGCCACCGCTCGTGGTCCGCGAGGCGGCCGAGCTCGAGCAGGGGCGTGCGTTGATAGAGTTCGAGGTACTCACGGAATTCCGGCGACGCGCGATCAACTGTATCCATGGCGGCGATTCAGGCAGCGGTGATGAAAGAGAGCGAACCGTCCGGGACCAGCCCATCCTGCGCCAGCCGGCGGAAGAAGTCGGTGAGCCCGGCGAGATGACGATAAGACAGGGCGTAGTCGAGGTCGCCGAAATAGTCGCGGCAGGTCTGCTCCGGCACGCCCGTGACCTCGGCGGCTTCGGCCGCCAGCAGCGCCAGGTGGCTGAGGCCCCAGGCACGCGATTCCAGCAAGCGGCCATGGATCTGCTGCACCTGCCCCAACGGCACCGAACGCCGCGCGGCCCAGACGGCGAACACGAACGGCAGGCCGGTCCATTCCTTCCAGGCGAGTCCCAGGTCCGTGAAGCAGGGATAGGTCTTGCGGTCGGCCAGCAGGAGCGCCGCGTCGCCGATGACCAGCACGGCATCGTGCGGGAAACCAGCGAGCGACGCGAGGTCCGAGGCCTCCGCGCGCACCGTGGCCACAAGCGGCCGGATGCGCCAGCGATGCCGGCAGAGCAGGTCGAGCAGGAGCACCGAGGTCCGGCTCGATGCCGTCAGCAGGATGGTGCCGTGGTCGAGTTCGGTCACCGGACGGCGACTGAAGAGCGCCACACTGTGCACCGGGCCGTCGCAGGTGATGGCGAGATCGGGCAGCAGGTGATAGAGCGCCGCGTTCCGGGCGTATTCCACCGCCGAGACCGCGCTCACGTCCAGCTCGCCGGCCGCGAGCAGGTCGTTCAGCTCGCTCGCGGTCCCACTCACCATCTCGGCGCCCGGCTCGACGATGCCTCGCACCATGGCGCCGTACACCGGATAGCAGTTGATCCAGGGAATGCGTCCCAGCTTCATGCGGCGTGCACCACGGGCAGCGAGCGCGCCTGCCGCTCCGGCGGCACCAGGTCATCAAAGTTGTCCCGCAGCGGCTCGTAGAGGCTGTTGCGCTCCACCGGGCGCTTGTCCGCTCCGACGATGAGCTGGACGAGGTCGTAGTAGGACATGCCGCGCTGGGTCCGGGCACCGGCGTCATGGTAGATCCGCTCGAAGACCACGGTGCCCTCCACGTCGTCACACCCGAAATTGAGCGCGATCTGCGACAGGAATGGCGTGACCATGGGCCAGTGCGTCTTCATGTGCGGAATGTTGTCGAGGAACAGCCGGCCCACCGCGAGCGCCTTGAGATCCTCGAATCCGGTGGTGGCGGTGCCCACTCGGTGCAGTTCCTCACCCAGCTCGTTGTTGTCCGGGTGGTAGGCGAGCGGGATGTACGTCAGGAAGCCGCCGGTCTCGTCCTGCAGGCGCCGCAGCGCATCGAGGTGTTCCACCCGGTCGCGCGCCGACTCCACATGTCCGTAGAGCATGGTGCAATTCGTGGGAATGCCCAGCTCATGCGCCTCACGATGCACCCGGATCCATTCCTCACCGGTCAATTTCCGCTCGGCGATCGTGGCACGCACCGCGGTGCTGAATACTTCGGCACCGCCGCCCGGGAGACTGGTAAGCCCCGCCTCCTTGAGCGCCGCCAGCACTTCACGCGAGGTGATGCGTTCGATACGCGCCAGGTGCGCGATCTCCACGGCCGTGAGCGCCTTGATGTGGACGTCGGGATGCCGCTCCTTCAGGCCACGCAGCATGTCGGTGTAGTACGAGAGCCGGAGCTTGGGATGCAGCCCGCCGACGATGTGGAACTCGCGGGTCGGGGCGCCGCGTGCCCGCTCCGCTTCATGGAAGACTTCCTCGAGCGAGCGGGTATAGTGGCCATCCTCCTTCGGCATCCGTGCGAAGGAGCAGAAGGTGCACGTATTCCGGAGGATGCAGACGTTGGTCGGATTGATGTGCTGGTTGGCGGAGAAGTAGACCCGGTCGCCGTTGCGGCGCTGGTTGGCGAAATCCGCCAGCGAGCCGAGCCCGAGGATGTCGCTGGTGCGAAAAAGCGCCTCACCGGCATCGAGACTCAGTCGCTCCCCTGCCTCCACCTGGCTGGCGATGGGCAGCAATGCGGGATCGGTAATGCGCGATCGGTCGAGCTGGACTGCCATGCGGACTCCTGAGGCTGTCGACGGTCTACGGGCTACGGGCTACAGTCTACACGGTTGACCGTCGGCCGTCGACCGTTGACGATCAGCGGGCGCTGCTCACCCCTCGAAGCCCTTCACCGCCAGCGTCGCGTTGTGGCCGCCGAAGCCGAAGGAATTGCTCAGCGCCACCTTGACCGGACGCTCGCGCATCGTGTTCGGCGCGGAGTCGAGGTCACACTCGGGATCGGGAGTGAACTGGTTGATGGTGGGAGGGATCTTGCCCGTCCGGACGGTCTGGAGCGCCACGCAGAACTCGAGGGCGCCGGCACCGCCCAGCAGGTGGCCGGTCATGGACTTGGTCGAGCCGAAAACGAGCTGTCGGGCGTGCTCGCCGAAGACGGCCTTGACGGCGCGCGTCTCCGCGACGTCGCCCACCGGCGTCGAGGTGCCATGGGCATTGATGTAGCCCACATCGGCAAGGGCAATCCGGCCGTCCTCGAGGCAGCTGCGGAGGGCAAGCTGCGCGCCTTCGCCCGATTCCGGCGGCGAGGTGATGTGATAGGCGTCGCCGCTCGCACCATAGCCGGCGACCTCGCCGAGGATCGTTGCCCCGCGGGCCTCTGCATGTTCCAGGCTCTCAAGAATGACCACGCCACCGCCGTCACCGAGCACGAAACCATCGCGGTCGAGGTCAAAGGGGCGGCTGGCGGTCGTAGGGTCGTCATTCCGGAACGAGAGCGCCTTCATGTTTGCGAAGGCGGCCACGGTGAGGCCGGTAATGGCGGCTTCGGAGCCGCCGGTCACCATGCACTCCGCGCGCCCCGACTGCACCAGGCGGAACGATTCCCCAATGGCGTGGGCCGAGGATGCGCAGGCCGACACGGTCGCGAAGTTGGGACCGCGCAGGCCGTAGCGCATGGAGACGAGCCCGGCCGCGATATCCGGAATGAACATCGGCACGAAGAAGGGCGAGACGCGGTCGGGGCCCTTCTCGATGAAGGCCCGGCAATTGTCCTCGTACGTCTGCATCCCGCCGATGCCGCTCCCGATGATGACACCCGTCCGGTCAGGCGCGGGAAAACTGCGATCGAGGCCCGCTTGCCCCACCGCCTGTGCGGCCGCGCCCAGCGCGAACTGCGCAAAGAGGTCGTAGCGTCGAGCTTCCTTGCGATCGATATACAGGAGGGGGTCGAAACCCTTGACCTCGCAGGCAAACCGGACGGAAAGCCTTGCGGCATCGAACTTCGTGATGGGGCCTGCGCCAGAGCGCCCTGCAAGGAGGGCGCTCCAGGTGGATTCGGTATCGGTGCCGACAGGGGTCACCAGCCCCATGCCGGTGACGACGACGCGGCGGGCCAA
This sequence comes from Gemmatimonadales bacterium, assembly GCA_035708725.1. Lineage (GTDB taxonomy): Bacteria > Gemmatimonadota > Gemmatimonadetes > Gemmatimonadales > GWC2-71-9 > CAMLHP01. The sequence goes on along the minus strand of DASTFH010000012.1, from coordinate 293 downwards.
CGAGCTACTTCCCGATCTTCGAGTGCAAGTAGTTCATGGCATCACCGACCGTGCGCATCTTTTCGGCGTCCTCGTCGGGGATGTCGATGTCGAACTCCTTCTCGAAGGCCATGACGAGCTCCACGGTGTCCAGGCTGTCCGCACCCAGATCCTCCATGAAGCTGGCTTCGGACGTGAGCTTGTCACGCTCGACGCCGAGCTCCTCCACGATGATGTCCTTGACCTTCTCTTCAAGGTTGTCCATGTGTTCCTCGTGTTGGGAATTGAGAGCCCGCTCAGATGACCATGCCGCC
>DASTFH010000011.1:0-9006 GCA_035708725.1 Gemmatimonadales bacterium | reverse complement strand
GGTGTGGCGGGCACCTGCGGCGTGCTCGCGTTCGTGGCCCATCTCGTCGGCTTCACCTGGCCGGAGGCGCTGCTGCTCGCCGCCATCGTGAGCAGCACCGATGCCGCCATGGTCTTCTCGGTGCTGCGCGGCAGTGGGCTGCACCTCAAGCGCCGGGTGGGCGCCACGCTTGAAGTCGAGTCGGGCATCAACGACCCGATGGCGTTCATGCTGACGCTCGCCTTCACCCAGAACCTGCTCGCCACCGGCTCCCTCGATCCGTGGCTCGCGCCGCTCGACATCCTGCTGCAGATCGCCGTTGGGCTCGTCTGTGGCGTGCTCATCGGCATCGGCGGCCGCCGGGTGCTGGCCCAGCTCCGCGTAGCGAGCGGGCTTTATGTCGCCTTCACGGTGGCGCTCGCCTTTCTCGCATTCGGCATCGCCACGCTCGCGCACGGCAGCGGATTTCTCTCGGTGTACGTGGCGGGTGTCGTGCTGGGCAATGGCCCGCTGCCGCTGCGCACCGGCCTCTTCCGGGTGCACGATGCGCTCGCCTGGCTGAGCCAGATCACGATGTTCCTGGTGCTGGGCCTGCTGGTGAACACCGATGGCCTGGTGCAGGTCTGGTGGATGGGGCTCGGGCTCGCACTGGTGCTGGCCGTCGTGGCTCGGCCCATCGCGGTCTGGCTCTGCCTCCTGCCCTTCGGATACTCCGCGAGGGAGACGATCTACATCTGCTGGGTCGGCCTGCGCGGTGCGGTGCCGATCGTGCTTGCCACCTTCCCGCTGCTGGCGGGCGCACCCGGCTCCGAGCGCATCTTCCTTGTGGTATTTTTCATCGTGGTCGTCAGCACGATTCTTCCCGGTTCCACGGTGGCATGGGCCACGCGCCGGCTCAAGCTCGAAGCGCCCGAGCCGCCAGTTCCGCCCGCCGTGCTCAATATCGAGTCGCGCCAGCAGCTCACCGGTGACCTCCTGAGCTTTTACGTGGACGATGGGCTGGCGGTGGCCGGCGTGCCGCTCTGCGAGCTCTCGCTGCCTGAGGGCAGCGCGGTGACCCTGCTCATCCGGGGTCTCGACCTGATCCCGCCTCGTGGCTCGACCGTGATCATGCCGGGCGACCATGTGTACATCGTGACTCGTCCGGAAGATCGCGGCTTCGTCCAGCTGCTCTTCGGGCACCCGGAGGAAGACTGACACTGCCTGGGGTCCTGCTCGATGACCTGCGAACGATCGTGGGCAGTCGCTGGGTACGGCATCGCCGCGCCGAGCTGGCGACGTACGCGCAGGACGGCCTGCCGACCCACACGTCACCGCCGGGCGCCGTGGCGCTGCCCGGCACACGCGCGGAGCTGGTGGCGCTGCTGCGGCTCCTGCACCGGCGCGGGACGCCGTTCGTGGCGCGCGGTGCGGGCACCGGCCTCTCGGGCGGCGCCGTGGCGCCCGGCGATGCCGTGGTCATCGGTCTCACCCGGCTCAACCGCATCCTTGCCATCGACCCGGTTGGGCGGCGCGCCGTGGTGGAGCCCGGCGTGGTCAACGCCCGCCTCACCGATGCCACGATGCGTCACGGCCTGATCTACGCTCCCGATCCGTCGAGCCAGACGGCCTGTACCCTGGGCGGCAATGTGGCTGAGAATGCCGGCGGGCCGCACTGCCTCAAGTACGGCGTCACGACCAACCACGTGCTTGCCGCCGAAGTGATCCTGCCCGACGGCTCCGCGGTGCGGCTGGGATCACGCAGTGGAGACACCTGGGGCCCCGACCTGCTGGGCATGTTCGTGGGCAGCGAGGGAATGTTCGGCATCGCAAGCGAGATCACGTTCAAGCTGGTCCCCGCGCCGTCGGCGATTCGCACCTTCCTTGCCGATTTCACCTCGGTACGCGCCGCCAGCGAGGCGGTGTCGGCCATCATCGCCACCGGCATCGTGCCGGCAGCGCTCGAGATGATGGACCAGGTCTGCATCCAGGCGGTCGAGGCCTCGATCTATGCCGCGGGGTATCCGACCGACGCGGCGGCCGTGCTGATCGTCGAGTTGGACGGGGCGGACGAGTCGGTCGAGGCGGACGCGCGCATCGTCGAACCCTTGCTGCGGGCCAACGGCGCGCGCACGGTACGCTCCGCGACCGATGCCGCGGAGCGGGCACGGCTCTGGCAGGGACGGAAGAAGGCATTCGGGGCCATGGGCCGGATCGCGCCCGACCTGGCCGTGCAGGACGCGGTGGTGCCGAGGAGCCGACTCCCTGACGTGCTCGACGACGTAGCGGCCATCGGGCGGCGTCATGATCTGCTGGTGAGCAACGTCTTTCATGCAGGTGACGGCAACCTGCACCCGAACATCAGCTTTGACCGCCGGGACGCGGACCGGGCGAACCGGGTGCATCATGCACTGTCGGACATCATGGCCGCATGCGTCGCTGCCGGCGGGACACTCACCGGCGAGCACGGCGTGGGCTCCGACAAGCGGGATTACATGCCGATGGTTTTCGATGCAGTAACGCTGGATGCGATGTGCCAGGTGCGGCGGGTGTTCGATCCCGCGGAACGCGCCAACCCGGGCAAGGTGCTGCCGGTGCACGCGTGCCGGGAGTGGCGCGCTGGAGGGGTGACATGAGAACCGAGATCCTGGCACGACTCCGGGCACTGCTCGGCAATGAGGGCGCGTCGGCCGCAGCCGACGGCGTGCCGCGCGCATTGCCGGACAGCGTCGAGTCGCTAGCCCAGGTCTGCCATGTGGCGCACGCCGAGGGCTGGAAGGTGCGAGTGGAGGGCGAGGGCTCCTGGCTCCCGCCCGACGCGCCTGCTGACCTCGCCGTGAGCACACGCGCGCTCGAGCGTGTGCTGGAGCTGAGCGCCTCCGACCTCGCGGCGACGGTGCAGGGCGGCGTCCGCATGGACGTCCTGCGCCGCCGGCTCGCCGAGCATGAACTCTGGCTGCCGCTCGATCCGCCCGGTCGCCCTGATCGCACCATCGGCTCGGTCCTCGCGACGGCGACGGCCGGCCCGCTTCGCCTCGGGCAGGGCCAGCCACGGGACTACGTCCTCGGCTGTTCCGTCGTCACCGGCGACGGACGCGTGGTGCGGGCCGGCGGCCGTGTGATGAAAAACGTCGCGGGCTACGACCTCACTCGCCTGCAGGTGGGCGGCTTTGGCGCGTTCGGCATCATTGCCGAGGTGCACCTCAAGCTTCGGGCAGTCCCGCGCGCCGATGCCACCCTGCTCGCTCGCGGGCAACGTGACACCCTCACCGCCGTTGCACGCGACGTGATGGCGGCGTCCGTGCCATGCGCGGCGCTGGAGCTCTTCTCGCCGACGCTCGCGGCGGACGCCGACTGGGTGCTGGCCGCGCGCATCATGGGAAGCGACGGCGCGGTGGAGGCCGACGTGCGCCGCCTGCAGGCGGCGGCACAGCCCGGCTGGGCACCGCTCGACGCTGAAATGAGTTCCGCGTTCTGGTCCCAGACGGCGCGTGGCGTCGTGAGCGTGCCGATCACCGTCCGCTTTGGTGTGCTGGGCGACGGCCTCGACGACCTGCTCGACTCGGTCACGCGAGACTTGAGCGAAGGGCTGGTGAGCGCGAGCGCGGGCGGCGGGCTCCGCTGGAGCGGGCTCGCCACGGCAGAGCGGCTCCGGACGCTGCGGCGCCTGCTCGCCGAGCGCGAGATTCCCATGACCGTGGAGCGCGCGCCGTGGGAAATCCGCCAGCAGCTGGGTCATTTCGGCGCCTACCGCGAAGGCGTGGGCCAGCTGGTAAGCGGGCTCCGCGACGCATTTGACCCGGGGCATACGCTCAGCGTGGCGCTGGAGGGCGGAGTCGAGGCGTGAGCGAAGCGAACGAAGCGATTCTCGACCCGCTCTCCACCTGTGTACACTGCGGCTTCTGCCTGCCGGCGTGCCCCACCTATCTCGCTACTGGCGACGAATCCGACAGCCCACGCGGCCGCATCCTGCTGATGCGTGCGCTGGCACGCGGCGAGCTCTCGCCGGACGACTCCGGCCTTAACGATCATCTCGATGCCTGCCTCGGATGCCGAGGCTGCGAGCCGGTCTGTCCATCGGGCGTGCGCTACGGTGCGGGACTCGAGGCCGCGCGCGACACGCTCACACGGGCGCACGGGCTTCCGCTCAAGGCGCGCCTCATCCTGCGCGTATTTCGTCATGCCTGGCTCTGGAAGCCATTGCTCTTCGCCGCCCGCGCCCTGCGGGCAACGGGGTTGCCGGCGGCGCTGGCAGGGCGGACGGGGATACGGTTTGCGATGGGGATGCTCGCCTCGAGCAGGGCGAGCAAGGCGAGCAGGGCGAGCAGGTGGTCGCGGGTCGCGAGTCTCGGGTCATCCACCCAACTTGCTCGCCCTGCTCGCCCTGCTCGCCCCGCTCGCCCCGCTCGCCCTGCCAACCTGTTCTCCGGCTGCGTCATGTCCACCCTCTTCTCCCACGTGCATGACGCGACGGGCGAGGCACTGCGGGATGCGGGATACGCGATGGATTGCCCCAGGGGCCAGGCGTGCTGCGGCGCGCTGCACGCCCACGCCGGTGATCTTGACGGCGCACGCGTGCTGGCCCGGCGCAACATCGCGTCGTTCCGTGGCGGTGACGGGCCGATCGTGGTGGACAGCGCCGGATGCGGCGCGATGCTCAAGGGGTACGGCCACCTGCTGGAGACGGACGAGGCGGCGCGGTTTGCGGGAAGGGTGAGGGATGTGAGTGAGATGCTGGTCGAGGGGTCGAGGGGTCGAGCGCTCAGCGCTCAGCGCTCAGCGCTCAGCGCCGTCTATGACTCCCCCTGCCATCTCCAGCACGCGCAGGGCATCATCGACCAGCCACTTGCGCTGCTGTCCCAGGTGCCCGGGCTCACCCTCCTGCCGCTGGGCGACAGCGAGAAGTGCTGCGGCAGTGCCGGGATCTTCTCGCTGCTGGAGCCGGGCATGTCGCAGGCGGTGCTCGATGCCAAGCTCGACGCCATCCTGGCCGTGGATCCGGCACCCGACCTGGTGCTCACCGGCAACCCCGGCTGCCTGATGCAGATCGGCGCGGGACTGCGGGCACGGGGATCGACGATACGGACGGCGCATCCGGTTGAGGTCGTCAGTCGTCGGTCATCGGTCGTCGAATGCGGTTCACGACCGGAGCCTGACGACTGACGACCGGCAACTGGCGACCGACGACTGACGACCATCCCCATTACCTTCCCTCCATGCTCGCACGCGGGATTCTCTTCGACTTCAACGGTGTGATCGCGAATGATGAGGGGCTGCATTTCGAGGCCCTCAGCGCGACCCTCGCCGCCCATGGCATCACGCTTGCGCGCGAGCAGTACTACGCCGACTTCCTGGGGCTGAACGACCGGGAATGCTTCCGCCGGGGCTTCGAGGCCGCCGGCCGCAGGCCAGACAGGTTCGTCCTGCAGCACGCCGTCGAGCAGAAGGCTGACATCTACGAGGACATTGCCCGCGCGCGCCTGGAGCTGGTGGCCGGCGTCCGGAATTTCATCGAGGCAGCATCGGCGGCCCGCATGGTCCTCGGCGTGGCCTCCAGCGCGCTGTTGCGCGAGGTGGAATTCGTCCTGCAGATGCAGTCCCTGCGGGAGCATTTCGAGACCATCGTCTCCGCCGAGGAAGTCGAGCGTTGCAAGCCTGACCCGCAGACCTTCGAGCGCGCGCGCCAGCGGCTGCGGCTTGCGAGGGAGGAGTGCGTGGTGATCGAGGATTCACTGCCCGGCATCGAGGCGGCGAAGGCGGGCGGCTTTCGCTGCGTCGCCATCGCATCGTCACTGCCGGTTGATGCGCTCGCCGGCGCCGACATGGTCTGGAACGACTTTGACGGCCATCATCCCGCTGACCTGCCGTGGGCCGATGCCTGATCACCTCGTCTCGCTGACACGCGAGGAACTCTCCGACGTGCGGCTGGGCGCGCTGGCGGTGGTAGCCGACGCGGCCGTGTTCTCCGTCTCCGGCCCCGGCGCGGTCACCTGCCTGCAGGGACTGCTCACCAACGACGTGGATCGCCCGGGTGACGACAGCCTCGTCTATGGCGCGGTGCTCACGCCCAAGGGGATGATCGTCGCCGACATGTGGGTGCTGCGCACGCCGCAGGAGCTTACGCTGGTGGCGGATCCCGCGGCGCAGGCGCCACTCGCCGACATCTTCCAGCGCTCGCTGCCGCCGAGACTGGCACGAGTGAGCGACCAGAGCGGTGAGATGAAGGTGCTGTGGCTGGTGGGACGCGGCGCGTTCGAGGCCCTGGTGAAGGCGGGGCTCGGGCCCCTGCCATCGGCGGCGGGCCGCGTCACGGTGATCGACACGGTGCGGGGCCGCCTGCTCGTGGCGCTGGGCCACGACACGACGCCTTTCGCCGCGTTCCTGGTAGGCCGGGACGGTGCCATCGCCTTCGCGCTCGATGTATTGTCCGGGGTGCGCGTCTCGGCGCGAGCCGCCAGGTTGTTCGACGGTGCGCGCATCCTGGCGGGCTGGCCCAGGCTGGGCAGCGAGATTGGCGAGCGCACCCTTCCGCAGGAAGTGCGCTTCGATGAGATCGGCGGGGTGTCGTACACCAAGGGATGCTACACCGGACAGGAGACGGTGGCGCGGGTCCATTTCCGGGGCCACGTAAACCGCGAACTTCGGGGACTGCGCTGGGACCACCCATCGGAGCCCGGCGACCCCGAAGTATTGAAGGATGGCAAGGCAGTCGGCCGGATCAGCTCGATCCTGCTGCTGGATGACCGGGCACTGGCGCTCGCGTCACTGCGGCGGGAAACGGCGATCGGCGACACCGTGGACGCGGGCGGCCGCCTGGCAACAGTCGTGGCGCTGCCGTTCGGGGAAGATGATGTGGATGGGTAGGAGCGCTGTGCGCTAAGCGCTGAGCGCTGAGCGCTGAGCGCACAGCGAACAAAACACCAAGGGCTCCGGCGAACCGGAGCCCCAGGTGACAGTGCAGGTCCAGCGGCCAGACTACATCTTGGTCGTGTCGCGGGCCATGGCCGTATCGGCCGGCATCGCGGCGGAGTCACCCATCATGTGAGTGGTGTCCGTCTGCATGGTGGACGCAGTGTCCATCATGGTCGTGTCGGAGGCGGGCGGCGTCTCACCCTTCGGTGCACACGCTGCTACCGCCACGAGCACTGCTGCAAGTACGAGCTTCCGCATCTGTCGCTCCTCAGAGTGTAGGTCCCAGCCGGCCTGTCTCCTGGCACTGTCGCAAGGCGTGACGGCGCAACAAGTTAAGGCTGCGTTGCAGATTGTCAAGTTTTGGCGCATTCCATCCAACTGCTCATCGGGCTGTAACTGCATATGACTAAAACATTTAGCTCCGACCCTCGCGACCTTCCTCCCACGCTGGGTGCGTTGCGGCAGAGTCCCTGGGGCCGAGCGCCGCTCCGGGGGCGCGGCGTTCGCGCCGAACTCCGGCACAATCTGCTGCGGCGCCTCGCCGAGGGCGGCTCGCTCTTTCCGGGCATCGTTGGCTATGAGGACACCGTCGAGCCCCAGATCGTCAACGCGATCCTCTCGCGCCATCACTTCATACTGCTCGGATTACGCGGTCAAGCCAAGAGCCGGCTGCTGCGGGCCATCGGCGGCTTCCTGGATGAGTGGATGCCGGTGGTGGCAGGCAGCGAGGTGAACGACGATCCCTTTGCGCCCATTTCCAAGTATGCGCGCGAGCGGCTGGCCGAGTGCGGCGACGCCACCGCCATCGCGTGGGTGCATCGCGATGACCGGTACGTGGAGAAGCTGGCGACACCCGATGTGACGATTGCGGACCTCATCGGCGATCTCGATCCGATCAAGGCGGCGCGAGGCGGGCACCTGCTGTCGGACGAGCTGACCATGCACTTCGGCCTCCTGCCCCGCGCCAACCGCGGCATCTTCGCCATCAACGAACTCCCCGACCTCAGCAGCAAGGTCCAGGTGGGGCTGTTCAACGTGATGCAGGAAGGTGATATCCAGATCAAGGGTTATCCGGTACGGCTGCCGCTCGACGTCCTGCTGGTCTTCACCGCCAATCCCGAGGACTACACCGCGCGCGGCAAGATCATCACGCCACTCAAGGACCGCGTGGGCTCGGAGATCATCACGCACTATCCCCGCACCGTAGAGCTGGGCATGGCCATCACGGCGCAGGAGGCATGGACCGACCGCGCCACGGTGGAGGTGGACGTGCCGTCGTTCATCCTGGAGCTGGTGGAGCGGGTGGCGTTCGAGGGGCGTGAGGATGCGCGGGTGGACCGCAAGTCGGGTGTGAGCCAGCGGCTGCCGATCACCGTGCTGGAGAATGCCGTCTCCGGCGCCGAGCGACGCGCCATGCTCGCCGGGAGCAAGCGTGCAGTGCCGAGGGTGAGCGACGTCCATGGCGCCGTTTCCTCGATCACCGGAAAGCTGGAGCTGGAATACGAGGGCGAACTGCAGGGCGCCGAGACGGTGGCGCGGGAACTGATCCGGAAGGCGGCAGGGAGTCTCCTCGACGAGCGCGCCGACGAGATCTCGTTCGACGAGACCGTCGCGTGGTTTGATGGCGGCGGCGTGCTCAAGTTCTCGCCCGACGAACCGGCCGAGGCCTGCCTCGCCGGTTTTTCCCGGGTGAATGGGCTGGTGGAGGCGGCGCTCGCCGCCGACCTCGCCACTCGCGACGACGCGGAGCGAATGGTGGCCGCCTGCGAGTTGATCCTGGAAGGCCTCGCCGCCTGGCGGCGGATTACGCGAAGTGAGGAGATGGGGTGGACGAGGGCAAGGCGGGCATGATGGGCGGGATGGGCAGGACGGGCAGGACGGGCAGGACGGGCAAGACCGGCAAGACGGGCAGGACGGGCACGTTTTCGCAGGCTGTCATTCTCGCGAAAGCGAGAATCCATGAGGGCTCACCCGGAGTGATTCACCATGCCCGAGGTCCCCATGGATTCCAGCTTGCGCTGGAATGACGAATGGGCGAGCACCTGCCCGTCCCGCCCGTCCTGCCCGTCTTGCCCGTCCTGTCAGTGCACCACCTTCAACAACCCCTCCCGGAACCGTCGGCTCACCCGCACCTGC
>DASTFH010000010.1:0-11573 GCA_035708725.1 Gemmatimonadales bacterium | reverse complement strand
GCCGCGAAGATGGAATCTGGGTACCCGGGGTGACACCCGATGTACGGCATGCCATCGTCCGATTCGGCGAAGGTGCCCGCCCAGGCGAACGCCGGCACGAGATCGAGATCGGGAAACATGCGCCGAGCCCGGCGGAGGAGTGTCTCCGTCTTCTCCGCGAGCGCGCGGTCGCGCCGCTCGGGGCTGGTGTGCCGGTCGTCGCCGCCGCCCACCAGCACCCGGTTGTCGTCCGTGGTTCTCAGGTAGATGTACGGCCGCGCGGTTTCCCACAGCAGCGCCCGCTCGTGCCAGCTGCCGAGATCCGCGACCGGTTCGCTGGCAAAGGCATAGGTGTCATGCAGGTGCACTGCCGGCTGCCGCAGCAGCGCCTCGGTTTCATAGCCGGTGGCGTAGACGGTCAACGGTCGACGGTCAACGGTCGACGGATGTTTCCGAGGTCGGTGCGCGGCTTTCCTGAAGTTCGGTGACCCTCGACCGCCAATTGTTGACCGTTGACCGTCGACCGTCGACCTGTCAAACACCCTCAACCCTCGCTGTACCCCGTCCGCCAGCAACGCATGGGTCAGCGCCAGCGGATCCACCTCTCCCGCATCGCGGTGCCAGAGCGCGGCAGCGCGACTGAATGGAAAATGCCGGGCGATCTCGGTCCGGTCCCAGAGCTCCACCTCGAGCCCGGCGGCGCGCCGAGCCTCGCATTCGCGCGCGAGCCTGGGAGCGTCGGTGGTGCGGGAGGCGAGGTAGAGAGACGGTCGACGGTCGACGGTCAACGGTCGCTGAGGGCCAAGCGCTAAGTGCATAGCGCACAGCTTCTCCACCGCGTGACGAGCTTCCCTGTAGACTCCCTCCGCCCGCTCCCGGCCGATCCGTTGCGTGAGTTCCACCAGCGAGGTGTCGAGATCATACATGAGCAGGGCGGTGGACGCGGAGGTGCTGCCCCAACCGATCTCGCGCGCGTCTACCACCACGGTATCGAGCCCCGCCTCAACCAGCTGCCAGGCACAGAGCGCACCGGTCACACCGGCACCTAACACCAGCACGTCGCATTCGATATCCGACGTGAGCGCGGGATAGGTGGCCAGCAGGCCATCGCGTACGGGCCAGAACGGGGCGCCTGAAGTGAGGTCCATGGGCGGAGTCCAGGGTCGAGAGTCGAGGGTACCGGGGCCCGCCCACTCGTCATTCCCGCGAAAGCGGGAATGACGGGAAGGGCAGGTCCTCGACCCTCGACCATCGAGTCTCTCGCCTCTTCGCCGTCCGCCTAAAACTGCCCCAGATAGATCCCCCCAGCGAGCGCGCCGAAGGATTCTCGTCCGTTCAAGTCGCCAAGGATTGCGATCGAGATGCCGAGAAAGCTCGTGAGCCGGATTCGTCCTTCCCCGCTCAGGAGCACGCCCATGACGTCATCGGCCGGCTGGGAGCTGGAGAAGACCCCTCCGCCAAGGCTGCCGGTCACGACGCCGACACCCGCCGACACGCTGAGCTGCGTTGAGCCGCGCATGGGCGTGAAGATCCGGCCCACCAGCAGGCCATAGTCGCTGCTGGTGTTGCCAAACAGCTCCCCAACCGTGGCGAACCTGCCCTGGAAGACGTAGCGGCCGCTGCGCAATGCCAGAGTCAGAGCCCCTCCGGCATCGTATGGCGTGCCGGGACCCACCACGGCGCTGCCCCACAGCGCAGTCGGAGCGAGGGGCCGCTCCTGCGCGAGCCCGGCGTCCGGAAGCAGCAGCATGGCGCTGGCGACCATCATCGGCTTGCTGAACGTGAGCATGGATCCTCCCTACGGCGTCGAGGTGGTCAGGATGGTCGAGCGCTCAGCGCTCGGCGCTCAGCGCTCGGCGCTCACTGCTCAGCGCTCACCGCACAGCGCTCACCGCTTCACCAACCCATGCGCCAGGGCATAGCGGACCAGCGCCGCCGTACTGGTCAGTCCCAGCGTCTGGCGGATGCGGTTGCGGTGAAATTCCACGCTGCGTACATGGATACCGAGATCATCGGCGATGTCCTTGAGGCTCCACCCCTTGGCGATCAGCCTGAGAATCTGCTGTTGCCGGCTGGTGAGTGCGGCGACACTGCTGTCGGCATCGAGGCTGGCCGGTGCGGTGTCTCCTTCGGCCGCCGCAACCAGGCGAGGGGTGACATAGACCTTGCCCTCCAAGGCCTGGGCGATGGCAAACCGGAGCTCCTCCGGTCCCGCCATCTTGAGGACGAATCCGCTGGCTCCCAGCGCGATCGCCTCGTCGGCGTAGATCGGGTCGGCGTGCATGGTGAGCATCACGAACGGCACCTTGGGCTTGAGCTCGGCGAGCTCGCGTCCGACCTCCATGCCACTGCGGCCCGGCAGCGAGATATCGAGCAGCACGAGGTCCGGACGCAGCCGCTCCACCACCGCCACCACATCCAGCCCGTTGGCCACGATCTCCACCACTTCATGCGCCGGCTCCAGCATCGCGCGCAATCCGGCCGCCACCAACGCATGGTCCTCCGCGATGATCAACCGGGGTCGCATCATGCGTGGTGGAGTGCCGTCGGGATCCACGCGGTGACGCTGGTGCCCTGCCCCGGCCTGGTTCGCACAGTGAGGCGGCCGTGCAGCAGCCGCACCCGTTCTGAGAGACTGGTGATGCCGAGGCCGGCCTGCGCCGACACGGATCCACGGTCGAACCCGGCTCCGCCATCGGCCACCTCGAGCAGCGCGCCATCAGCCTCGGCGCCAAGCCGCACCATGGCGGTCCTCGTTCCCGCATGCTTCAGCACGTTACGCAGTCCTTCCTGGGCGACACGAAAGAGGCAGGTCTCCGCCTCCGGGGAGAGCTGGCCCTCTGGCAACGCGCCGCGCACCCGCACGTCGAGTCCCTGCGCGCGGAACTCCGACGCGAGCTGCTCCAGGGCGGCGCTGAGCCCGAGGTGCTCCAGCGTGGTGGGGTGCATGCGGTGGGCCAGCCGTCTCACTTCTTCGGCCAGGTCATCGAGTTCGGCGCGGAGCCCGCCGGCCCGCCGCGCGAATTCGGCCGTGCCCGAGCCGTTGAGCGAGGAGATCTCGTCCACTTCGTGCCCCAGCATCGCCACGCGCTGGATCACGTCGTCGTGCAGCTCGCGCGCCATCCAGCGGCGTTCGTCCTCCTGCGCCGTGAGCAGGCGGCCCCCGAAGGAGCGCGTGGTGCGCACGAGCCGGCGCTGCTGGATCACGAGACTGGCGGCAAAGGCGAAGATGAGAATGGCGGCTGCCAGGGTGACGATCACCAGAATCCAGAAGAAATCCAGGGGGGAGGCGTTCATGCGTGGGCTTCAGCTTTCGACGGACGGCGCGCCAGCAGGATGGCGCGCAGCCAGAAGAGGTACATGACGATAACCATGGCGCCATTGATCTCGTACACCACGACCAGCAGATCGAGCCGGCTCCACAGCACCAGGCTGACGGGATTCAGCAGCAGGAAGTAGGCGAAGTAGAGCAGCGTCCCCACTGACGCCCAGAACCAGGCATGCGCGGTCAGCGGCGCCGCCGTGTGCCGGGACCGCTGCACCAGTGTCCACGCCGCGACCGCGATGATCAGGAGCGATTCCACCGACTTGGTAAAGCGGGAAAATTCGGTAATCGGCTCGATCGTCATGATCATCACCAGCCAGAACACCACAAAGAGCGCCGAAACCGCATACACCACGGTGCGCCATCGTTCCCGCAGCTGCCAGCCGGCGTACATCATGCCGAACATGGCCGCTTCGAGGGGTGTGTAGAGGTTCATGATCCAGAGATTGTGCCGGCCGCCGCGACTCCAGTAAATCATGAAGAGGTCTTCGATCAGCGTCAGCGCCAGGTACGTGCACATCCATCGCACGGGCTCGGGAAGCGACCGGCGCCGGCGCCATGCGGCCAGGAGCACCAGGGCCGGAAACAGGATCCCGGCCGTGGCCAGGGGCGCCGTCCGGAAGAAGTGTCCGACCCGTGCCAGCACGATCCACGGTGCATCCAGCACGTTCATCCGGCGAGGGTGCCCCGCGCGCTGCAGTGGGGAGGACATGGCAGGCCCTCTTCGGCGATGTCCCCATCCACCAGGTCGTTGCCATCGGCATCCGCGCCAACCAGCACGACCACGTGCTGCCCCTTGGCATTCCGGCCGTGGTAGATCCTGAGTCCCACGCACCCCTCCTGGGCGAGTATCTTGTCAAGGATATCGCGAGCAAAGAATTCACAATCTGGGTCCCCGGGCAAGGCGGTGCCATGGTCCCGCCAGCGGCGGACCATTTCGCGTGCCATGTCCAGCGTGATCGCGTGATCTTCCTTGCCGGTAAACATGCGCACTCCCTGCCCGGTGCCGGGCGGCTGACGGAACGACGGCCTTGGTGGGGAACCAGAAGACGCATGGGCAACGGGATCAGGCGGCGGGAGACGAACCGCCGGCGCGGCGGCGGTCCCGGCTTAACGCCCGGCCCAGGAGTGTCGTGACGTCCTGCACCGTTCGGGCGCAGAGGAATTCCCACTGCGCCAGCTCCACCCGGAAGACGCTTTCCAGAATGGCGCGGAACCGGTCAGCCGACTCGATGGTCCAGTGCAGGTCGCGATAGAGGTGGGTGTCCTGGCGGATGGCGCTGTACTGACATTCGCTCATGACGACCATCAGTGTGCGGACATAGATCCCGATGTCGCGATCGTCGAAGTCGTCCCGCAGGCGGGTGTCCTGCTGCTGGATCAGCGCTTCGATGTCCCGGCGTTGGGAAGCCATCTCACCTCGCTCCTGCCGGCTCGGCCGGCGCTCAGGGGTGAGCTAACGCTAACACCACGGCGTGATCCTGTAACCTTCGTTTTTCCCTAGTGAAAAATTTGACAGTTCAACATCGTAACTTGATGCGAATACACTACTTCCACGATACCTACGGAAATTTCGGCGACGACCTGAACTTGTGGCTCTGGCCCCGGGTCCTGCCGGGCGCGGGCCCCACCGGGCCCGGTCCCCTGTTGCTGGGGATCGGAACGGTGCTGCATTCCCGTCATCCGCGGGAGGCGGTGAAGGTGGTCCTCGGCGCTGGCGTCGGCTACGGCGAGCTGCCGGAGAGGGATGAGAAGTGGCACTTCTACGCCGTCCGCGGCCCTGGCACGGCCGCCGCGCTTGGCCTGGACCCGTCGCTGGCCATGACCGACGCCGCTGCACTGATCACCCGGCTACTGCCGGCAGGCCGGCGCCGTGGCCCTCCGGCATTCATGCCCCACCACAAGAGCCGCCCAAATTTCCGCTGGCCGGCACTCTGCGCCCGGCTTGGCTGGACCTTCCTCGATCCGTGGGCTCCGGTGGATCGGACGCTCGAGCTGATTCGCGGCAGCCGCTGCGTCATCGCGGAAGCGATGCACGCCGCCATCGTCGCGGACGCGCTGCGGGTGCCGTGGGTGGCGATTCACGCCTACGATCATATCAACGAGTTCAAGTGGGAAGACTGGTGCGGCTCACTGGAGATGTCGCATACACCGGTGCGCATCGCGTCGCTCTATGACCGCCATCGCAGCGCCCCGCACTTTCGCCTGGCCGACTATGCACGCCATTCGCTGCGAAATCGTTCCTTCACGCGCGAGGGCGCGTGGGAGCTACCTGCGCCGTCCGATCAAGCTACGGTCCGTGCGGTAGAGGAGCAGCTGGCCGGGATCGGGAATGACGCTTCGCAGTGGCGCCTGAGCGACGACGGAATCTTCCAGGAACGGGTCGCCGGGCTCTACGATGCGCTGTGCCGGGTCAAGGCAGACTGGATGTCACCAGCCGCACGGTGATGCCGCCGTTGTCTGCCTGCCAGAGCGGCGTGAGCGGCAGACCGAGCTGGTGGTCGAGCGCGGGATGGGTACTGAGCAGCGCCAGCTTCCAGCCGTGGGCACGCGCGCGAAGTACGTGACCGAGCTGGGCGTAGAGATCGCGCAGCTGTCGCCGCTCGCCCACCCGCACCCCGTAGGGCGGGTTGGTGACGATCCAGCCGGGCGTCTCCGGCAATTCCAGCTCTGAAATCACTGCCTGTTTAATGGAAAGGGCGTCGGCCACGCCGGCCCGCTCGGCGTTTCGGCGTATCGCGGCGACGGCGCCGGCGTCGCGGTCGGAGGCGGTGATGGTGGGTCGACGGTCAACGGTCGACGGTCGACCGTTGACCGTCGACCGTTGACCTGCAGTTCCCGGCCAGGAGTACATCGCGAACGACCGCCCCGCACCAGGCGCCATACCGCAAGCAATCAGCGCCGCCTCGATCGGAATTGTGCCTGAGCCTGCGAAGGGATCCACCAGCGGCACCGTGCCGTCCCAGCCGATGGCCAGCAACATCGCGGCGGCCAGCGTTTCGCGCAGCGGCGCCTTGCCCGCTTCCAGCCGATAGCCCCGCTTGTGCAGCAGCTCGCCGGAGGCGTCGGCGCTGATGGTGACACGGTCCCGGTGCACCCGGACAACGAAGAGCTGCTCGGGAACTTCATCACTCACGTCCCGCCCGATCCATCGCGTAAGCCGCTCGGCGATGGCGTCCTGGTGATAGAGCTTGGATTTCTTCGACGTGACGCGAAACACCGGCCGCACATCCTCCGCCAGGTAATCATCCCACGGCACCTTGCGCGCGTGGCGCTCGAGCTCGGCGAACGAGTAGGCGTGGAACTCCGCCACGCGTACCAGGATGCGCGACGCCGTTCGGAGCCAGAGGTTGGCGCGCGCGATTCCGGCGGCGTCGGTCTCGAAGCTCACGCCGCCCGGCTCGCTGCTCGTGACCTGCATGCCGAGCTCGGCGATCTCGCGGGCGGTGACGGCCTCGATGCCGGGCGCGGTGACGGCGAAGCAGGAGAGAGGAGTCATGGGTCGCGGGTCGCGGGTCGCGGGTCGCGGGTCGCGGGTCGCGGCGGCCGAAGCTAAGATCGCACAGCGCACAGCGCATAGCGCATAGCGCATAGCAGCATCGTCTACCGCCGTTTCGATGACCCTCTTCGGCGCCGTGATACCCGGCGCTTCGGCGTCGCCGCACGCGAAGGCGTATCCGCTGGCTCGGGCGCAGCCGCCGGCACCCGGTCCAGCGCTGAGAGAAACGTGCGGCGTGACCCCCGGGCGGCACGGGCCGCCAGATATTCTTCCGTCAGCAGGGCGGAGAGCTTCTCAGCCAGTGCGGTGGCGATGAACTGGTTGATGGAGATGCCCTCCTGCTCGGCCAGCGCCCGCACCTGGGCATGAATCGAATTGGGCAACCGAAGACTGAGCGCGCTCATGATGATTCTCCTTCACGTTCGACGGCAGCAAGCAGCTCCGCTGGGGTCAGTACCGCCAAGCCGAAGCGCTCGGCGCCCTGAAAGTCCCGCGCATTGAATGTGACAATGGCCTCACATTCGCCATTGACCGCGACTTCGAGCACCAGATCGTCCTTTGGATCCGGCAAGGCCGGGCGCCAGAGGTAGTGGATCGGCTGCTGGCGGCCGCTGGCACACAGGTAATCAAGTACTGCCTCGATGTCCCTGCGTGAAAGTGCGATTCCGCTTCCTGGGCGCGTGAGCGCATCCTCGTATTCCAGCACCAGTGCTACGGAGATGACATGCTCAAACGCAGCGGTACCGAGGCGGCGGAGCAGTTGATGTGACGCACCTTGGCTGGACCGCAGGGCCGCCACCAGCACGTTCGTGTCCAGCACCACGCGGAGCATGGTGGTATTATATGCAATACCACCGTCTGGCGCAAGGATGCGGCGCTGGTGTTGGGCCCAACCGGTATATTCAGTCGCCCAACGAGATGGTGGCGCTGGAAGATCTGGAGCGCACCGCCCGGTTATTGGCGGCATTCGTGCGGCGGGTGGAGGATGGGATGGATTTTATTCTGTAGGCGGGCAGGCGGTCAGGCGGACAGGGGCTCGCCATGAAGGCTATCGCGAGACGCGTAGGAGGGGCAAAGCCATGGCTTTGCCCCTCCTACGCGCGAGATCCATGGGCGATGCGGCGTCAGCCGACACCCCCAATCTTTCACTGAGTCAACCGTGAGCCCGTCAGAAGCACGGAGACATGTAGCTCTTCCATACAAAGAAAGGAAGCATGATGAGCAACCAGAATACTATGCGCCAGCCTAGCTTCCGAATTGCACTCGGAGCCCCAATTCTGGCTAGCAGAATTGATGCACCGAGCCAAAATATCAGTACTGCATGGCAAAGCTTCATTTTCGGTCCGGTGAGGGCAGCCTAGTCTGCCTGAAGAACCTTGTGCTGACAGTCGAGTGCCTCATACGCAACAAACGGGGGCAGTGCCTCGGCTGTCCCTTCCCGCAGGTGGGTCTGACCTTCCCCCCGATTCAGGCCAGCACGTAATCGGAGGATGTGGGTGAGGCGGGCCCCGCCTCGCGGCCCCGGGTGCCGCTGGAGGCCCCGGCACTCCTCAACCACACGTGGGCGCTCGACTTCATGGGGGATACCCTGTACGACGGGCGCTGCTATCGGACCCTGAATGTGCTGGATGAAGGCAATCGGGAAGGCCTGGCGATCGAGATCGACACTTCGCTGCCCAGTGCGCGCGTGGTGCAGGTGCTGGACCAGCTGGTGGCCATGCACGGGGTGCCCACCCGGCTCCGCTGCGACAATGGCCCCGAGTTTGTGGCCGCGGCCCTGGCGGACTGGTGCGCCGAGCGCGGGATCACGCTCCAGCACATTCAGCCCGGCAAGCCGAACCAGAATGCTTTCATCGAGCGCTTCAACCGGACGTACCGGACCGAAGTGCTGGACGCCTGGGTCTTCATGTCGCTGGCAGAAGTGCGCGCGGTGACCGAGGCCTGGCTGGAGGCTTACAACAGCGAGCGGCCGCATCGGAATCTCGGCCGGGTGCCGCCGCGGACCTATTTGCCGAGGACCATCGCTGCCTGAAAGTCTACTTCCGGCCTGTGTCCTTGACGGGGAAGCTTACGGGTGAGAAAATGAGAAAAGAGTCGCGGGTCGCGGGTCGCGTGGCGAATCGTTGCCAATGCCGCCCAGTGGCGTCATGGCACGCCCCTACTCCCCATCCTCCTCCAGCAGCGCCAGCACCTCCCCGGCGCTGCGAATCTCGACCGGCACGCCCTTGTAATCCCCGGGATTCCGCGTCACCAGCCAGGTAGCGCCGGCGCGAAGCGCGGCAACCGCCTGTACCGCATCCTCATAGTCGCGCAGCCCCGGACTCAGCGCGTGCAGGTAATCAGCGCCCTCAAGCGGAACCACCGTGAGGATATTCAGGATATCAGCGACCGCGGTCCGTGCACGCGGCACTCCCGCGGCTCGGCGCACCAGGTAGAAGATGGTGGTAATGGTGTGGCCGGCAATGAAGCCGGTGAGTCTTCCCGATGCCACGGCATCGAGCAATGCCGCGGCCTCGGCGGCCCACGGTTCGCGCGCGAGGACCAGATCCAGCACCACATTGGTATCCACCAGAACCGAAACTGGTGCCCGTCGCTCGCGCACGCGCGCTGCTCGGCGGGGCATGGGTCAGTCCACGCCGTACTTGCGCGCCAGGTGCTCGCCGTAGTCGCCCTGGGCAGCCCGGCGCCGAGCCGCGGCGCCATAGAGCCGCCGTACCGCGGGCGAGTGCACGGCTGGCGGTGTGTCCACGGGCAGCGCATTCAAGTAGTCGCTGACGAGCGCCGAGAGATTGGTGCCGTGGCGGCGGGCGTAGCGCTCGCCCCGCTCGATGGCAGATGCATCAAGGGAAAGATTCTTTGGGCGTTTCGGGCTGGCCACGGGAACCTCATGCGCATGAAATATCATGCAATATGCGCATGCTCGCACGCGCGATCAAGAGGCGGCTCACGTTAGCGCAGGCAGGTGATTGGGCGACCCCTGGCCCGTCGCCCCTCTAGTATCATTCTCCCTATGGCTCCCAACCCCTCCCCCCGCGACGTCGCTGTCATTGTTGGAAGTCTCCGCAAGGGCTCCTACACGCGACAGATCGCCAGGATACTCATTTCCCTGGCGCCGCCCACGCTCAACCTCGAGATCGTGGAGATCGGCCAGCTGCCGATGTACAACCAGGACCTGGAAACCGACGCGCCGCCCGAACAGTGGGTTGCGTTCCGGGAACGGATCCGCCGAGCCGATGCCGTGCTCTTTGCCACGCCGGAATACAATCGCTCGATGCCGGCCGTGATCAAGAATGCCATTGACGTGGGCTCCCGACCCAAGGCGACGAATGCGTGGAATGGCAAACCGGGCGCGGTGGTGAGCGTCTCGACCGGCCAGATCGGCGGCTTCGGCGCCAACCAGCACCTGCGCCAGTCGCTGGTGTTCATCAATGTGCAGCCGCTACAGACGCCCGAAGTGTACCTCTCGAACGTGACGACACTGCTCGACGATCAGGGCAACCTGATGCGGGAGGATACGAAGGAGTTTCTGAGGGGATTTATGGGAAAGTTTGGGGAGTTTGTGGGGCGCTGAGAGCTGAGAGCCGCGTGGATAGGCCTGTTGGCGACCCGATTGCTTCGCCCCTGCGGGGCTCGCAATGACGCGCAAACCTGCTCGCCTTGCTCGCCCTGCCATCCTGCTCGCCCTGCCATGGCTAGGGAGGGAATCGAACCCCCGACACGCGGATTTTCAGTCCGCTGCTCTACCAACTGAGCTACCTAGCCGAAGGGCGGGGAATATATGCCCCTCCCCCTTACAATTGTACCCATGCTGAAGCCTGTCCTGGCCGCCCTGACGCTCCTGCTGGCATGCAGTCCGCCGCCCCCGGCGGGCGAGCTGCTTTGGCTTGGACGCGAACCGGCGCCCGGTGGCGCACGACTGCTGCTCCTCACTGAACCGGGTGCCCGGATCAGCGCCGAGTATACCCCGACGCTGACACTGGACGACGGAACGCTCGTGCGGTTTGATACTACCGCCTTGAGCCCCGATTCTGCCTACTTTGCCGCCCCGCCTGCGGCGACGCTGCACCGGCCGCCCGCCCAGGCGCACGGCCTGCTCAAGGCCAGTGTGTGTCGCAGGAACGAAGCCGTCTGCCGGCTCGTGAAACTCGAAGTCTGACGAGGGACCGCCCATGCGCCCCCGCTCCATCCTTGGGCCGGTGTTGGGGCGGGTCTTCGACCCGCCCCTCCTGCTCGCCTTGCCCGTCTTGACCGTCTTGACCGCCCCGCCCGCCCTGGCACAGGACCGCAGCGCCTTCATCACCCGCCTGGGCACCGACACGGTGGCCATTGAGTCGTTTACCCGCACCGCCGACCGCCTCGTGGGCGACCGGGTCATCCGCACGCCAAGGGTCGCGCTCCTTCATTATGAAGCGACACTGGGGCCCGACGGGACAGTGACGACATTCGAGGCGTCGAGCCGGCCCGGCAACCGCCTGGATCTTCCTGCCCTGGAGTCGGTGACGATCGAGATCCATGGCGACAGCGCCGAGGTCCAGCTTCGCCAGGCCGACAGCACCCGGAGTTACGTCATGCACATTCGCCCCGGCGCCGTGCCGATGTTCAATTTCACCTATGCGCTCTACGGCCAGATGGCGCGGCAGTTCCGCCGGCAGCACCGGGACAGCATGCCCGTGGACATGATCATGCCCGGCGTGCTCAGCGCGGTACCGACCATGCTCACCCGCGTTGCACCCGACAGCGTGGCCATCGATTACTACGGCAATCCGCTGG
>DASTFH010000009.1:0-8313 GCA_035708725.1 Gemmatimonadales bacterium | reverse complement strand
TTGGGGGTCGGAGCGACCGTCCGGCAGCTCATACCGCGTGAGTCCTACCATGAGCGTGGCGTCGTCGAGCTGGACGCGCTGCTCGAGATCGGGCTTCGGCGCGCGGGCACCGAAGTCCAGCTGTCGCGCCAGCGTTTCCTCGCCGATGGTGCCGGCGTGGGGACGCAGGGCGTCGAGCACGGCATCATCGCCGTCCACATAGAGGGCAATCCGCGAGGTGTACTCGAGGCCGGCTTCCTTCCGAAGCCGCTGTACCCGGTTGACCATCTCGCGCGCGAGCCCTTCGGCGCGCAGGCCGTCATCCAGCACCGGGTCGAGCGCGGCGACATAGGGGCCGGCGCTCTGCACCAGCCAGTCGCTGGCCACCTCGCGCTCGACCGTGACGTCGTCGGGCTCGACGGTGAGCGTCTCGCCGCCGAGCTGCAGGGTCGCCGCACTGCCCGTCTCCAGCGAGCGCAGCGCGTCCGCCTCGAGCGCGGCCACCGCCTTGGCCACCTCCGGTGTCCGCTTGCCGAACCGCTTGCCCAGGGCACGGAAGTTGGGCTTGGCGCGAAGCCGGACCAGGTCCGTGTCGGACTCCACGACCTGCACCTGCTTCACGTTCACTTCCGACGCGAGCAGCGACAGCAGCGCATCGTAGTCCTCACCCCGGACGGCCGCCGGCACCGCCACCTGCATTCGCGCGAGCGGTTGCCGTACGCGGAGGTCCCCAGCTTCGCGCGCCGCCCGGGCGAGGGTTGCCAGCCTGCGCACCGCGTCCATGGCGCGCTCGAGCGCCTCGTCGCGCTCCGTGGGCTCCGGGAATGACGCCAGATGGACGGACGTTCCCGTGAGGGCGCGGTGCAGCCAGTCGGACGCGAACGGCGCCGCCGGCGCGAGCAGGCGCGCCACCGTCACCAGCGACGCATGCAACGTCGCCACGGCGGCCGCATCGGGATCGCGATCCGGCGCCCAGAAGCGCGCGCGGTTGGTGCGCACGTACCAGTTGCTCAGGTCGTCCACCACGAAATCCATGATGGCGCGCGTGCCGGTGGTGACGTCATATGCATCCCACGCCCCTCGCACCGTCGCGACGGTCGCCGCGAGACGGCTCCGGATCCAGCGATCGGCGCGCTGCTGCTCCCCGGCGGTCTCGGAAACGGTTTCCCCGGCATAGCGGCGGAAGAATTCGTACGTGTTGCGGAGTGTGTTGAGGAAGCCGCCAACCACCTCGGGAATGGCGCGCGTGTCAAATCGCTTGGGCAGCCAGACCTGGCTCGACGCCAGGAGATAGAGCCGCACCGCGTCGGCACCGAACTCACTCACGACCGCCCAGGGCTCGACGATATTGCCCCGGCTCTTCGACATCTTCTGGCCCTGCGCGTCCAGCACCATCTCGTTCACGATCACGTGCCGGTAGACCGGCCGATCAAAGGCGGCCGTGGCGATCGCCAGCAGCGAATAGAACCAGCCGCGAGTCTGGTCGACCCCTTCGCAGATGAAATCGGCCGGGAAATGCCGCTCGAATTCCTCGCTGTGCTCGAAGGGATAATGCCACTGGGCATACGGCATCGAGCCGGAGTCGAACCAGGTGTCGATGACCTCGGGCGTCCGCTGCATGGTGCCGCCGCAGCGACAAGCCCAAGTGAGTGCGTCGACCTGCGGCTTGTGCGGATCGAAGTCGTCTGGCAGGGCCCCGCCCTGCCGTTCGGCGAGCCCGGCGAAGGAGCCGATCACGTCCACGTGCTGCTCGTCCCGGTCGCAGACCCAGACCGGAAGCGGCGTGCCCCAGTACCGGTCACGCGACAGCGCCCAGTCCACGTTGTTCTCGAGCCACTCGCCGAACCGGCCGGCGCCCACCTCGGGCGGGTGCCAGTCCACCTGCGCGTTGAACTCGAGCATCCGCTCCTTGACCACCGAGGTGCGGACGAACCAGCTGTCGCGAGCGTAGTAGATGAGCGGGCTGCGGCAGCGCCAGCAATGGGGATAGCTATGCGCGTGCGGCACCGTGAGGTGCCAGCGGCCGTCGGCCTTGAGGCGCTGGATGATGATGTCGTTGGTCTCGCGCGCCGTGACGAGGCGGCCCTCCACTTCGGGCCAGCTGGTGCCCTCGAACGTGCCGTCCGCTGCCACCGGCCGCACCATTGCGAGGCCATGCTCCCGACCAGCTGCGTGGTCATCAGCGCCGAACGCCGGGGCCATGTGGACCAGGCCGGAGCCATCCTCCGCCGACACGAAGTCGGCCGGCACGACGACACATGACACCCGATCATCCGGCAGTGGCACCACGTCGATTGGCCGGGTGTAGCGCAGGCCAACCAGGTGCTGCCCGGGATAGCTGCGCGCGGGGCCGATGTCCTGGAACGACGGCGCGCCCTTCGCGGACGAGCTGGGCAGCGCATCGCGGGCCACGGCCAGGATGAAGACCCGCTCACCGACATGATACTCGCCGTATTCGAGCCCGGGATTGACTGCGACCGCCACATTCGAGAGGAGCGTCCACGGCGTGGTCGTCCAGACCAGCAATTCCCTTCCGGTGCCGTCCGCCAGCGGAAATGTCACATACACCGAATTGGTGGTGACATCCTCATAGCCGAGCGCGAGCTCATGGCTCGAAAGCACGGTGCCGCAGCGCGGGCAGTACGGAAGCACGCGGTGACCGCGATACAGCAGCTTCCGCTCGTGCAGGCGATGCAGCAGCCACCAGACGGTCTCGACGTACTCCTTGTGATACGTCACGTACGGGTGCTCGTAGTCGAGCCAGTACCCGATCCGGTCGCTCAGCGCTTCCCAGTCTTCCTTGTACTTGAACACCGAGGCGCGAGCGCGCCGGTTGAACTCCGCGACGCCGAATTCCTCGATCGCCTTCTTGCCCGACAGCTGCAGCTCCTTCTCGACCTCGATTTCCACCGGCAGGCCGTGAGTATCCCAGCCGGCGATCCGTGTGACCGACCGGCCCTGCATGGTCTGGAATCGACAGATCAGGTCCTTGATGCTGCGGGAAAACACGTGATGGATCCCAGGCCGGCCATTCGCGGTGGGCGGTCCCTCGTAAAAGACGAACGGCTTGCCGTCGCGGGTCGCGTCGAGGGTTTTCCGGAACAGGCCTTCGGCCCGCCAGTCTTCGAGCAGGTCCAGCTCGAGCTGGCTGGCGCTTCCGTCAGGCCAGGGCCGAAAAACCATCGAGTCACATGCTCCGTGCTGTGAGTGAACCGGGCCACGCCTGGGCCGGTGCGCATGCTACGGCTGGCGACTTCCGAAGAGAACGGTGCCGAGGCGCAGCATGGTGGCGCCTTCTTCAACGGCGGCCGGAAAATCTCCGGACATGCCCATGGAGAGTTCCGGCAGGAAATGCCCGGCCGCGCGGCCCTCGTCGCGCAGTGACCGCAGCAGCGCGAAGGTACGGCGCTGCTCGGATTCGTCCGCGTCGACGGCGGCCATGGTCATCAGCCCGCGCACGCGGATGCCCGCGAGCGTGCCCATGTGCTCCAGCAACGCGGGCAGTTCGGCCGGCTCGACACCGCCCTTCTGCGGCTCCGCCGAGCAGTTGACCTGCACCAGCACGGCTTGCGGCGGCCCCGCGGTGCGGCGGCTGATTTCATCGGCCAGTTCCGCGCGATCGACGGAGTGGATGAGCGCAAAACGCCCGGCTATCTGCCGCACCTTGTTCCGCTGCAGCGTGCCGATCAGGTGCCACTCCACCGCGACTGCCGCGGTTTCCGCCTGCTTGGCGAGCGCTTCCTGCACCCGGTTTTCGCCCACCGCATCGAGGCCTTCGCGCACGGCGGCGCGCACCGCCTCCGCCCCGAATGTCTTGGTGACCGCGATGATCCGGACCGGATGACGCCAGCCCCCCCGCGCCTGACGAACGGCGATTTCCTCTCGCACCACGCGGAGGCGTTCGCCGAGGGGCTCGAAATCCATAACCCTCAAATTTAGTGGAATGACTGGAAGGAATGAAGTCTACGGTCTATGGCTGAGTGTCGACCGTTGACCGTTGACTGTCGACCTCATCGGTATCTGCCCGCATCTCGAACGCGCGGGCTCGCAGTTGATCATAGGCCGCCTTGACGGCCGGGTCGTTGGCCAGCTGGTTGGCGCGCTCAAGATTGGCGAGTGCGCGTGCGACATCGCCCCGCTCGGCGTAGGCAAAGCCGAGCGCCGTGAAGGGATAGGAAAGGGCGCGCGCCTGCACCTGCACCGAGGGGTCGAGCACTGCCGGCTCTCCCTCGAGCAAGCGGTCGTAGCGGTAGGTATGCCATGCCAGCGAGTCTGTCATGGGAACATCGAGCGCCCACGAACCGATCACGCCCTTGCTGATCCCGGGCGCAGTCGAGTCGGGCGGCACTGCCAGGATGACAAAGGCCAGCCCGCGCTGCAGCGCGTGGTCGCCGAGTCCGCCGAAGGAACGGCCGGCGGTAATCGACCAGTAGATGGGCCGGCGGCCAAGGTTCTGCTGCAGCATCCGGATCACGAGCAGGTCGTTCGGATAAAAGACGGTGCCCTGCGGGTAGACATGCGAGAAGTTGCCGAAGTCCACCGAGAGCGCCTGGGGAAGCTGGACCGGCATGCCGGCCTGCTCGATCTGGCTATCCGTCATCGTGTGCAGCGGCCAGGTGGGCCTGTCGGTGGGTGCGTTGCGCCAGATTGCCGGCAGCGCGGCGCTGTCGAGCGCGCGCACCGGATTGTCGCGCAGCTGACGCATGTACCAGTCGGTCTGGCTCAGCGCCAGACAGACCACGGTCACGTCCTGCCGGATTCCCTCCACTTCCTGGGCCCACCAGAGCGGGAACGTGTCGTTGTCGCCATAGGTCACGAGAATGCCGTAGGGCGGCACCGAGTTGAGCAGGTCATAGGCAAAGTCCGCGGCGAGCCGCGCATCCTTCCCATGCCGCCGGGAAGCCGAGGTCCAGTTGAGCAGCAACGGGATCAATGCCACCAGCAGCACAGCGCTCGCAACCGGGCGTGAGAGCGAGGGCCGATTGCGCCAGATGCGTTGTGCCAGCACGCTGAGCCCCATGCCCGCCCACAGTCCCCACACGACGAAGCTCACCACGAAGAAGTAATCCCGCTCGCGCACCTCATGGTCATCGGCATTGGGGTACTGCCCGTAGCCCACACTGAACCCTGGCTTGAAGTTCATGTAGGCCATCAGGCCGATGCCGGTCACGATGAACAGCGCGAACAGCAGCCACCACGCAGGCCGGTTGGCACGACGCTGGTGCACGAAGCCGGTGATGCCGAGCCAGCAGAAGGCGAGCGTCACGAACGTGCGCAGCGGCAAGGCGGAGATGGCCGCGCCCAGGCTCTTCGCCCACTGCCAGTCGAAATACTGGACGTAGTTGACGATCTGGAGGCCGATGATCTGGAGCGAGCGGCCCGGATTGCCGGGTCCGTGATAGACGGTTGGGTCGTCGAGCGGTGTACGTACCGGGTACTGTGCGCGCCGAATGACGGCGAGCAGCGCATTCCAGGTGTCGGGCGCCGCCTCGTTGAGCATCGGATGCTGGCCGGAGCGGATGAACAGGTAGAGATACGGCGTGATTCCGATGGCCGCGATGAAGAACGCCAGCAGCCCGAAGGTCAGCGCATTCGAGAGGCCCGCGAACAGCAGCGCCGCGGCAAAGCACACGAACCCGATCGCGGTGAGCGTCACGTTGCCCAGGCCGGAGCCGATGAGCAGCGCCCAGATGCCTGTCACCACGGCGAGCTCGGCCCACTCGCGCCTGCGTTCGACCGGATCGGCAGCAGGCTCGCTCCGGAGCGTGGCCCAGAGAAAGACAATGACCGCCGGCCCCGACAGGAGGGCCAGCAGATGGTTGCTGATCGAGATCCCGCCAAGGTAGATGATCAGCAGCAGGATTCGCCGCGCCGAGGGCGTGCCGCGACGCCGTCGCCAGACCTGGCAGAGCCAGGCGATGGCGCCAATGGTCATGGTCGCCACGGCATATACTTCGGTTTCGTTCGAGTTCTGCCAGTTGGTGAACGTGAACGCGCCCGCGCATGCCGCGGCGGCGGCGCCCGCAAGCGCCAGCCACCGCGCCTGGTCCTCCGGAAGATCGCGCAGCATCGAGCGGAGCGATTCGTGCACCACCAGGAAGAAGAATCCGGCACCGATCGCGCTGAGCAGCGCGCTCAGCATGTTGGTGCGGAAGGCAAACTCGCCGATGGGAAGGAACGTGGCCCAGACGTGCGCGATCAGGACGAACAGCGGCGTGCCGGGCGGATGGGGAATGCCCAGGATCTTCGACGCGGCGATGAATTCGCCTGCATCCCAGAACGTGACCGTGGGGGCGAGCGTCAGGAGAAAGACCGCAAAAACGGCCAGGGTTACCAGCAGCGCCGACCGGTAGGGCGGCCGGAAATCGTCAGCGGTCGTCATGCGTCGGGAAGCGTACCTCCGAAGGCCTCTGCAAGCCGCAGGGCGTCACGGGCGAGCGCTACATCATGGACCCGGAACAGCCGCGCGCCCCGTTCGAGGCACAAGGCGCAGAAGACCGCGCTTACATGGTCGCGCTCATCCACGCTGGCGCCGGTCACGATGCCCAGGAATCGCTTGCGCGATGGGCCGACCAGAATCGGGACGCCAAGCGCCACCAGCGCCGAAAGCTGGTCGGCGAGCAAGATATTCTGCTCCGGGCGCTTGGAGAAGCCGAAGCCGGGATCGAGCACCAGTGACTCCCGCGCCACCCCCCGCGCGGCTGCCTCGGAAGCCGCGGCCGTGAGCTCCGCACGGACCTCTGCCACCAGGTGACCGTACTGCGCGTGCAGATAGGAGGCGATTTCGAGCGGAGTGCCTCGCGAATGCATCAGCACGAGTCCCGCGCCGGTGTCGGCGGCCACCTCGGCAATCGACGGATCGGCCCGCAGCGTGGTGACGTCATTGATGATGTGGGCCCCTTCGGCCAGGGCGGCACGCGCCACCTCCGCTTTCATCGTGTCAACGGAAAGCATGACGTCGGGAAGCCGGCTGGCCAGCGCCGAGATCACCGGCAGGATTCGCTCCTGCTCCTCCGCGACGCTTACCTGGGCCGTGCGATCGGGCCGCGTGCTCTCACCGCCCACGTCGATGATGACTGCCCCATCCCCTGCCATCTGCTCCGCATGAGCCACGGCAGCATCGAGCGGCTGATACCGGCCGCCATCGGAAAAGCTGTCCGGCGTCACATTAAGGATGCCCATGATGACAGGCGCGTCCAGCGGTATGGACCGGCCGGCAACCCGCCAGGACGCGGGCGCCGCAGCGGCGAGCGCTGAACCCACACCCGTCGCGATCTCGGCTAGTGCCGGGGGTACCAGCCACGGCCGCGCGAGGGCGGCCAGGCGGGACGTACTTCCCGCGAGCAGCACCCAGTCGGCACCCGTCAGCACTTCGAGCCCCAGCTTGCCGGCAAACGGCACGAGGGCCTCGATCGCGTGTGCGTCGAGGCCCTCGAGGTGAATGACCGACTGGATCAGCCCGACCGCCGCATCGGCGGCGCGCGCGTCATCCCAGCCGTGCCCAATCAACGCATCCCGCACCGCACGGCCGGACCGTGCGTCGAGCGGGGTGACGATCACGCGCCGGCGGGCTCGGCGGGTGGAATGCCGAGCACGGGAGCGCGCCCAGGTACAGCGTCGGGCCGGGGCGGCGGCACCGTCTTCACCGGTTCCGGCGTCTCGGGCGGCCGAGGCGGCAGGGTGCCGCCACGGAAAAGTGTCATGACTTCTTCGTGGTCAATCGTCTCCCGCTCCAGCAGCGCCCCGGCGACGCGGTTGAGCAGCTCACCATGCTCGGTGAGGATCGAGTGCGCGCGCTGGTAGGCCGCGTCGAGCAGGGCCTTCACTTCTTCGTCCACGATCCGCGCCGTGTGCTCGGAAATCTCCCGGCGCTGGGCGAAGTCACGGCCCAGGAACACCTCCTGCTCGCGCTCGCCCACGGCCATCATGCCCACGCGCTCGCTCATGCCGAAGGTAGTGACCATCTGTCGCGCGATATTGGTAGCCACCTGGATATCGCTGCCGGCTCCGGTGGTGACCTTGGACGGGCCGAAGATCAGTTCCTCGGCCACGCGGCCGCCGAAGCTGATGGCGAGACGGCCCACCAGGAATTCCCGGGTGTGCCCGTACCGATCGCGCTCCGGCAGGGAATGCATCACGCCGAGCGCGCGTCCGCGCGGCACGATGGTGACCTTGTGCACCGGGTCCGAGCCCGGCGTATAGAGCGAGACCACCGTGTGCCCCGCCTCATGGTACGCCGTCAGGCGGCGATCCTCTTCCGAGAGGACCAGGCTGCGGCGCTCGAGCCCGAGCGTCACCTTGTCCTTGGCGTCCTCGAAATCGTCCATGGTCACG
>DASTFH010000008.1:0-104662 GCA_035708725.1 Gemmatimonadales bacterium | reverse complement strand
CGTGACGGAAAGCGAGCCGAGAAAGGCGGGAAGCTGGACGGTCACGTGCACGGTGTCCGATCCACGGCCGCCGCTGGTGGCGCGCGCGAACAGATCAGCCGCCAGCGGGCCCACACGGCGGCTCGCCCGGCCACTCTGGTCCAGCGAGACGACCTGGGTGACCCAGGTATCCCCCGGGCTCCGCGTGTACAGCGCCGCGGTCGCGCGGCCGGGGGCTTCAATGCGGAGCATCACCGAGTCGCCCCGCTGCACGGACAGCTTGCTGGCACTCAGCCGGACCGGCTTGGCCGCATCGATCAGCGCGCTCGCCGGATGCCACACGCGCGTGGCCGGCGCCGTCCAGGGACGCGCACTGACCAAAAGGAGACCGCCGGCGACCACTGCACCGAGGCCTGCCAGCGCCCGCCGGCGGATCGGCTGGGC
Source organism: Gemmatimonadales bacterium (assembly GCA_035708725.1). Lineage (GTDB taxonomy): Bacteria > Gemmatimonadota > Gemmatimonadetes > Gemmatimonadales > GWC2-71-9 > CAMLHP01. The sequence continues at coordinate 104,239 of DASTFH010000008.1, read as the reverse complement.
GATCGGCAGCAGCGCCGCATCGCCTTCCCGGCGGACCCGCTCCGAGGCCTGCGCATCGGCGAGCTCTCGGAGCGCGGCGCTGGTGCCTGCGGTGCCGGCCTCGAGCTGCGCCGACACCGCGCCTCGCCGCCAGCCGGCGTAGCGTTCGAGCCAGTCCGCCGTGGCGCGGACGGACAGGCGCCGAGCTCCCTGCCGAGCCCAGATAACGCCGGCCGCCGCCAGCCCTGCGACAATCAGCCAGGCGAGCGGGATCCAGAGCGGAGCGCGCAGCAACCCGGCCCGCGCGAGCCAGGCAACGGCTCCCAGCGCGAAGAGCGCGAAGCCCATGGCCAGTCCGAGCGAACCCAGCTGGCTACGCCGGCGCAGCGGAGTGGCGAGCCGCCCCAGCGCCCCGTGCGTCCGGCTCATCCGCCGAAGCCCACCGCGTACGCAAAAAGATTCACGCCCATGCGCAGCGCCGCCTCGCGCTTTTCCGGCGGATCATGGTGCACCTCCGGGTCTTCCCACCCATCGCCCAGATCGCTCTGGTAGGAGTAGTAGACCGCAAGCCGGCCATCGAGAAAGATCCCGAAGCCCTGTGCCGGTTTCCCGTCATGCTCGTGAATCTTGGGAATTCCCTTTGGAAAGTCGTAGATCAGGTGATAGATCGGATGGCTGAGCGGGACTTCTTCCAGCTGGTGATCGGGAAAGAGGCGGTTGAGCTCCCGCCGGATGGATGCGTCCATGCCGTAGTTGTCGTCGGCGTGGAGAAAGCCGCCCTGCCGGAGATAGCGACGGAGCGTCTCGAGATCCGCGTCGCTGAAGTGGACGTTGCCGTGTCCCGTCATGTAGATGTACGGGGCATTCCAGAGGTCGTCGGCGCCGAGCGTGACGACCGTCTCGGTGGCCGCGGTCCGGAGTGCCGTGCGCGTGCGCACCGCCGTGAGCAGGTTGGGCAGGCTCGATGGGTTGGCGTACCAGTCGCCGCCCCCGTCGTAATGCAGCCGCCCCACGGTGAGCACTCCGGACACATCCTGCGCCGCCACGACAGCCGGCAGCGCGAACAGCATGAGCGCGAGACGCCACATCAGCAGCTACTCCGGCGAAACATCCAGCTCGTTGACCAATCGATACGCCTCGTTGCGCGGCCATCCCATCTGGTCGGCCACGCCCGCCGCTGCATCCTTGCGGCTGTTGCCCGCCGCAAGCAGCCGTCGGGCCAGTTCTGCCGCTTCGCCTGGATCCGCCAGCCTCCCGGGTTCGGCGGGCGCGGCACCCAGGACCACCGTGATTTCACCGCGCGGTTCGGTGGAAGCGTAGGAGGCGCGCAGCGCCTCCAGCGTCTCCGTACGAATCTCCTCATGAATTTTCGTCAACTCGCGCGCCACCGCCGCCGGCCGGTCAGGACCCACCAACGCGATAAGGTCTTCCAGCAGGGAAACGAGGCGTGTCGGCGCCTCGAACATGACGACGGGCCACGGCTCATGGGCCGCGCGCTCCAGCAGTCGCCGGCGCTCGGTGCCCTTCCGCGGCAGGAAGCCGAGAAAGAGGTAGCGGTCACCACCCAGGCCTGCCGCCGAGAGCGCCGTCGTCACCGCCGAGGCACCGGGAATGGGGACGACCGTAAAGCCGGCGGCGCGCACGGCGCGCACCAGCTCGGCACCGGGATCGCTGATCAGTGGCGTGCCGGCATCCGAGACCAGCGCCACGTCGCGGTCGTCCCGAAGCATGTTCAGCAGCGTGTCCGTGCGACGTTCAGGCGAATGGGCGTGAAACGAGAGGAGCCTGGGAGTGGCCCCGAGATGCGCCAGCAGCCGGCTGGTGCGCCGGGTGTCTCCGGCGGCGACCACCGACACCCGGCGGAGGACCGCCGCGGCACGCGCGGACAGGTCCTCGAGATTACCCAGGGGGGTCGCGACGACGTACAGCGTCGCGCTCACCCCAGGTGCTTGGTGATCCGCTCCTGCAGCGTGGCCTTCGGCACCGCGCCCACCACGGTATCCACGTGACGGCCGTCGCGGAAGAAGAGGATGCTGGGAATGGAGCGGACGTTGAAGCGCTGCGTCACGCTCTGGTTGGCGTCCACGTCCACCTTCGCCACCCGGAGCTTGCCCGCATGCTCGCCAGCCAGCTGCTCCAGGATCGGCGCGATGGCCTGACATGGCCCACACCAGGTCGCCCAGAAGTCCACCAGCACGAGGCCGCTCGCCTGTTCGACATCGGCGGCAAAGGTGTCATCGGTCACGTGCTGAATCTGGGTATTGGTCGCGCTCATCCTGTTATTCTCCAATCGATGCTGGCCGTCCCCGGCCGGTTCCGAAAATGAATGGAGCCGCGGGACGCCCCGGGCTCCACAACCATCCGTAAGGAGACGCCGTGAATCCTGCGCCTCGTATTGCCCACATCGGGATTGCCGTGGCAGACCTCGATGCGGCGGCAACGTTCTACCGCGAGGTGCTCGGCCTGGAGCCACATCCCGTGGAACAGGCCGACGGCGCCGACATTCTCAGCTTCCCGTTCGGCGACTCGAGCGTTGAACTCCTGGCGCCACGCTCCCCCGGGAGTCCCATTGCCCGCTTCCTGGAGCGACGCGGGCCCGGCATCCATCACGTCTGCTATCGCGTGACCAACCTCGACGCGGCTCTCGCACGCTGCCGCGAGGCCGGTTACGAGCTGGTCGACGAGACCCCGCGGCTCGGCGCAGGAGGATGTCGCATTGCCTTCCTCCACCCCCGATCGACCGCCGGCACGCTGATCGAACTTACAGAATGAATAACGCCGGCGGGTTCCCTGCCTACTGGGTCTTGGTGCTGTCCGCCTGGTCGCAACGACGCCCTGGACTGCCCAGCGCGTCGAGGGCGATGGCGGTCACCAGCCAGGACTTGCCGGCCCGCGACGTGGTGAAGGGTACGACTTCGTCACAGCCGTTCCGGGTCATTTCAACCTGCAGCAGCCGGCGATCCTTGGATGACGCATCCTCGGTGTTGGAGATGATGCGGAAGTCAGCGCCCCGGAGGTACGCCTGCACGATAACCAGGCGGCGCTCGTAATCGGACGGCTGGTGAGTGGATGCCGCGGGGCCCTTGGAAGTGCCCCAGAACTGCGCCATCTTGTCGAGGTTGCTGTCGGCAACGGCACGCAGAAAACCCTGCACCGCCGCCTCCGAACCCGCCTGGGGCGCGACGGTCTGCGCGGTTGACGTGGTCGCGCCACTGCACGCGACAACGAGCATGGCAATGACGAGGGAAAGCAATCGTTGGGACACGCTGGGCTCCGGGCAAAGTGCCAGTGGCGAAGATAACCGGTCGCGAAACCTGCAAACAACCTGCTCATGCGCCTTTACATAAATGTCGATCACGTGGCGACCGTCCGTCAGGCACGCCGCACGGATGAGCCCGACCCCGTGGAAGCGGCGCGCCTCGCCGAGGAGGCCGGCGCAGACGGCATTACCGCCCACCTCCGGGAAGACCGCCGCCACATCCAGGATCAGGACGTGGAACGGCTTGCAAGGGCCGTGCGCACCGTGCTCAACCTTGAGCTCGCCACGGCGCCCGACATCACCGAGCTGGCCTGCCGCCTCCGTCCTTTTCAGGCGACGCTGGTGCCGGAGCGTCGCGCGGAGGTGACAACCGAGGGCGGCCTCGATGTCAGCCGCCCCACGGCGGCCCTGGAGACCAGCATCGCGAGACTCGCGGACGCCGGCATCAGGGTTTCCCTTTTCATCACGCCGGCCGAAGCCGACATCCGATCGGCGCACGCGCTCGGAGTGCCCGCGGTCGAGCTGCACACCGGTCGGTACGCCAACAGCTGGCGATCCTCCGGCGACGCGCTCGAAGAGCTGCGGCGCGCGGCAGGACTTGCCCGGGATCTGGGCCTCGCGGTTCACGCCGGCCACGGGCTCACCTATGCCAACGTGCGGCCGGTCGCGGCAATCGCTGAAATCGAGGAACTCAACATCGGGCACAGTATCGTGAGCCGGGCCGTGATGGTCGGCATGACACAGGCCGTCGCCGAGATGGCCCGGCTGGTGCGTTGACCCTCCCGAGCCGGGCGCCTAACCTACTGGCGACGCCGACCCCAATTCCCGAGGTCCCATGAGCGCACCACTCGGATCCGCGGACTTCTTTGCCCTCGAAGCCGGCGAATGCCTGGACCATCTGGACGTCCTGATCTCTCAGCCGGATGGCGGCGATCCATCGCAAATGCTGCGCTACTCGCGCGCGTTGCGCGGCTCGGCGCTGATGGCAAATCAGACGGCGCTCGCGCGGGCCGCGGCCGGCTTCGAGGCGCTCGCGCGGGCGGTCCGCGATGGCAAGCGCGCGTTCGATGCCGTCGCCCGCGAGCAGGCGGCGCAGGCGGTCGACGACATGCGGCACCTCGTGCGACGGGTCAAGGAGTGGGGACCGGCCGACGAGGCGCGGGCCACGCGCATAGCGAGCGAGCTCGCCGCATTGGCGGGTGGTGAGGTGCGCGATCCGCGCCAGCACGCGACGCTAGCGGGGACGCAGGCGCAAACCGGAGTTCGTGCGTTCGTGGCGCGCGAGGGCGCGCTGGTGGCGAGTGCGCTGGATCGGGCGGCGCGCTCGCTCGAGGCCACGCCTGAAGCACGAGAACCGCTCTACGCCGTGCTCCGGCGGATGCAGTCGCTTCGCGGCCTCGCCGAACTGAGCGAGCTGAGCCCGCTTCCGGAAGTGCTCGACGGCGTCGAACTGGCCGTCGGCGACCTCACTCGACTCTTCGCCCCGCCCCCGGGCGTCCCTGCCCTGCTCGACGCCGCCGCGGCCGCCCTCACGCGGATTGCCCGCGACGTGGCAGACCGCGGTACTCCGGAGCCCGGGGCGCCCGAAGCCCAGCAGTTCACCGACCGGCTGCTGCGCGCGTTTGCGAGCGAGGACGACGTGATGCCAATCGAGCAACTGCTCGACCGGTCCAACGGCGATGCGATCGTCCGTTCGTCGGCCCAGCCGCAATTCGCGCCGCCCTCTCCCCTCGGTCCCGTTGAACTCGTGAGCCACGGAGAACACCTGGTCCAGGCGGCAGAGCAGCTGATGACTGCAGCCTCGATGACCGCGCGCGATCTGCGGCTGTATGCGCTGGTTCCGGCCTTGCGGGCCACAGCAACGTCCGGCCGTGACCCGGTAACGCCGGCACTCGCTCGTTTCGGGAAGGCGGCCTGCCGCAGTATCGCCAGCGGCGGGGCGGCCGCGAGCCTGTCGTCCTTTGCCGACATCCTGCGTTCAGCCGGCGGGATCCTCCGGGGAGTGGCCGCTGACGGGCCCGGTCCCGCACAGGCAGCGAGCCTCGACGCTCTCACGGCGCGCCTCGACCTGGGCGTGCCCCTTGGCGAAGCTGAACCCGTGGCGGCGATCGAGCGTGCCGAGAGTGCCGAGGAACCGGCCACGGAGCCCAGCACACCGCTCATTCCTCCAGCCGTGAAAGAATCGCCCGCGGAGCAGCGGCCAGTGGTGGCCATCGAATCGCTGGCGTACGATGGTGAATCGGTGCTCGTCGTCGCGACCGCCCAACCAGCCGCTTCCGCTGACGCCAGGGTGGTGCCAGTGCTTGAGCTCGTCCCCGATGAGCCCCTGCCCCTCGAGCTGGGATTCTCCACCTATCGCCGGCTGCTCACGGCCTCGATGACGGCGGAAGCTCCCGAACCGGCTGACGACCCGCTCACCAGCCACGAGGCGCTTGCGGTCGTCGATATCGAGGCACTCTGCTACAGTGGTCTCGCCGCGCTCGAACGCGCCGCCGCCGTTCGCGCCGAGATCGCGGCCAGCCTCCAGCGACAGCCGGGGCTGTCAACAGTCGAGCCCCTGCTGCTCGAGCTCCTCGATCTCGTCCCGCTCGCGCTGAAGCCGAGCTGACCGTGGCTGATCGGCGCTCCTGGTGGGCCCTCGGCGCCGGCGTTCTCATCGCCGGCGCTCTGCTCTGGTGGGTCCTGCACGATGTCAACTGGCCTGACCTCGAAGCCGAGATCCGTGCCGCCAATCCTGCGCTGATCCTGCTGGCTATCGCTGTCGCCACCGCGACCTTTCCACTGCGCGTGATCCGCTGGCGCCTGCTGCTCCGGGCGGAAGATGATTCAGCCCTTCCGTTCGCCCCGCTCTGGCACGCCGTTGCCATCGGCTTCATGGCCAACAACATCCTGCCATTCCGCATCGGGGAACTGATGCGGACCTGGGCCGCCAGCCGGCTCACCCGCGCCCGATTCTCGGCGTCGTTGTCCAGCGTGGCCGTGGAGCGGGTCTTCGATGCGCTCACGGTCATCAGCATGCTTGCCGTGGGATTGCTGCTCGCCGGACTTCCCCAGGGGGTGGAGCTGTTTGGTACGCCGGTAACCCGGCTTGCCACGGCGTCCGGTGTCCTCGTCGTCGTTGCCCTGCTCGCGGCCATCGCGGTGGTGAGCTTCCCGGCTGCGGCTGAACGACTGATCCGGCGCCTGCCATCAGAGCCCCTGGCCGACCGGCTGGTGAGCCTCGTGGAGGGTATCCGACATGGTCTCGGCGTGTTGCGTTCTCCATCGAGGGTGAGCGCGGTCGTTGCCTGGTCCGTGGTGATCTGGCTCGTCAATGCGCTCTCGTTCTGGATCATGATGTGGGCCTTCCGGCTGCCTGTCGGCTTTGCCGGCGTGCTGCTCCTTCAGGGAGTGCTGGTGCTCGGCGTCGCCGCCCCGACCACACCGGGCTATGTCGGCGTGTTCGAGGCAGTCATCAAGGCCGTGCTCCTCCTCTTCGCTGTCTCGGCGGATCGGGCAGTCGCGTATGCGGTGACGTATCACATCACCACCTTCCTGCCCATCGTCCTGCTCGGTGCATGGTCACTCATGCGCACGTCACTCAGTTTCGCGACCTTGCGGAAAGCGCCGCAGCCATGACCTCGGAGGTCTCGGCGCAGGCGCCGGCCAAGGTCAACCTCTTCCTGCGCGTCTTCGGCGTGATGGCTGACGGCTTCCATGCAGTGGAGACCTTGCTGGCCCGCACGTCGCTGGCCGACGAGCTGCGCGCCGAGCGGCGGGACGCACGCGGTGTCACGCTTGCGGCTGACGGGATCGATGCCGGGCCAGCCGAGGAGAACCTCGCCGTTCGCGGTGCGCGACTGGTGCTGGACGCGACCGGTCATCGCTTCGGCGTGCACCTCACGCTCACCAAGCGGATCCCCGTGCAGGCGGGGCTGGGTGGCGGCTCGAGCGACGGCGCACAGGCACTGCTGCTGGTCAACCAACTGGCCGGCAACGCAATTCCCCGCCACGAGCTGCTGCAGCTGGCGGCGCGGCTCGGGAGCGACGTTCCGTTCCAGCTGAGTGGTGCGAGGCTCGCAGTAGGATGGCATCGCGGCGAACGGCTCCTGCAACTGCCGCCGTTACCACCGGCAGCCGGCCTGATCCTGGTTCCGCCGTCGGGGGTGGGTACGGCGGACGCCTACCGCTGGCTCGACAACGCCCGGACGGAGCCGGTACGGCGGGGAGCAGTCCTGCTCGACCTGGATTCCGTGAGCAGCTGGGGGGACGTTGCCCGGATGGCGGGCAATGATTTCGAAGCGCCCGTCTTTGCACAGCGACCGATTATCCGGACCGCCTTCGAGAAGCTGGTGGGCACCGGACCGATGCTGTGCCGGATGTCGGGCTCCGGGTGCGCGGTGTTCGCCGTGTATCGCAGCGTGCGCGACCGGGATGATGCGATGATGATGCTCTCGCCGAAGCTGGGGCAGCGCTTTGCCGTAGAAGTGGGCTGACCGGGCCTCGGCGATTAGCTTTGACGCCAGCTGGCGCTGGCCCTTCGTCCAATGGCAGGACATCGGACGTTGGATCCGAGAATGGTGGTTCGAATCCACCAGGGCCAATGGCGGCCAACGGTCAACTGTTGACCGTTGACCGTTGACCGTTGACCGAAGCTTACGGAATTTCCGTCGCGTGTACCGACAACACCACGTCGTTGAAGTCGTTGTCGCCGCCGTCCTCGAACTCGATGCTCCAGTCCGGATACGCCCCGGCCAGCCGGAAAGATGGCGGTGAGCCAGTCTCATCCGACGTAATCGAGAAGTTGAGGGCCGTGCCAGCCGGGAATCCTGACGACGCGCTGCCCACCTTCCAGCTCTTTCCGTCGGACTCGTAACAGCCGTCCTCCGTCAGCTTCTCACTCACCGGCGCGGTGACCCGAATGGTCGTCGCCTTCGCGGTGCAGCTGGTGGAGGTAAGCGTGATGGTGAAGAATGCCTGGTCCACGGTTTCCGGTATCACGGGGCAATCGACGGTCGAGCCTGCCTCGTCGCACAGTCCGGTGACGACCGGGTTCTTGGGCCCGTTATCGCACGCCGCGACTGCCAAGGCCAGTGCAACGGCCGCCACTGCCGGGAACCCCAGGGACTGGCGCATCGGTAATACCCTCGCGAGTAGAAGTGGAACAGCTGCCTCGAATGGTACCATCGAGACGGCTGCGCGTCATCAGCGACAGCGGACGGAACCGATGCCGCCGACCTTGCCTGCGATGGCCGTACTTTACCGCTCGGGGTGACGGCGTTCCGTGATGCACCACACACCGGGCGTCGGACCGTGCAACCGACCGTGGGGGCGTGAGTTGACCTTGGCACGTCTGGCCCGCTATTTTGGAAGGCTATAACCATGACGGACCTCTCGATGTCGCGGAGCCAGATGCTCCTGATGAGCGGGACGGCCAACCGGCCCCTGGCGGAGGAGGTGGCAGCACACCTCGGCCAGCCACTCTGCGCCATCACCATCCGGCGGTTTGCCGATGGCGAGATTTTCGTCAAGATCGACGAGAACGTGCGCGGACGGGATGTCTACATCATCCAGTCCACCAACCCGCCGGCCGAGAACATGATGGAGCTGCTGCTCCTCATGGATGCGGCCCGCCGGGCCAGTGCCGCGCGGATCACGGCGGTCATTCCGTATTTCGGGTACGCGCGGCAGGACCGGAAGGACCAGCCACGGGTCGCCATCAGCGCCAAGCTCATGGCCAACATGGTGTCCATGGCCGGGGCGGACCGGGTGCTGGCCATGGACTTCCACCAGCACCAGCTGCAGGGATTCTTCGACCTGCCGGTGGACCACCTGTACGCCGCGCCGGTGCTGGTCAACCACTACCGGCAGAAGCAGCTGCGTGATCTCGTGATCGTCGCGCCCGATGTCGGGAGCGCCAAGATGGCGCGCGGGTTCGCCAAGCGGCTCAATGCGTCGCTGGCCATCATCGACAAGCGGCGTCCCTCGGCCAACGTCGCCGAGGTGCTCAATGTGGTGGGTGAGGTCGGCGGCCGGGACTGCATCATCCCGGACGACATGATCGACACGGCGGGAACGATGGCGGAAGCCGTCAACGCGCTGAAGCGACTGGGCGCCGAGGATGTCTACTGCTGCGCCACCCACGGGCTGCTCTCGGGGCCGGCGGTGCAGCGGCTGGCTGCCTCTCCGGTCAAGGAAGTGGTGGTGACCAACACCATCGACATTCCGGCGGAGCGCCGGTTCGACCGGCTCCGGGTGCTGTCCATCGCAGGACTGCTGTCGAAGGCCATTGGCTACACGCATAGCGACCAGTCGGTCAGCTCGCTGTTCGAATGACAGGCGCGCCTCCGCGCCGATGACACGAAGGAATACGAGACATGGCAAACCAGGTGAAACTTGCGGCGGGGAGCCGCACGACTACCGGCAAGGGTGCGGCCCGCTCCGCCCGGCGTGACGGGAAGGTCCCCGGCGTCATCTACGGCCACGGACGCGAGCCGGAGTCCCTGCTCCTTGATGGTGCGGTCCTCGGTCGGGCGCTCCAGGGCGCGACGGCCGCGACGATGCTCGAGGTGACCGTCGATGACCGCGCCCCCGTCCGCGCCCTCATCCGCGAGGTCCAGCGCGACCCGCTCCGCTCGAGCACCATCCTGCATGTGGACTTTTACGAGGTGCATGCAGATGAGAAGATCACCGTGAGCGTGCCGGTGCACCTCAAGGGCATCCCCGACGGTGTTCGCAACTTCGGCGGCATTCTCGACCACGTGCGGCGTGAACTTGAGATCGAAGTATTCCCCGCCGACCTGCCGGACAGTATCGACGTGGACGTGACCTCGCTTACGATCGGCCACTCCATTTTCGTGCGCGACCTGCACCTCGAGCGGGCCGAAATCCTCGATGACCCCGACCAGCCGGTTGCCACCGTCGTGGCGCCACGGACCGAAGAGGCGGCGCCTGTGACGACGGAAGTCGCGGCCGAGGCGGAGCCGGAGCTCATCCGGAAGCCGAAGGCCGAAGAGGGCGAAGAAGAGGAAGCGTAACCCCTGCGGACCATCGTGGGCCTCGGGAACCCGGGCCCGGAGTATGCCGGCACCCGGCACAACGCCGGGTTCCGGCTCGCGGATCGCCTGGCCGAGCAGTGGCGGGCCGGGCCGTTCCGCCGGAGCGATCGGGGCCGTGAAGCACTGGCGCAGGTGGCCGGGCAGGATGTCCGGCTGCTCAAGCCGCAGACATTCATGAATCGCAGCGGCGCCGCGCTCGCGCCGCTGCTCGCCGATCCCGCGTTCGATCCCAGCCAAGATCTGCTTGTCCTGGTGGACGATGTCGCCATCGCCCTGGGACGGTTTCGCCTCCGCGGCGCCGGGTCGAACGGCGGGCACAATGGCTTGCGGAGCATCGAGGCCGTGCTTCGGCGCCAGGACTACGCCCGGCTCCGCATCGGAATCGGGCCGCGACCCGAGGGTCTGGCCGACCTGGCGGACTTCGTGCTGGCGGACTTCGAGCGTGACGAGCATGCAGTGCTGGAAGCCTTGCTGGACCCGATGGTGGAAGCCATCACGTGCTGGGTGGAAGAAGGCATCGAGCGCGCGATGAGCCGGTTCAATCATTGAGTGGAGGAGCAGTGACCCAGTTTGCCCCCTTTGCAGTCATGGCGGGCGGTGTCGGACTTGTCATCGCCGTGCTGGTATACCTGGGCCTCAAGCGGCATTCGGCGGGCAGCTCGGCGATGCAGGAGCTGGCAGGACTCATCGAATCCGGCGCCATGGCCTTCCTGCGCCGGGAGTACACCGTGCTCCTGCCGTTCATTCTCGTCGTCGCCGCGCTGCTCGCGTGGGTGGTGGACATCAAGACCGGGATCGCCTACATCCTGGGCGGCGGCTGCTCCATCGCCGCCGGCCTGTTCGGCATGAAGGCAGCCACCAAAGCGAACGTGCGGACCTCGGAAGCGGCCCGCGCGAGCGGACAGGCTCGCGCCCTCGGCGTGGCGTTCAGCGGCGGCGCCGTCATGGGCCTCGCCGTCGCATCGCTCGGCCTCCTCGGCATTGGCCTCGTCACGAGCTACCTGCTCAACTGGGCGGCGCCCGACGTCCTGGGTGATGCCGAGTTCAAGTATTTCAGTGAAGTGATCAGCGGCTTCGCCATGGGTGCGTCGAGCATCGCGCTCTTTGCGCGGGTGGGCGGCGGCATCTACACCAAGGCGGCAGACGTCGGCGCGGACCTCGTGGGCAAGGTGGAAGCGGGCATCCCCGAGGATGATCCCCGCAATCCGGCCACCATCGCCGACAATGTGGGCGACAATGTGGGCGACGTGGCCGGCATGGGCGCCGACATCTTCGAGAGCTACGTGGGCGCCATCATCGCCACCGTGGCACTGGCCGCCACCAGCCCCGCGATCCTCTCCGAATTCCGCATGAACGCCGTCGCGCTGCCGATCGTGATGACCATCGTGGGCCTCGCGGCGTCGCTGATCGGCATCGGCGCCATGAAGGTGCTCGAGCGCGCCTCGCCAGCCAGCGCCCTCCGGCTCACCACGTTCATCGGTGCGGGTCTTTTCATCGTGGCCGCCTGGTTCGTGACCAGGCTGCTGCCTATCGGCATGGCCGGTCATCCCGCGATGGGGCCGTTCTGGGCTGTGGTGGCTGGCACCGTGTCCGGTGTGCTGATCGGCCTTGCCACCGAGTACTACACCGCCGGCGCTCCCATCCGCCGCATCGCGCAGGCGTCCACGACCGGACCGGCCACGAACATCATCGCCGGGCTCTCGGTCGGCATGATGAGTACCCTGATCCCGCTGCTGCTCATTTGCGCCGCGATCTTCGTGGCGTTCAGCCAGGCCGGGCTGTACGGCATCGCCATCTCGGCCGTCGGCATGCTGGCCACTGTGGGAGTGACCATGACGGTTGATGCCTACGGGCCAATCGCCGACAACGCCGGCGGCATCAGCCAGATGAGCGGCCTCGGCCCGGCAGTCCGCTCCATCACCGACGGTCTCGACGCGCTCGGCAACACGACGGCCGCCATCGGCAAGGGATTCGCGATCGGCTCGGCGGCACTCACGGCGCTGGCGCTCTTCAGCGCGTACGCGACGGCGGTGAGTCCGGCGGGCGAGGTGCTCTCGCTCGACCTGGTGGACCCGATGGTCGTGATCGGCCTCTTCATTGGCGGCACGCTTCCGTTCGTGATCGGTGCGCTCACGATGACCGCGGTGGGCCGGGCCGCGCAGGGCATGGTCGACGAAGTGCGGCGACAGTTCCGGGAGATCAAGGGACTGATGGAGGGAACGGCCAAGCCGGACAGCGCGCGATGCGTGGACATCTCCACTCGCGCGGCGCTGCGGGAAATGATCCTTCCGGGCGTCACCGCCATCCTGGCGCCGGTGGTGGTGGGCTATTTCCTCGGCATCCACGCGCTGGGCGGCCTGCTCGCCGGCGCCACGCTCTCCGGCGTCCTGCTCGCGCTGTTCATGGCCAACGCCGGCGGCGCCTGGGACAACGCCAAGAAACACATCGAAGGGGGCGAGTTCGGCGGCAAGGGCGGCGAGCCCCACAAGGCCGCCGTCGTCGGCGACACAGTTGGTGATCCCTTCAAGGACACCAGCGGGCCAGCCATGAACATTCTCATCAAGCTGATGAGCGTCGTGTCGCTGGTGCTGGCCCCATGGTTTGCGAGGATGGCGGCAAGTTGAAGACTACAGGCTGAAGGCTAGAGGCTGAAAGCTGAAGGCAGTATCTTCGCGCAGCTTTCGGCTTTCAGCTTTCAGCCTTCAGCCTTCAGCCTTCAGCCTTCGGCCTTCAGCCCAACTCCCATGCTCCGCCTCGGCATCGTCGGTCTCCCCAACGTGGGCAAGTCCACGCTCTTCAACGCCCTCACGTCGGCCGGGGCGCTGGTGGCGAACTACCCCTTTGCCACTATTGAACCCAACACGGGCGTCGTGCAGGTGCCTGACGCGCGGCTCGACGCACTCGCCGCCATCGTGCACCCCGAGCGAATCGTTCCGGCGACCGTGGAATTCCTGGACATTGCGGGGCTGGTGAAGGGGGCCAGTACCGGGGAAGGATTGGGCAACCAGTTCCTGGCCAACATTCGCGAAGTGGATGCCATCGTGCATGTGGTCCGCTGTTTCGAGGACGATGACATCCAGCACGTGATGGGCTCGGTGGACCCGGTGCGCGACCGGGAGATCATCAACATCGAGCTCGCACTGGCGGACCTCGCCAGCGTTGAGAAGCGGCTGGATCGCGCGGCGCGAGCTGCCCGTACCGGCGACGCCGAGGCCAAGGCCGAATTGCGCCTGCTCGAGGCCGTGCGTGCGGCCCTCGCGGATGGTCGGGCAGCCCGCTCGGTGGCACTCTCGGCGGAGGAAGGTCCCCTCCTCCGCTCGTTCAACCTCCTCACCGCCAAGCCGGTGCTGTACGCCGCCAATGTTCGGGAAGATGAGATCGCCTCAGGCAACGCGCACGTGACGGCCCTGGCCGCGGCCGCGGCGGCGGCTGGGGAGCAGGCCGAACTGGTACCCTTTTCCGCCCGCGTCGAGATGGAACTGGCCGAGCTGGCTCCGGACGAGCGGCAGGAGTTCCTGGCCGATCTGGGCCTTGCCGAGAGCGGCCTCGACCGGCTGGCTCGCGCCGCCTACCACCTCCTCGGCCTGCAAAGTTACTTCACGGCCGGCGAGAAGGAGGTCAGGGCCTGGACCATTCATCGCGGTGATGCCGCGCCTGCAGCAGCTGGCGTGATTCATTCCGATTTCGAGAAGGGGTTCATCCGGGCCGAAACCGTGGCGTTCGAGGACTTCGTGGCGCAGGGTGGCTGGAAGGGTGCCAGGGAGCGTGGACTGGCGCGCGCCGAGGGAAAGGAGTACATCGTACAGGACGGGGACGTCATGCTCTTCCGCTTCAACGTGTAGCCCCGCGGCCCGCAGTCGTCCCCTCCCCAGTTGGTGCCGGGGCTCACAGCCTGGCGCCATGCCCTGCGGCTGGAGACGCCAGTGCCTTCTCATATCCGCTCCTCCATCCTTTCTTGCTTCCGCATGCTGCTGGCGCTGGCGGCGATCGGACTCGGCCAGTCGGGGCGTGCCGCGGCCCAGGGCGCGGCCAGCACGCCGGTTTCCGTTTCGCAGCTGAACTGCGCTCAGGCGAACGCGATGCTCGTCGCGCAGGCCGAGGGACATCCACCCGACGCCGCATTCCTGCGGCCCCAGAGCCGGTCGGACGCGGACGCTGCCCTGCGCATCCTCACCTACTCGGCTATCGGGTCCCCCAAGTGCCCTGCCGACTTCGGGGTGCGGGCCCTGCTCAAGTGGTACCTGTCGACGACGGACTGGGTGCCGAAGGATGCGCCGGGCCAGCGTCCGGGAATCCCCTGGAATCTCGATGCCATTTACGATCTGGCCACCGCCGGCAAGGCGGGCGGACCCAGCGCTGCCGTCGCGGCGACGATCGCAACGAAGTACCTCCTGGCGGATGTTCCTCCCCTGCCGTTCGCAGTGCGCGAAGTGGGGCCCGCCCTGCTTGACGCGTTCGCCGAGCCGGCTCCGCTGCTCTCCGACAGCATTCGACAATTCCAGCGTGGGCGCCTTGCCTCCTGGCTGTGGAAACCGCAGCTGGCCGATACCGCCTTCGCGGCGTACGCCGCCGCCGGCGGCGGCCGTGACCGCGCCGCCATGGAACTCGCACGCGTGCGGCTGGCGCTGAACACGCCAGGCGCGGACTCGTTGTACTACCAGGCGGCACGGTCCGCCGACACGGCCGTGGCGCGCGAGCTGCGCCACGACATCGCGTGGATCGCCGATTCGAGCGAGCTGGCAGGCTTTGATTCAACGACGCCCGCCACACGCGAGGCATGGCTGCGCGACTTCTGGGAGCAGCGCGACGTGGAAGCGCTCCGGCCGCACGGCGCACGCCTGGCCGAGCACTACCGACGCGTGGGATTTGCCAAGGAGCATTTCCGGATCCTGGTGATGGACCGGAAGTATGAATTGAACGAACTGTGGGTCAATCGCCTGGCGCCATTCGATGACCGGGGCCTCATCTATATCCGTCACGGCGAGCCGGACGACACCGCTGCCGCGGTTCGCGCCGGGGCCTGCCCCAACGTGTCGTGGCTCTATCGCCGGCCGGAAGGGAACCTGGTCTTCCACTTTGTGGCGCGCGAGAATCCGAACGACTGGCGGCTGGTGGAAACCCTCGCGAACGTGAGTGGGGAGGCGGGCGCCACCACCCGGGTCCGTCGGTCGGGCACCACACGTAGCTGCCCCGTCATCGACGACCTGATCCAGTCGCGCGCCGCGCTCGATCCGATCTACGCCAAGCTGGTTGCGAGCCCCACATACCAGAACTGGGAGCGCGAGCTCACCTGGACCACCCGCAGCCGGAAGGTCGGCACCACCACCGACTCCGACCCGCTCCGCTTCGCAAACCAGATTGACGCCGCGTGGCGCACCTACGCCCTCCTGGGTGATGCCCCGGGCCAGGGGAGGGTGCTGGTCGTCTCGTCCCTTCCGTCATCGGCCCTTTCACCCATTGTCGACAATCCGCCAGGCTACGGCTTCCAGCTGCACTTCGTAGCCGCATCCGGTGATACCGTCATCGAGTCGGATTCGACGCGCCGCTTCCGGGTGCAGCGGGAGCTGGAACCGGGGCAGATGCTCACCTTCACCACCGAGCTGCCACTTCGGTCCGGCTCCTGGAATTTCGGCTCGGTGCTGCGGCAGCCGATTGACTCAGCGGGCCAGTTCTTCCGCACGCCGTCGCTTCAGGTGCCGGACCCTGGGAGCAGCAGCCTCCAGATGAGTGACATCGTTTTGGGCGTCGAAGCCGGCGGGCAGCAGTGGCAGGCGCCTGACGGTCCGTACATGCTGAGCCCGACCGGCACGTACACGCGAGGCGATCCGGTTGACATCTACTACGAGCTGTCCGGTGCGCGGCCTGGCGAGACGCTGAAAACGGACGTGACCTTCGCGCGCGCGGAGGGCGGAGACCAGACCACGCTGTCCTTCAGGGAGCAGGCGGGTGCCGCGGTAACCCGGATCCGGCGTGCGATGGCAACCGACCGCCTCAAGGAGGGACGGTACACCCTGCGGGTCATGGTGCGGAGCGAGGATGGCGAACGGACAGCGACGCGGGAAACGACGATTTATGTCGTGAAGCCTGCGTCATAGTGGGTCGTTGGCCATCGGCTGCTGGCTACTGGCCCAGTCAGGCGGAGCATGCAGCGCCCGCGACCAGCAGCCAGTAGCCAGCGACCCCTACCCGCGTCCACCCTCTCCCATTACATTCCCCCCCTCACATGCATCCTCCTCGGCCCCACACCAGGGCCGGGGCACCAGACCAAAGGACGGTGTCATGGCCAATCCATACGAGGTGGTCTACATCTTCGACAGTGTGCTCGAAGAAGCGGCCATCAACGACAAGCTCAACAAATTCCATTCCCTCGTCCAGGTACAGGACGCCGAGGCCCCCACCGTGGATCACTGGGGCAAGCGTACCTTGGCGTACCCGCTCGGTAACAAGGACACCGGCTACTACGTCGTGGCACGGTTCCAGGCTGAGCCCACGGCCCTGCCGGAGTTCGAGCGCGCCCTGAAGCTGGAAGACGGCCTCCTGCGCCACCTGATCGTGCTGAACGACGGCCCCCAGCCGGTGCCGCCCTCGGCGACCAAGTCCGATGAGGAGGACGACGAATGAAGCGCTCCCACAAGACCTGCGCCATCTGCGAATCAGGTGTGCGCGTGGTGGACTACAAGGACGAGCGGACGCTGCAGCGATTCCTGACCGAGCGGGGGAAGATTCTCCCCAGCCGCCTCTCGGGCACGTGCGGGCGTCACCAGCGGCAGCTTGCCACCGCGATCAAGCGGGCGCGAGAGCTGGCCCTGCTGCCGTATATCAAGGGGCACGCGGGCTGACATCCGGACCGGCGGCGGCGCGCCGCACGTTCCCCTGGGGTCTGATCGGACTCCTGGCGGCGTACGTGCTGCTCGCCCCGCCGGTTTTCTTTTTTGCGCCCCTCGCCTTGCTCCTCCTGCTGACCCTGCCGCACTCGGGCCGGGAATGGCTGTGGTTGGCGGCGAGCACCGTGCTGGCGATTGTGTGGAGCGTATCCGGTGTCGGCAACCTCGCATCCGGAGTTGCAGCGGCGGTCGGCGTCATGGCCGCTGGGACCTTCGTGGTGCTGGGCCTGGGAACGTCGTGGTCGCTCTTTCGGCGGGCCATGACCGCTGGCTGTGCCAGCCTCGGCGTCGCGGCCGCGTGGACATCCGTGCTGGGCCAGTCGTGGGCAAGCGTGCAGTCAAGTTTTGCCCACGGGCTGCGCCAGGTTTTCAACCAGCAGGCCGACGCCCTGGCCAGCAGGGGCGTGGAGGCCGGCGCAGTGACGCAACTGCGCGCGATGGGTGAGAGCACGGCCCAGCTGGCGCCCTACTTCGCGGCCTTTCTGCTGCTCGCGGCGCTGGCCGGCCTGGCGCTGGCAGCACGGTGGCACACGCGTCTCAGCGGTCGGTCCCTCGGCACCGCCGCGGCACCGTTCCGGAGCTTTCGCTTCTCGGACCAGGCCATCTGGCTGCTGGTCCTCGGGCTTGCGCTGTGGCTGGCGCCGCTGCAGGGCGGCTATCTCCTGGGCTTATCGCTCCGGATCTGGGCCGCCAACCTCGCGGTGGTCATGGCGGCGTGCTACGCGCTTCGCGGGCTCGCCGTCTACCGCTCGGCGGCGGTGCACGTGCCGTATGGTGTCAATGTGGCGCTGGCCATCGTGTCCGCACTGTTTCTGCCGATTGCGAGCACTGGGCTGGCGTTGCTGGGGTTGTCGGACAGTTGGATAGATTTCAGGCGGCGCTTCGGCGTGCCGCAACCGGAGGATGGAACCGATGATCGAAGTGATTCTGCGCGATGACGTGAAGTCGCTGGGCAAGGCGGGTGAGCTGGTGCGGGTGCGGCCCGGCTACGCGCGCAATTACCTGCTCCCGCAAGGCCTCGCGTACGAAGCAACCGAAGGAAACCGCAAGCGCATCGCGGCGGAGACGCGTGCCCGCTCGGCACGCCTTTCGGCGGAAAAGGATGGCGCCGAGGCACTCGCCGCGCGACTCAACGGCGTGGCCCTCTCGCTCGCCGGCAATGCCGGCGAGGAAGGCAAGCTGTTCGGTTCAATCACGACGTCGGATATCGCGACCGCGCTCAAGGCCCAGGGGTTCGAGGTGGACCGGCGCCGCATCGAGCTCGACCAGCCCATCAAGTCGCTGGGTGAGCACGTGGTGCCGATTCGGGTGCACCCCGAAGTCGAAGCAAGGGTCCGCGTGACGGTCACCGCCGCGGAATAACGCCGCGCGTGGGGATTTCCTATGTGGACGGTCCGCGCCTAGCCCGATCCCTGCATGCGGCATCGGACTGGGTGGCCGCTGGCCGCGAGGAAATCAATCGCATCAATGTCTTTCCGGTGCCCGATGGTGACACCGGCACCAACTTCAGCCTGACTCTCCGCGCCGTCGCCGATGCCCTCCGGGCCCTCGGCGACGCATCACTTTCGGAGACGGCTCGCACCGCGTCGCGCGCCGCGGTGCTGGGCGCGCGTGGCAACTCCGGCATGATGCTCGCGCACTTCCTGTTGGGCTTCGCCGACGGGCTCGGCGAGGTGCGGCAGGCGCATACCACGGGCATCGCGCACGCGATTCGCGCCGGGTCGGACCGACTTTACCAGGCCCTCGATGACCCCCGCGAGGGTACGATTCTGACTGTCGCGCGTGAAGCTGCCGCCGCGGCGGAACGCGCGGCGCTCCAGACCGAAGACATTGCCGAGTTCATGCAGCTGATGCTCGCCGAGGGTGAGCGAGCCCTGGCCCGGACTCCCGAATTGATGGCCGTCCTGAAGGAAGCAGGCGTCGTGGATGCCGGCGGCAAGGGCTTCGTTCGCATGCTCGAGGGCGTGGTGCGCTTCATCGAGGGCGACCCCATCCTGCCTGCGGATTCCCTGCCCCTCCCCAGCGAGTCCGAGCTCGCGCCCGCGGCGATGGCGGAAGTGGCCGCCGAGCGGGACTTCCGGTATTGCACGGAGGTACTGGTACGGGGAGAATCGTTACCGCCCTCCAACGAGGTGCGGGCCGCCATGCACGATTTCGGTGGTTCCGTCGTAGTGGCGATTGCCGGCGATATCCTGAAGATCCATGTGCATACCGATACACCCGATGCCGTCTTTAGCTATGCAACACGTTGGGGGCGGGTCGCCACCACCAAGGCCGAGGACATGCGCGCGCAGCATGCCCACCTGGCCCACGATGATCGGCGCCAGGTCGCAGTGATCGCCGACAGCTCCGCCGACCTGCCCGATGCCGTGCTTGATCGGCACCGCATCACGCTCGTGCCCTTGCAGGTAATCTTCGGCCCGGAAACCTTCCGGGACCGGGTGGAGTTGCGGCCGGAGGAGTTCTATCGCCGGCTCCGCACCAGCAAGGAACTGCCGACCACGTCGCAGCCCACGCCCGGCGAATTCCTCCGGGTCTTCCGCGACGCACGGCAGGAGGCGCATGAGATCGTGGCGGTGTTGTTGTCGTCGGGGCTCTCGGGCACCTTCCAGTCGGCGGTGGCGGCGCGGAAGGCGGGCGGCATGGAGGGGATTCACCTGGTGGACAGCCGGAGCGCGTCGCTCGGCCTCGGCCTCCTGACGCTCCGCGCCGCCGAGCTTGCCGAGGCCGGCTGGACCGGCCAGGCGATCGCAGGGGAACTCGAGCGGATCCGGAACCGGTCGGGAATGCTCCTCACGGTGGATCGCTATGACAACCTTATCCGCAGTGGGCGGGTGAGCCGGGGCAAGGCGTGGATCGGCGGCATGCTCGACGTCAAGCCGATCCTCACCCTCGATGAGGACGGACGGGTCATCCCGCTCGACCGGGTGCGAGGACGCGATAACCTCATCCCGCGCGTACTGTCGCATCTCGAGCGGCGGCTGACACCGAGGCCCCGGCGCGTGCGCTTCGGAATCGGGCATGCCGATGCTCCAGAAGCGGCCGAGCGTCTGCGCACCGCGATCGTGGCAGCGTTCCGGCCCGAGGATTGTTTCGTGACGCTCGCCACCGGTGTGCTTGGGACCCACGTGGGTCCGGGCGCCTGGGCGGTGTTCTATCAGGTGGAAGACGACGAGGCGACCGCGTGACCGCCGCGCGCAAGCTGCCGGCCGATGTGCGACGTGCGGTGGACGCCATCGAGGACCTCAAGGGACGAGCCGTCGTGGTGCTCGACCTGCACGGCGTCAATGACGCCACTGATTATTTCGTCCTGGCCTCGGGCACGTCGGAAGCGCACGTGCGGGGCATCGCTGAGTCGGTGATGGCGAAAATGGACAAGGCCGGATTGCCCACGCATCACGCCGAGGGGCTTGCCGCCGGCCGATGGGTTCTCCTGGACTACGTCGATTTCGTAGTCCACCTGTTCCACCCGGAGACTCGCGCGTTCTACCAGCTCGAGCGACTCTGGAGTGATGCCCTGGAGCTGCCGATCGGCGCTCCCTGACGAGGTCGCCATGTTCCGTCGCCACCTGCTGGCGCTGCTGCCTTTCCTCCTGGTCCTCCTGCCCGCGCGACTGTCCGCGCAATACTTCGGGCAGAACAAGGTCCAGTACGAGGCCTTCGGGTTCAAGGTCATCAAGACCGAGCACTTCGATGTCTATTTCTACGAGCGTGAGCGCGAAGCGGCGTTTGATATCGCCCGCATGGCCGAGCGATCGTACGGTCGGCTGTCGCGCGTCCTGAACCATCAGTTCAAGGAACGCAAGCCGATCATCGTGTATGCCTCGCATTCCGACTTCATCCAGACCAATGCCACGCCGGGCGAGGTGGGCGAAGGCACCGGCGGCTTCACCGACTTCCTGAAGCATCGCAACATCTTCCCGCTCACCGGCTCGTACGCCGAGAACGAGCACGTGCTCACGCACGAGATGGTGCACCAGTTCCAGTACGACATCTATTCCGGCGGCAAGGCCGGTGCGGGGCTGGGCACGCTCATCTCGGTCAACCCGCCGCTCTGGTTCATGGAGGGCATGGCTGAGTACCTCGCCATCGGGCCGGTGGACCCGAACACCGCCATGTGGCTGCGGGATGCGTCGCTCGAGAACAAGCTGCCGTCCATTCGGCAGATGGAGACCGATCCCCGGATCTTTCCGTATCGCTTCGGCGAGGCACTGCTGGCCTACATCGGCCAGCGCTGGGGCGACGAGGCGATCGGCGCCATCCTCACCAACTCGCGGGTGTCGGGACTGGACGGCGCGTTCCGTCGGACAATCGGGCTTTCGCTGGACCAGCTATCGCAGCAGTGGCGCGACGCCGTGCTGCGGACCTACCTGCCCGAGATCGGCAGCCGCACCACGGCCGCCGCCGTGGCGCAGCCGCTCCTGACAGAGGAAAAGTCGGACGGCACACTGCACCTGGCCCCGGCGTTTTCGCCCGACGGCTCGCGCGTGGCCTATTTCAGCGAAGCCAACTTCTACTTCGTGGACCTGTACCTGGCCGATGGCCATACGGGCGAGCGGCAGAAACGGCTGTTCAAGTCCACCTTCGACAGCAACTACGAGACGTTCCGGTTCATCAACTCGTCCGCCAGCTTCTCGCCCGATGGCAAGTACATCGTGGTGGCCGCCAAGCGCGGCCCCAAGGACGAGATTCTGGTCATCGATGTGGACCGCAACAAGGTGGCTGACCGGATCAAGGTGGACCTCAATGGCGTCACGACACCGAGCTTCAGTCCCGACGGGCAGAAACTGGTCTTCACGGGTTACGACGGTGGCATCGCCGACCTGTTCATCGTGGACCGGGACGGAAAGAACCTGCGGCGGCTGACCCATGACAAGAACGCGGAGTTCGACCCGGTCTGGTCACCCGATGGCAAGAGCATTGCCTTCACGACCGATCGAGGGCCCGGAACCGACTTCGACCAGCTCACCTTCGGGAATTTCCGGATCGCGCTCTACGATGTGGCAACGGGGCAGATCCGGCTGCTCGATCACATGGACCGCGGAAAGAACAGCAGCCCGCAGTGGGCACCCGACGGGCGGTCCCTCGGATTTATCTCCGATCGCACCGGCGTCAGCAATGTCTTCCTGTATGACTTCGGCGACGACCAGGTCTACCAGCTGACCGATCTCTACACCGGGGCGCAGGGCATCACGCCATTGAGCCCGGTGCTCACGTGGGCCCGCGGCGCCGACCGGATGGCGTTCGTGTACTACGAGAAGGAGAAGTACGACGTCTACGCCATTGACAATCCACGGAGGCTGAAGCGCGCGCCGTGGTCGCCGGAGCAGGCAGATAGTGCCACGGCCATCGCGAGCATCGGCGCCAACGCGATGGCGCCGACGCCTGTTGATACGGCCGCCGCCGACAGCACATCCCGGCAGTCGCCGCCGCCCCAGGCCGGCGTCGGCGTGGGCGGTTCGCTCTATCGCTCGCAGCAGGGTCTCCGCGCGGCGGGGAAGCTGGGTGCGGCGGATTCCGCGGCACCCAATACCGGCCCGGTCTCCATCGTGGCGCTGCTCGACTCAGCCAGCCTCAACCTGCCGGATACGGGCGAATTTTCCGTCCGCCCCTACCGCGTGCATTTCACCCCCGACTATGTGGCCCGACCGTCGATCGGCTATACGCGCGACACGTTCGGGCGTGGCTTCTTTGGCGGAAGCGCGGTGCAGCTCAGCGACATGCTCGGCAATCACCAGTTGATCTTTGCCGGCTACGTGAATGGCAGTTTCGTCGAGTCACAGCTGCTGGCGGTCTATGCCAACCTCGCTCACCGCGTCAACTGGGCCGTGGGGTTGTCGCAGGACCCGTACTTCTTCCTGGAACAGAGCGAAATCGTCGAGGGACAACCGACGAGCGCCGAGAATACATTCATCACTCATATCCGGCGGATCGTGGTACGGCAGGCGTTCGTGACGGCGTCGTACCCGTTCAACCGGTTCAAGCGGGTAGAGCTTTCGCTCCGGGCCAACAACATCAAGGATGACGACCTCCAGATCCTGGAGCCGTACGATCCGGCGTCCGGGTTCCGGACCCGGGACCCGGAGCTGGTCACCGCCGGCAACCCGAGCGCCAACTTCCTGCAGCCCGCCATCGCGCTGGTGCATGACAACACACTCTTCGGCTACACCGGACCATTCTACGGCCGCCGGTGGCGCTTCGAGGCGGCACAGAACATCGGCACGTGGCACTACTCCGAACTCCTGGGCGATTACCGCCGGTACGACCAGATTGCCGGCCCGATCGTGCTCGCCACCCGGGCGTTCTACTTCGGTCGCATGGGCCGGGACGCCGACCTCTTCCGCCTCTTTGTGGGTTCCACGGACCTGCTCCGAGGCCAGACGTCGGGCTCGTACATCCGCAACGAGTGCGTGAACGCCAACGACAACAATACCTACACCGGCTGCGCCGCACTCGACCGGCTCATCGGCAGCCAGCTCGCCGTGGGCAGCGCCGAAGTGCGCTTCCCCATTCTCACCCAGCAGCTCTTCAAGAAACTGCCCCTTGGCGTCCCGCCCATCGAAGGCGCGGTGTTTTACGACGTGGGACTGGCGTGGGATGGGAACAGTGTCGTGAAATGGAAGGAAGATCCGGGTGATGCCGGTAACCCTGCCATCCGAGTGCCGCTGCAGACCTGGGGCCTCTCGGCCCGCATGAATCTGCTGGGCCTCGTGGTACTGCGCCTCGACTGGTCGCATCCCCTGCACCGGCCGGGCGTGGGGAGTCTCTGGACCGTGAGCCTGGGGCCGACTTTCTAGGCAGATGGACGGATGGACAGTTGGACGGAAGGACAGCGACGACCGGGAAGGAACTGTCCAACTGTCCATCTGTCCATCCGTCCGCCTTCTGGTATCCCCCCGCCCGCGCTTCTATCTTGCACCACGTGACCGTACGCCAATCTGCCCCCATCCTGTCGCTGCTTCTGCTGGCCGCCTGCGGTGGCACCTCCGGCAGCGCCGACCACACGCCGCTCGCACTTGATCGGTTCCCCACCGCCACCCTTCTGCGCACGGCTCCGGGCGGGGGCCGTCCGGAGCTGTATCACCTGCCCGACCTCGCGCCACTCGACTGGCGAGCGGAAGACCGGTTTGGCAAGGTGCGGAGTCTGGTCGGGAGCGTCTCCGAGCCACCGCAGGCGATCCTGCTCGATGGTTCCGGAAACCTCACGGCCATGCGGCTCGAGGCCGGCCGGACGCGCACTATCGTGCAGGACGCTGCCACGGCGGTGATAAGCGCTGATGGCTCGCTCTACAGCGTGGACAGCGCCGGCGTGCCCTGGGCCGTCGGTCGCAGGACGCCGGAGCGCTACCGCGCCTCGTTCGACGACGTGCCTGACCGGCTTTGGGCCGGCGCCAGCGGATGGCTCGTCGGGCTCGACTCGAGTGCGCCCGCACTCGAAGCGCTGGGAGTGAGCGATACGCTGTCGGTGATACCCATCGAGTCAGGAGCGGTGGCGGCCGCGCCGTGGGCGGACCTGATCGCGGTGGCGACCGATTCGGCCGTGTGGTTGCACGATCCACACTCCAGCGGGAAGCCGGTGCGGATCGGGGGGGTGAAAGGCGCGACGAGCGTCGCGTTCTCGCCCTCGGGCCATCAGCTCTATGTGGTGGACGGGAGTCGGCTGGCCGTCGTGGACCGGTTCGCCGCCCGGATCCGGAGCACCGTCGCATTGCCCGGAGCGGCTGTCGCCCTGCGGCCTGACCCGCTCGGCCGCTGGCTGCTGGTGCGCCCGGCCGCCGGTGATTCCATCTGGGTCATTGATCTCAATCACGACAGCTTGGTCGGAACCGCAGCAGGCGAGTGGAGTGATGATCTTCCGCTGGTCGCTTCGCCCAACGTGCTGGTCACGAGGAACGACAAGCTGATCACGGCTCATGACCTCACCGGCAGCGGACTGCCGGAGACCGGACGCGTCGAGGACGCCGCCAGGTCGCTCTGGATGGCGGTGCCCTGGAGCCCCATCCGCGAGGACCTCGCGGCGACCGCGCTCGCTGAAGATTCCGTGGTCACGAGTGCCTCGGATTCGACGCCCGGCGAGCGGATCTACCTGCAGGTAAGCAGCTCGCGGAATCCAGACTGGGCCGGTGAGCTCGTGAAGAAGCTGGCGGGCGCCGGGCTCGACGCCAGCATTCTGAAGCCTGCATCTGACAACGATCCGTACCGGGTGGTCCTCGGCCCCTATTCCTCGCGCGATGCCGCAGAGGAAAGCGGCCGGACCCTCGGCATGCCGTACTTCGTCATCTCCCTGCCCGCGACAACCAACTGATCCGGCGCTGAACCCGGAAAGGCACGCCCATGAAGTTGACCAAGCTGGAGCTCTCGGGCTTCAAGTCGTTTGCGGACACGGTCGCCCTGACCTTTGAACAGGGCGTCACGGCGATCGTCGGTCCCAATGGCTGCGGCAAGTCCAATGTGTCCGACGCCGTGCGCTGGGTGCTGGGCGAACAGTCCGCCCGGCTGCTGCGCGGCGGAAAGATGGAAGACGTCATCTTCCAGGGCTCCACCGGTCGTCGTCCCGTCAACATCACAGAGGTCTCGCTCTACCTGGACAACAGCGACGGCGAGCTTCCGATCGCCTACCAGGAAGTGGTGATTACCCGGCGGCTCTCTCGCTCGGGACAGAGCGACTACATGCTCAACGGCGCGGTCGTCCGGCTGCGGGACGTGCAGGACCTCCTCCGCGGCACCGGGCTGGGCAGTGACGCAGGCGTCGTCATCGAAGCGAAAATGATTGACCTGCTCCTGTCGGACCGCGCCGACGAACGCCGCTCCCTTTTCGAGGAAGCGGCCGGCATCGGGCTCTACCGGGACCGGAAGCAGAGCACCGAGCGTCGGCTGGAGGAGACCGCCGGCGATCTCCAGCGGGTGGAAGACCTGATCGCCGAGGTGCAGTCGCAGATCCGGAGCCTGGCGCGGCAGAAGGGCAAGGCCGAGCGGCACGTGCGACTCATGGAAGAAAAGTTTTCGCTGCAGGTGACGCTGGCGCAGCGGCATCTCGACCGGCTCACGGGAGAAGTAGCGGGACTCGAAGCGCGGCACGTCG
This sequence comes from Gemmatimonadales bacterium, assembly GCA_035708725.1. GTDB lineage: Bacteria > Gemmatimonadota > Gemmatimonadetes > Gemmatimonadales > GWC2-71-9 > CAMLHP01. Next base: position 77,998 of record DASTFH010000008.1, on the reverse strand, counting down.
AGCTGCAGGCCCTCCTGCCACAGTCGCGCGAACAACTCCACGAGCATGAGCGTGCCCGCTCGCGCGCCGCCGAAGGCCGCGCGTCCCGGGAAGCGGGCCGGTCGGACATCGTCCAGCGGCTCGCGGCCGTGCGGCTCGAGCTCGGCCGGCTCGACGGTGAGCTGAACGTCGCACGCGAGCGGCTCCAGCATTTCGAGGAGCGCCAGCGTCGGGCGGCCGACGAGCGCACCGCGCAGCGCAGCCGTGCCGAGCTGGCGCAGCAGGAGGAGGAAGCGGCAGGCGGCGAGCGGGACGCGGCCGCACGTGAGCACGAGCAGATCCGCGCCGAAGTCGGCGCCCGGGCAAAGGAAGAGGAAGCCAGCCGCGCGCGGCTGGCCGAAGCCCGCGAGGCCGTCCGCAGCGCGGAGCAGGCGATGCAGGCGCACGCCCAGCAGCTTCGCGCCTTGGAAGGTGAGCGCTCCGCGCTCGAGGGCGAACTCACTGCCCTTCGCGACCGCCGCAGCCAGGCCGATGCCCTGCTCACGTCACGCCGGTCGGAGCTGGTCGTGGCCGAGCGCAAGCGTGATCACCTCGTCGAGCGATCCGGCATCGAGGCGTACGAGGCCCGCCGCGCGGCGGAGCAGGCGGAGCAGGCCCGGCATACCGTTGCCCAGCGCCGGGAGCACGAGGCGGGCGTCCGGGCGGAACGCCGCCAGGCAGAGGAAGCGCTTGCCCAGCTCAGCGCCCGACGGCACGCGCTTGAAGAGCTCGAGCGAGATCGCGTGGGCCTGGCTCCTGCCGCCGCCGCGCTGCTGGCGGAGCGAGAGCGCTTCGGCGACGCCGTGCTCGGACCGCTCAGCGATTTCGTGGCCACGGAACAGCGGCATGCGGAACTTACCGAGCGACTGCTGGGTGAATGGATGCATGCGGTGCTGGTGCGCGACGCCGACGCGGTGCAGGCAGTGCGCGCATGGCACGCCGAGACCCAGCCTGGGGCCCTCGTGCTGCTGCCGGTTTCCCCGGGTCCGGCCCGAAGCGATGCCGCAACGGAACTCGACACCCGACTCCGGGTGGACGGGATGGCACGCGAGTGGGTGCGCGCAGCCCTGGCAGGTTCTGAAGTGCTCGATGAGCACGGCGCGGTGCTGCGTCGCGCCAGCGGCGCAATCTTCCTGGGCGCCGGCAGCACACCGAGCGGCCCGCTGCGCCGGCGCGCCGAGCTGCAGCAGCTCATGACCGACGTCTCGACGGCGGAAGGTCGGCTGCGCAACGCAGAGCACGCGCTTGAGGCATCCTCTGCCGGGCTGGCGGAAGCCGAGCACCTGCTTGCGTCCGCCACTTCGGCAGCGGAAAAGACGCGTGAGGCAGAGCGTCAGGCGGTGGCCCAGCGCGAGGATGCCCTGCGCCTGCTGGGCAATCTCACGCGTGAGGCCGGCGAGTCGGAGCAGCAGCTGGTCCGCCTCACCGAGCGCCTGGCAGCAGCGGAGCAGCGGCTTGCCGATCTCGATGCAGCGTTGCTCGACGCCGAGCGCCAGGGTGCGCTGCGTGAGGAGCGGCTGGGTGCTGCACGGGCGCGCCTTGCCGAGCTCGAGACCGAGCAGGAATCGGCGCGTGACGCGCGGGTGCACTGGCAGGTGCAGGAGGCGCACGTGGCAGCGCGCCTCCGGGCCGCGCAAGAGCGGGCCGAGCGGGCGCGGCAGGCCCGTCTCGATGCCGAGCAGACCATCCAGCGACTGACTGAGGAAAGCTCGGCCCTCAGCGTGGAAGCCGGGCAGCTGGCAACCCAGCGGCGCGAGTGGGAGGAAGCGCGTGCCACCGAGCTTGCGTCGCTGCGTGAGCTGGAAGAAGCGGCCACGCTGGCCGAGCGCGAACTGGCCGAGGCGTCCGCAGCGTTGCAGGCCTCGGAGGCGGCGCTGGAAGCATCGCGTGCCCTGGTCGAAGCGCTGAACGAAGAACACCACGGCATCCAGATCCGGCTCACCGAGGCGGCAGCGCAGCGGCGCAGCATCGTGGAACGAGTGGAAACCGAATGGCGTCGCCCGCTGGCCAGCATGCTGGATGGTTTCACCCTGCTGGATCTTGACCTGGACACGCTGGAGGACGAAACGGCCCGCGTGCTGCAGACACTCGAAAGCATCGGGCCAGTCAATCCGCTCGCCGTCGAGGAGCACGCCGAAGAGAGCAAGCGGCTCGAGTTCCTGATCAGCCAGCGAGACGACCTGGTGAGCGCCCGCCAGTCCCTGCTGCTGGCCATCCGCGAGATTGATGGCACCGCCCGCGAACTCTTCCTCGGCACATTCACCGCCGTGCAGGAGCATTTTCGCACCGTGTTCACCACGCTCTTCGGCGGCGGTGAGTGCGAGCTTCGGCTGGCCAACCCGGACGAGCCCCTCGAGAGCGAGATCGAGATCCACGCCGCGCCGCGCGGGAAGCGGACCCAGCGCATTCACCTGCTTTCGTCGGGCGAACGCACGCTGGTCGCCGTCTCCCTGCTCTTCAGCATCTACCTCACCAAGCCGAGCCCCTTCTGCCTCATGGACGAAGTGGACGCCCCGCTCGACGACTCCAACGTGGGGCGCTTCACCCGGCTGCTGGAAGAATTCAAGGACCAGACCCAGTTCCTGGTGATCACCCACAATCCACGCACCATGCAGTCGGCGGACGCCGTCTATGGTGTCACCATGCAGGAACCCGGCGTGTCCACCATCGTGGGCGTGCGCCTCGGTGAACAGGAGCGCGTAGCGTGACGCGAGTCACCGGACGTTCCGTTGCGACGCATGCGGGCTCCGTCGCGCGTCGGAACCAGGTCCCGGCACATCGTTTGCTTCCCGGAGAACGCTCATGCTGGTCGTAATGCGCCACGGCGCCTCAGAGCAGGAAGTGGCCGGAGTCGTCGCGGTCATCGAGGAGCTTGGCTACCAGGCCCGCCCCATGCCGGGCCGCCAGCGCACCAGCGTCGGCGTCGTCGGGAATGACGGCCGGGTGGATGGCTCCCGGCTCGCCGCACTGCCCGGTGTGGTCGAGATCATCCACGTCACCAAGCCGTACAAGCAGGTATCGCGCGAGTGGCGGCCCGATTCCACGGTGGTGCACGTCGGCCCGGGCGTCGCGGTCGGCGGCGACGAGATCGTGGTGATGGCGGGGCCGTGCTCGGTGGAGAGCGAGGAACAGATCATCGCCGCGGCCACGGCGGTGCGGGATGCCGGCGCCACCGTGCTCCGGGCGGGGGCGTTCAAGCCCCGGTCATCGCCCTATGCGTTTCAGGGCCTGGGCAAGCGCGGGCTCACCATGCTGAAGAAGGCACGGGAGGAGACGGGACTGCTGATCGTGACCGAAGCGATGGATCCGGAAGGGGTGGATGTCGTCGCCGAGGTCGCCGACATGATCCAGATCGGTGCGCGCAACATGCAGAACTACTCGCTCCTCAAGAAGGTGGGACGCATTGCCAGGCCGGTGCTGCTCAAGCGAGGCCTCTCGGCCACGATCCAGGAACTCCTGCTGGCGGCGGAGTATATCCTGGCCGAAGGCAATCAGGATGTGATCCTGTGCGAACGGGGCGTTCGCGGCTTCGATTCGGCGACGCGCAACCTCTTCGACCTGAGTGCGGTGCCGGTGGTGCATGGCCTCTCGCACCTGCCGATCATTGCGGACCCGAGCCACGGCACGGGCCGACGCCACATGGTGCTGCCCATGGCGCGCGCGGCGGTAGCGGCTGGTGCGGATGGCTTGCTGGTCGAAGTACATCCCACGCCCGAGCGCGCGCTCTCGGACGGTGCGCAGAGCCTTGACCCGGCAGAATTCCGCCGGCTGATGCAGGAAGCGCGTCCCATTGCCGAAGCAATCGGGCGGCGCATCACCGAACCGACTGGAGTGCGCACGTGAAGGCTGTGGTTCCCATGATGGGCCTGACGCTGCTCGTGTTTGGCCTTGCGCCGCAGGCGAGCGCACAGGATGCGGCCGCGATTGTCGGACGGTCGGCGCGCGCGTACGCGGCGACTTCGAGCTTGCGCGCCGATTTCGTCCAGCGGATCGAAGACTCCATGATCGGGACCTACGACAGCCGCGGAGCGCTCCTGCAGCAGGGCGAGAACAAGCTCAGCATGCGCTTCAGCGATCCGGACGGCGATGCCATCATCGTGGATGGTCACCAGGTGTGGGTGTATACGCCGAGCACCGCGCCCGGCCAGGTGATCCGGATGCCGATTCCCACGGGTGCCACCTACGGACTTAATGTGCTGTCGTGGATTCTTGACCGGCCAGCCCAGCGCTACCGCATGCGCTACCTGCGCGCGGACAAGGTCAATGGCCGCGCTGTCGATGTGGTGGAATTGATTCCGTTGTCATCGGAGTTGCCCTTCAGCAGGGCGGTGGTATGGCTGGACAAGGACGACGCCCTGCCCCGCCGGCTGGAAATCGCCGAGCGCCGGGGAGGTGTCCGCACGATCACGCTCTCACATGTGCGGACCAACACACGGTTGCCGCAGGGCGCGTTTGACTTTACGGTACCCGACGGTGTGCGGATTGTCGATCAGCGGTAGGTGGCTGGGGGCACGTCGCACGTCGCACGTCGCACGTTACAGGACCCGCGACCTCCGATCCACGACCTAGCCTTCCAGCACCGCAGCCACCCGTTCCGCCGTCGCGCCATCCAGCCCCGCCTCACGTGCCAGATGCAGTGCTGCCTTCCCCAGCTCCACGTAGAGCCGACGCAGGTCGTCGCTCCGCACCGCCCGCAAATGGGCCGCGACCGTCTCGACGTCCCCGCGCCGGATCGCTCCGGTGAGCGCGGCGGCCGGCTCCTGCCCTTCCAGGTTCGCCACCGTTCCCCGCAGGAGCGGCAGATAGATCGTGGCGGCGCTGGCCGGGCTCACTCCATTCTGCTCCGCCACGCGACGCGCGGCGTCATAGAGCGCCACCGTGTAGTTCGATATCATGGCGGCGGCCGCGTGGTAGCCGGCCTTGGCGCTGGACGGGATGGGCACCGGTGTCAGGCCGGCAAGGGCGGCCAGCCGAGAGGCCATCGCCATCGCGGCCGGATCGCCCTCGATTCCGGCAAACGCGCCCTGCAGCTGTCCTGGCGCGTCGACGGCCCGTGCGACCGCCATCAGTGGATGGAGCGATCCCAGCGCGGCAGCGCTCGTGGCAAGCGGATCGAGTGCCGTGCGGTCAAGGAGCCCCGAGGTGTGCAGCACGACATGGCGGGCGCGAACGGCGTGACTCGCTGCGAGCCCCTGCGCGACGCCACGAATTTCCCGGTCTGGCGTGGCCACGACAACGCAGGCCGCGGTGCCGATGGCTCTCGGCCATTCGGTGCGGTTGGCAATGACGGGCAAGCCATGAGTCTGGCCATCGCTTCGGGCAAGCAGCGTGACCGACGCACCACCGCGCGACCACGCGAGACCGAGGCCGGCACCGATCCGGCCTCGTCCGACGATTGCGATGCTCACCGGGTTTTCGGATGGCACCGGTGGAGTGTCGGGCCTTACGGGTTACGGTCCCGCGCGGAAGCGAGCGTCAGCAGCTCGGCCGGCGTGGTGGCCCGGCGCAGCAGCTCGATGGCCCGCTGTACCTGCGGATCGTCGGCCGCCCGGCGCTGCAGTTCCGTGGGCCGGCCGAACACGTACCGCGCCACTTCGTAGCCGACCTGCTGTGCGAGCAATTCCTTTCCACCCGCAAAGACTTCATCGGGCACGTCGATGCCCTTGGACTTGAGGCGCTGGCGGAACTCCGCGAGCATCTCCGGCGTCACGGTAAAGTCGGCGGACGTGAGGGTACCGCGACGCTTGAGGTCGAGCGCATATCCGGTGAGCACGTCACGATAACCCGTCATGTGCTGGCCCAGCGCGCGCGCCAGCTCCCGCTCCGGCGCATCGAGCGTGTCAGGACGCACGACGATATCCGGCACGATGCCGCCCCCACCCCGGACGGTGCGACCCGCATCGGTGTGGTAGACCGGGCGCGCCTTGATGGCCGAGTCGCTCGAGGCAGCGGAATCGACGGCACCGGCGAGCGTCTCGGCATCGAGCTCCGCCTGCGCCAGCTGATCGGCCTGATCCTTGGCCGTCCGCTGGATCGTACGGCCACTCGGCGTGTACCAGCGCGCCGTGGTGAGCTTGAGCGCCACGCCGTCAGCCAGCGGGTAGAGCGTCTGCACCAGCCCCTTGCCGAACGTCGGCGTCCCGATGACCACGGCCCGATCATGATCCTGCAGGGCGCCCGCAATGATCTCCGCCGCGCTCGCCGTGTAGTCGTTGACCAGCACGACGATCGGGAGCGCAGGCCACTCCTGCTTGTCCTGGTCGGTGAACTGGCGGGACGAGCCCGGCGCCCGGCCGCGGGTGGCCACGATCTCCTGGTCGGGGTTCAGGAACAGGTCCGCCACCTTCACGCCCTGGTCCAGCAGCCCGCCGGGATTGTTCCGCAGGTCGAGAATGAGCTCCTTCATGCCCTTCTGCTGCATGGCCGTGATTTCCTCGCGCAGCTCGTCGGCCGATGTCTCGGCCACCGGATTGAGCGAGATGAAACCGACGCCCGACTCGAACATGGTGCCGGCCGGCACCGATCGCATGTGAATCGCGGCGCGCTGCAGCGTCATCGGGACGACCTGATCGAGCCCGGCACGCCGCACCTTGATCGACACGGACGAGCCCGGGTCGCCACGCAGCGCACTCACCGCCTGGTCACTGGTCCAGCCCTGCGTGCTGCGGCCGTTCACCTCGACGATCTGGTCGCCGGTGGCGACCCCGGCGCGCTCGGCGGGCGTATCGGGCAGCGGCACGACCACCGTAATCCAGCCGTCCCGCACATCGATCTGGATGCCGACGCCGGCGTAATTGCCCGTGGTCTGTTCCGTCAGCTCCCGGTACGATTCACCCGTCAGCAGGACCGAATATGGATCCTGCAGTTCCTGCAGCATGCCCGTCGTGGCATTCTCGTAGAGCGAATCCTGCGGGATCGAGTCGACGTAGAATCGCGCGACATGCGACATCACGTTGCTGAAGAGCCCGTCTCCGGACAGTGCCATGGCGCGCTCGACCGAGCGTTGCAGCAGAAAACCGCCGCTCGCGAACGAGAGCACGACCACGACGCCGATGAGACCCCAGCGATGCTTCATGATTTCTGCCTCCAGAGACAGCTTGCCGGGCCGGCCCCTGCGCCTGCCCACCGCTGAACACTAATCGCGACCCACGCCTCGCGGGGCCATCCGTTGCCGAACGGCGGCCCAGGCGGCCTCGAGCACTACCAGAGGGGCCGCCGAAGCGTCGATGTGCACAATGCCCTCGCCGCGAGCCGCCTGGTACGCAGCGCGCACCCGCTCGTGGAACGCCGCGTCCTCTCGCTCGAAGCGGTCGGTGCCCTTGTCCATGGCGAGCTGGCGCCGGCGGCCCTCGGCAGGTGGCACATCGAGGACGAGCGTGAGATCGGGAGTGAGGCCGCGCGTGGCCGTGCGGTTGACCGCGTGGACGACGTCCGCCGGCAAGCCGCGGCCGGCGGCCTGGTACGCCATGGTGGACAGGTCGTAGCGATCAGACAGGACGGTGCGGCCGGCCTCGAGCGCAGGGCGGATCACCGCCTGCACCAGGTGGGCGCGCGCCGCCGCCACGAACAGCAGCTCTGTTTCGGGATCGAGATCAGACGCTGGATCGAGCAACGCCTGCCGCGCCAGCTCGGCGGGCACGGTGCCCCCGGGCTCGCGCACCGGCAGGACATCCGCACCGGCTTGACGGAGGCGGTCGGCGAGCGCCGCCGCCAGCGTGCTCTTGCCAGCGCCGTCGGGCCCCTCGATGACGATGAACAGGCCCTGGCTCACGAGAGCGTGATGATACTGCTGCTCGCGCCCTTTTCGATCCCCTGACTGATCTGCTCATTCACCTTGGCCATGAGCTTGTCGAAGTTCGAGCGCGCGACCACGTATGACTGCCCGCTCACACTGGTCTCCAGTTCGCGCACCGCCGCCTCATAGCTCTCGGCTACCGCCTGGTCGGGCATCTGGCCTTGCGCGATGGCCTGATCGACCTGCCGCGCGAGCTGCTGGATACGGTCGAGCCGGGCCACCGTCTCCTGATCCTCGCGCAGCGCACCTTCGGCGCGCCGCATCGCCTGATACTCCGACGACTGCCCGATCAAGCGTCCGAGTTCCTGCGCCTTGTCCCAGATCATGTATTGCTCCTTTGCGCCAGCAGGAAACGCTCGCGACCGAACAGATCCTGGTGAATAGTCACGCCGGCGAAGCCGGCGCCCCGGGCCAGGCATGCCGACTCACGGCCACGCATGGCATCGATTTCGACCGCAAGCCAGCCATCCGGCCGAAGCACCCGTCGTGCATCCGCCATGACGGCGCGGGTTGCCTGGAGGCCGTCCACCCCGCTCTCGAGCGCGAGGCGCGGCTCGAATCCGCGGACGGAGGCGTCCAGCGAGCCGTACTCCGACTCCGAAAGATATGGTGGATTCGAGACCACGGCGTCGAACGCCGTCCCGGCGAGCGCGGTGCCAAAGTCGGCGCGCGCCAGACTGAGACGGATCCCGCAACGCGAGGCATTCTGCCGGGCGACGTCCAGCGCACTGGCACTCGCATCGATCGCGACCACTTGCTCGAAGGAACCCTCGGAAGCAAGCGCCAGCGCGATGCAGCCAGATCCAGTGCCGAGATCCGCCACTCTCCCGTGCCGCACGTGAGCCAGCAGGAGCTCCACCAATCCCTCCGTCTCCGGCCGCGGGATCAGCACGGCGGGCGTGATCAGGAGATCCAGATGGCGAAAGCTCCACTCGCCCAGCACATGGGCGAGCGGCTCACCCGACGCACGGCGGCGCACCTGCTCATGAAACCGCGCGAGCGCCGCCGGCTCGGCGAGGTCAGAGCCACGCCTCCAGGCGGTGCCGCGCGGCGCGCCGCTGGCCGCCTCCCAGAGCTGTGTCGCCTCACGGCGCGCGGCGACGACGCCGGCCGCCGCCAGTTGCCGCCGGCCTTCAGCGACAGCGTCACGCACCGACCGCGGAGCGGAGTCAGTCACCACCCGACTGCTCCTCCCTGCTCGCCAACCGCACCGCATCGATGAGGTCGTCGAGGTCGCCATTCATCACGTCAGCGAGGTTGTGGACCGAGAAGTTGATGCGGTGGTCCGTTACGCGGCTCTGGGGAAAGTTGTAGGTCCTGATCTTGCCGGAACGATCGCCCGTGCCCACCATGGCGCGGCGCTCCTGTGAGCGCGCCGCCTCCTGCTCCGCGATCATCCGGTCGAGCAGCCGGGCGCGCAGTACTTCCATGGCCTTGAGCTTGTTCTGCAGCTGGGACTTCTGATCCTGCTGCTGCACCACGACACCGGTCGGGATGTGGGTGATGCGGACGGCGCTGTCGGTGGTGTTGACGCTCTGGCCGCCAGGGCCGGAAGAGCGGAAGACGTCTATGCGCAGGTCGGAGGGATCAATCTTGACGTCCACCTCTTCCGCCTCGGGCAGGATCGCAACCGTTGCGGCCGACGTGTGGATCCGGCCCTGCGTCTCGGTCGCCGGCACCCGCTGGACCCTGTGCACGCCGCTTTCGCGCCGCAACAATCCGAAGGCGTCAGCACCGCGGACCGCGACGACGGCTTCCTTGAGCCCGCCGAGGTTTCCCTCACTGATGCTGATCGGTTCCCAGGCGAGGTGGTGGCGTCCTGCGAATCGTTCGTACATGCGGTAGAGATCGCCGCAGAAGAGGGACGCCTCATCCCCGCCGGTGCCGGCCCGAAGCTCCAGGATGGCGTCGCGATCATCGTGCGGGTCGCGCGGCAGGAGCAGGTCGTGCAGCTCGGCTTCGACCTGGGCGATTTCCGGCGGCAGGCGCTGCAGGTCCGCGGAGGCCAACGCAACAAGCTCGGGATCGGCCTCCGTGGCCAGCTCCCGAGCCTGTTCCAGTTCGTCCCTGAGGCGGGCGAGTCGCTCAGCGGCTCGGACCACCGGCATCAGCCGGGTGTGCTCCCGCCCGAGCGACCGCAACCTGGCGGAATCGCGCGCAACGGCAGGATCGGCGAGGGCATCGGCCACCTCTTCCGCCCGCTGCAACGCCTGGCGGAGCCGGCCCTCCATGCCTTACGCCTTTGCGCCCTCGTACTTGCGCCGGAAACGATCCACCCGGCCGGCGGTGTCGATCATGCGCTGCTTGCCGGTGTAGTATGGGTGGCACTGGGCGCAGACTTCCACGCGGATGCTGGACGCAGTGGAGCGTGTTTCGAACGAGTTGCCGCACGCGCAGGCGACGGTGAGCGTCTCGTACTTGGGATGCAGATCGGCCTTCACAGGATACTCCTCGCATACGCCCGGGGACCGGGCTCAAAGGTCATGCAATAGCCTTCAAATGTAACCAGTGCAGCAACGGGCCTCAAGCGAAGTTGCCATTTGACACGCCATCATGGCGCAAATAGTTTCATGACAATCACTTGCATCACGGCGTTTTCACCAATTCGAGGCGACAATGACCCTCGCAACGGTTGAAGTCCTCAGGAAGGTTCCGCTCTTCGCCAGTCTCTCGGCGGTGGATATACAGGCTTTCGCTGACCTCTGCCGGGAGCGGAGCTATCCGCGCGGCAGCGTGATCGTCTTCGAGGATGATCCGGGCGACGCCATGTACCTGGTCGGCTCCGGCCAGGTGAAGGTGGTCCTGATCGCCGAAGATGGCCGAGAGGTCATCCTGTCGGTCCTCGGCGAGGGGGCGGTGTTCGGCGAAATGTCGGTCATCGATGCGGAGCCACGCTCGGCCCACGTCATCGCCATGGAAGACTCGGTCCTGGTGGTGCTGCGCCGGGAAGATTTCCAGAACCGGCTGCGGCAGTCACCCGATGTCTCGATCGCGCTGCTCAAGGAGCTCTCGCGCCGCCTTCGACGCGCCGACGAGAAGATCGCCAACCTGGTGCTGCTGGACGTCAATGGGCGGGTGGCGAGCCTCCTCCTGCGCATGGCGGAAGAGGAAGGCGGCGACCGCATCACTCGCCGGCTTACACATCACACGATCGCGCAGATGATCGGCTCGAGCCGGGAAACGGTGTCGCGCACGATGCGCGCGCTGGTCGATCGCGGCGTACTTGATGTGTCACGTCGGCAGATCGTGCTGAAGGACCGCCGGCATCTGCTGATGGCCGCCCGGCGGTCGTGACCGCCCTCACCCGGTGGTCGTGAGCGCGGCCGTAGCCATGCGCGCGCAATTCGTGTTGCTTAGGATCATGTTCCAGCCAGCATGGCGGATGCACTGATGGCCGCTCCGGAAGTGACGTTCTGGGGCGTCCGCGGTTCCATCCCGACTCCCGGTCCCGGCACGGCACGCTACGGCGGCAACACTCCCTGCGTGTCCGTCTCCAACGGGGACGCCGGCCTCGTCGTCCTCGATGCCGGGAGCGGCATCCGGAACCTGGGTGATCGGCTCATGCAGCGAGGCCGCGGCGGCGCGCTTGAAGTCGAGCTGCTGCTGAGCCACACCCATTGGGACCACATCCAGGGCCTGCCGTTCTTCAAGCCGCTGAGCGACCCGCGCACCTGCGTCCGGATCCACGGCGCGCGCCAGGACGAGAGCGCTCTCAGCGTAATTCTCGAACGCCAGATGGAGCCCTCGGTCTTTCCCGTGCCCCTCACGGCGCTTGCCGCTCGCATCGAGGTGCAGGAGATCGCAGCCGGGCCGTTCGACCTGACCGGTTTCCGCGCGGAGGCCATACGGCTCCGGCATCCGGGCACCACGCTGGGCTTCATCCTGGAACCTGCCGCCGGTGGTCGCAGATTTGCGTATCTCACCGACAACGAACTGGACCTGCGGGCCTCCTACCCCCTGCCCGAAGGCTGGCGTGCCGACCTTGTCGAGCGATTGCGCGGCGTGGACACGCTGATTCATGATGCCATGTATGCCGATGCCTTTGTCGAGGCCCGGACCGGGTGGGGACACTCGACGCCCGCGCAGTCAGTGGAACTGGCGCGCAATGCGGGAGTGCGGCGCGTGATCCTGTTTCACCACGAGCCGGAAAATGACGATGCCGCCATCGATGCGCTGCTCCAGGGCGCTCGCGAGGCGGCCCGCCGCCACGGCGACCTCATCGTGGATGCGGCCGTCGAAGGAGATTCGTTCACGCTCTAGCCTGGGGGGATGATGGGTCGCCTTGCTCTTGTCGCGCTGCTGCTCGGTGGCGCAGTGTCGCCCCTTCCGGCGCAAGCCACCTCCGCAACGGTCGCCGTCCTGCCGTTCCGCGATGGTGGTTCGTACGGGCAGGACCGTGAGAACTTTGACGCACTGGAAGTCGCCATCCCCGCCCTGCTGCGCGACCTGCTCGGTTCCGGCGGCGGCCGCGTGCTCTCCCGGGATACCATTGCCGCCGCGCTGCCCGATTCGGGCGGGCGGCTCGACGCCGCTGCGGCGGCCGAGGTTGGCCGCCGCGTTGGCGCGCGATATGTGGTGACCGGCTCGTTCATGGATCACTACGGCCGCTTTCGCATCGATGCACGCATTGTTGACGTGGACAGGGCCGCCATTATCGCCGTTGTCTCGAATGATCCCGCTCTGCAGGATCGGCGGCAGCTGTTCGAGATGATCCGCACGGTTGCCCAGGGCGTGGCGCGCAAACTCGAGCTGGCCGCCCCGGCAGCTCCCGGCCACGCGATTCCCACCGACGCGATCACCTGGTACGGCCGGGGCCTGCGCAGCCGCGATCACGGTGACAAGCAAGCAGCGTCCGGATTCTTCCGTCGCGCCCTCGAGGCGGACGCCAACTTTGTGCAGGCCCGCGCTGCCCTGCGCGCCGCTGGATCACCCTGAGTGATGGAGCCGACCCGGCCGCGATTGTACCACCATCCTGACTGGGCGCCGGGGCCGGCAGTGCGCGCCGCGCTTGCGGCGGAGCGCGTCGCGCTGGAGTGCCTGCAGCCGGGAGATGTGCCCGACCCGGGAGAGGCCCCGGCAGCACTCCTGCTGGCCGTGTCGGACGTGGACCGCTGGACCCCGCCGGCGCTCGCCCTCGCCGCGGACCGCGGCATCGCCATCGTGGTCCTGGGCGACGATGCCTCCGCCGACATCCCCGCGAGTCTCCCGCTCCATCTCTGCACCGCCTTCGTGCCTGCTCCCGGCCATGCGCGACAGCTCATCGTCGCGCTGCGTTCTGCGCTGCGAGAAGCGGGTGATCGCCGCAACATCAGCACGGGGCTCGCCGAGCGCGCGTCGCTGGCCCGCGAAGTCACCGACCTCACGGAAGCCGGCATCCGGCTGCTTACCGAGCGTGAACGCGAGGTGCTGCTCGAGCTGATCCTGTCGCAGGCACGGCGCCTTACGGCCGCGGATGCCGCGAGCCTCTACCTGGTGGAGTCCGATGCATCCGGGCCGGTGCGGCTGGTCTTCTCGCTCACGCAGAACGAGAGCCGGCCCGACATTCGGCTGTCGTCATTCACGCTCCCGCTCGATGCCACGTCGCTGGCCGGATACGCCGCGTGCTCGGGCGAGCCGCTCGTGCTTGACGACGTCTACCAGCTGCCGGCGTCCGCGCCATACCGCTTCAATCCCGCCGTCGACATCAGCTCCGGCTATCGCACCAAGTCAATGCTCGTGATTCCCATGGCCAACCAATCGGGCGCGGTGATCGGCGTGCTGCAGCTCATCAACCGGAAGCCGCCCGAGTGCCGCGTCTTTCGCGATGCCGAGGAGGTGGAGGCGATGGCTCGGCCCTTCGACCAGCGCACGGTGGACCTGGCGCGCGCGCTGGCGGGGCAGGCGGCAGTCTCGATCGAGAATGCGCAGCTGCATGACAGTATCGAGCGCCTCTTCGAGGGCTTCGTGCGCGCGGCGGTGGGCGCCATCGAACAGCGCGACCCGGCGACATCCGGCCACAGCGAACGTGTGGCGATCATGACCTGCGCCCTGGCCGAGGCGGCAGACCGCGAGACCTGCGGCCGCTTCGCGGATTTCCGGATGGGGCGGCGAGAGCAGCGCGCACTCCGCTACGCGGCGCTGCTGCATGATGTCGGGAAGATCGGCGTCCGCGAGCAGCTGCTGGTCAAGGCCCGCAAGCTGTACCCGGGCGAGCTGCAGGCCGTCGAGCTCCGGCACGCGCTCCTGCGGAAGGTCGCGGAGTGGCGCTACCAGCGCGAGCTGAACCGGTTCTTGTACGAGCGTGGGCGAGAAGAGTTTGATGCGACCGAGCGCGCGCTGCGCGAGCGGCTGCACTGTGCCCAGGGCCTGCTCGATGCAGGGCTGGCGCTGGTCCATCGTGCCAACGAGCCCGCCCTCCTGCCCGCCGATGAAATCGCCGGGCTTGACGCCCTGCTCGATGCCCAGTTCGAGGGACCGGACGGAACGCTGGTTCCGCTCCTTACACCGGCAGAAGCCGCGGCCCTTCGGGTGCGCCAGGGCTCGCTGGGCGACGATGAGTGGGCGGAGATGCGGAACCACGCCGTGTGGACCTGGGAGTTCCTCAACCGGATCCCCTGGACGCCGGATCTCGGAAGTGTCGCGCAGATTGCCCGCGGCCATCATGAGAAGCTCGATGGAAGCGGCTATCCCAACGGCGCCTCCGGCGACGAGATTCCGCTCCTGACCCGCATGATGACGATCGCCGACATCTATGACGCGCTGACCGCCGCGGACCGCCCATACAAGCGCGCCATTCCGCCCGCCGCGGCCATCGACATCCTGCAAGCGGAAGCGCACCAGGGCCGGCTGGACGCCGACCTGGTGCGCCTGTTCATCGAAGCACGAATCTACCAGCGCAGCCCAACGACACGCGGTCAGGCGCGAACGGCAACTTCCTTGCCGCGCACGGCCGACTCGTAGATCGCGTCGAGCACCTTGTGCAGCATGAGATGCTCGTGAAGGTCGGGCCGCGCTGCCTGCCCCGTCAGCAGCGCCTGGAAGTGTGCCCACTCGGCGCGGTAGGATGCCATGAACGGATTTTCCCGCCCCACCGAGCCGGTCGGGGACACGTCCACTGGCACCCCGTTCAGCTCCTTCCACACCTTGAGGGGGTTGATGGCGGCCGTCCCCTTGCCGCCCCGGAGTCCCACGCCGAAGCGCTCACCTTCACCGACATGGTGCCATGTGACATCCACGAAGACGGACGCGCCGTTTTCACAGACGACGAACGCGCTGCCCGACTGCTCGACGCCCTGGTCCTCGCGGGTCACGTCGAGCGCCGCGCTCACCCGCGCGGGGACCGGCGTTCCCGCCAGCCAGAGCGCAAGGTCCAGGATCGAGAGCCCGAGGTCGAGCATTGCCCCGCCGCCCGACAGTTCGCGGCGCTGGCGCCAGCCGAGCTGCGCGCGGCTGGGCCGGAAGACATGCCAGCTCCCGCGGACACTGTCCACCGGCCCCAGCTCGCCGCTCTGCACAAAGCTGCGGACGATCTGCACGTCCGGCCGATAGCGGTGATTCATCCCGACCATGACGACGCGGTCCTGCTTCTCCACCGCCCGGATGATCTTCTGGGCGCTCTGCGCCGTGATGGCGAGAGGTTTTTCGACCAGCACGTTGAGGCCGGCGTCCAGTGCCGCCATGATGTGCGCCTCGTGCAGGTGATTGGGCGTGCAGATGACCACGGCATCGAGCCCGTCGGTCCGCAGCACGTCCTCGATGTCGTCATAGGCGTTGGGGATTCCGAAGCGGCTCGCGATGGCCCGGGCCTTCGGGAGGTCGGTGTCACACATCGCGACCAGGTCCACACCCTTGATCTTCCGGAGCACCGGAAGGTGAGCGACCTGGACAATGGCGCCGCCACCGATGATGCCAATTCGGAGATTGTCGGTCATGGAAGCTCCGTGCCAGTGAGGTCGTCGGTCGTCGGTCGTCAATAGCGAGTCTGCAGTCGTCCGTCGTCGGTCTTTCAACCGCTCCCGACCACCGATGACCGACGACCGACGGCCCTAATATGCCCGTTCTATCCTGGTCCCCGGAAAATACGCGGCGACGATCTGCTCGTGGTCCTGTCCCGCACGGGCCCGCCCCACCGCTCCCCACTGGCAGAAGCCGACCCCATGTCCGGCACCGGAGCCTTCGACCGCAAGATGGGTGACTTCGCCTCCCGCGTGCGTCGCGCGGAGCGTAAGCAGGGTGCTGCGGAGCATGTTCCCCGACTGGTCACGCAGCACCAGCCGAACCGCGGGCCCCGGCACCGTTACCGCACCGCCGGGCAGATCGACCACCATGCTCCTGACCCGGCCTGACCCGGTCCGGCTGCTGATCCGGATGTCGCGGATCCGGCTCACCCGCTCCGCCGCCACGCTGGTCGCCGCCGGCAGGTACCGGCGGAGAGCATCCCGTAGCTGTCGGCCGGTGAATTCTTCCCGCCAGTGAAAGCGCGGCGAGAGACTGCAGTAGGCTGTCCCATCGGGTGCCACATCCGAAACCGAACGGAGATAGGCGGGGTTGGCGCCCCGGAAGACCTCGGTGCCCAGTTCGGTCCGGCCGCCGCAGGTCGAGAAGAAGAATGCGTCGATCGGCTGACCATTCCACGTGACGATGAGGCCGGCGGTCTGCTCCACCGCATTCCTGGAGCCGATGTTTTCGGCCGTCACGCCGCCGTACACCTGGTCCGACACGCCCGCTCGATAGTCGAATCCCTGGGAAGCCCAGCGGCCGCGGTTTCTGAGTGCATAGGTACGGGAGACTATGGCCTGCGCCTCGAGCGCCTCGCGGTCACCGGCGGGACGCGGGCCCATTTCGGCGCCAACGACGCCCGGCAGGTACTCCTCGAGAGACAACTGGTTGACGACGGTGAGTCCGCTGTCCGTTACCAGCAGCTCCAGGGAGCCACGGTAGCCGCGACCGTTGACTGAAACAGTGCCACCATCACGCGGCTGCAGGGTCACTGACGACAGGGGACCGACGTCCGCACCCGGCCCGTCCAGCAGCACATCGGGCCCGCGCCGGTGGGCGGTCCACGCCTCCCCGGCGCGCAAGCTCGCGAGCGGTGCTCCGCTCGGGGTGAACACTTCCAGCCCGCTCTCCGCCGAGACCTGTGCCGAGGCAACCCCGACCAGGAGTCCGACCCGGACCATCGGTGCGTGGTCTCCCTCGACATGACGCACGGCGGGCGGCGGTAGCTCGGGCTGTCGCGGCGTCGGCGCCGGCGGCTCGCGCGGAGGTGCGGGCACCGGCTCGGGCGGAGCTTCGGGGGGCGGAATGACGGCGGTGCCGGCGCAGGCAATTGCGGCCGCGGTGACGAGGATCGTCACCAGCCACCGGCGGCAGTCAGCCCCGGTAATTGCCAAACGTCAGCTCGATGCCGAAGTCCTGCGCGCGCAGCGCGGCCATGACGGCCTGGAGTTCGTCGCGGGAAGGGCTCGACACGCGCAGCTCATCTCCCTGGATGCTCGCCTGGACCTTCTTGAAGCCGCCCTGCTTGATGGCCTGCTGGATCTTCTTTGCCGCGTCGGCCGGAATGCCCTGCGTCAGCGTGACGGTGCGGCGCACGGACTGGCCGCTGGCCGGCTCCGGTTCGCCGAACGCCACATTCTTGAGTGGCACGCCGCGCTTTACCAGCTTGCCACGCAGCACGTCCATGAGGGCATTCATCCGGAAATCATCGTCCGCGGCGAGGCGGATCAGGCCGTGCGGCCGATCCAGCTCGATGCTGCAGTGGGTGCCCTTGAAGTCGTACCGCTGGGCAATCTCCTTGAGCGCCTGGTTGACGGCGTTGTCAACTTCCTGCAGGTCGGCGCCGGTGGAGATATCGAAGGACGAAGTGGCGGCCATGCGTCAGGCGAGGAAGCTCTCGAGGGCGCGCGCCCGGCTCACGTGCCGCAGCCGGGAGAGTGCCTTCTCCTTGATCTGGCGCACGCGTTCGCGGGTAATGCCCAGCATGCTGCCGATTTCCTCGAGCGTCATCGGCTCGGGGCTATCGAGGCCGAAATAGAGGCGGAGCACCTTGGCTTCACGTTCCTTGAGCGTGGAGAGCACTTCCTCGATGGACTCGGTCAGTGCATGCTCGAATGTTTCGGAATCCGGACCCGGGTTCTGGGTGTCGGGCAGGTAGTCGAGCAGCTTGTTGTCCTCGCCCGGCGTGAGCGGCGCGTCGAGCGAGAGATGGTTTTGCGAGATGGAGAGTGTCTTCTCGACCTCTTCCATCGAGATATCCATGCCCTCGGCTATCTCGGAAGCCGTGGGCTCGCGGCCCAGCTCCTGAAGCAGGGCGGAGGAACGGCGCCCGATGCGGTGGAGCGTGCCGGCCCGGTTGAGGGGCACGCGCACGATCCGGCTCTGCTCCGCGAGCGCCTGGAGAATAGCCTGGCGGATCCACCAGACGGCGTAGGAGATGAACTTGATCCCCTTGGTCTCATCGAACTTGTGCGCCGCGCGGATCAGGCCGAGGTTGCCCTCGTTGATCAGGTCCGAGAGCGAGACGCCCTGGTTCTGGTATTTCTTGGCCACCGAAACCACGAACCGCAGGTTGCTGCGCACCAGCTTGTCGAGCGCGTCCTCATCCCCGGTGCGGATGCACTGGGCCAGGCGCACTTCCTCCTCCTGGTTGATCAGCGGGTAGCGGCTGATCTCCCGGAGGTACTGATCGAGCGAGCTGTCGTCGAAGGAAGGCCCGTGCTTACTGCCGCCGACCTGCAAGGGACGCATGCGATGGAACCTCGTTACGCTGAAGCGGAAGGACCCGGTAACCTTACCCCGCGTCACTCATAATTGTCAATCTGTGCCCGCTGCAGCGTTCCGGAATAGTCGACGTAGCACACCTTCGTCTCGGAGTAGAAGTCAAAGACTTCCCACCCGCCCTCGCGATGGCCGTTGCCCGTCGCCTTGACGCCGCCAAACGGCAGGTGCGCCTCGGCGCCGATGGTCGGCGCGTTCACGTAGGTAATCCCGTTGTCGAGGTCTTCCATGGCGCGGAACGCGCGGTTGACATCCGAGGTATAGATGGAGCTCGAGAGTCCATAGGCCACGCCGTTGTTGACCTTGACCGCGTCGTCGTAGGAGTTGACGCGGATGACGCTCAGCACGGGACCAAAGATCTCTTCCTGCTCCATCCGCATGCCGGGCCGCACGCCGGCCACCACGGTCGGCTTGTAGAAGAAGCCACTGCCGAGCCGCGCGCCGCCAGGCCGCTTGCCACCGGTGACGACCTCGAGCCCCTCTTCTTCCGCGATACCGAGGTACCGCTCAACCTTCTTCCGGGCGTCTTCATGAATCAGCGGGCCCACGTCCGTCTTTTCCTTGCGCCCGTCGCCCAGCCGGAGGCCTTCCGCGGCGTCCGCCACCATGGCGAGGAACTTGTCGTGCACCTTCCGGTGGATGATCAGCCGGCTCGTGGCGGTGCAACGCTGCCCGGTGGTGCCGAAGGCGCCCCAGATCACGCCGTCGAGTGCCAGCTGGAGGTCGGCGTCGTCCATGACGATCATGGCGTTCTTGCCGCCCATCTCGAGCGAGAGACGCTTGTGCATGCGGCCGCAGGTCTCGCCGATGATGCTGCCAGTGGCCGTGGAACCGGTGAACGAGATCACCGGCACCTGCGGATGCTCCACCAGCGCGCGGCCCGCGGTTTCCCCCCGGCCGTGGACCAGCTGGATCACTTCGGGTGGCAGGCCGGCCTCAAGCAGGATTTCCACCAGCATGTGCGTGGTATGCGGCACGTCCTCGGACGGCTTGATGATGACCGAGTTGCCGCAGAGCAGCGCGGGAAACATCTTCCACGTGGGGATCGCGAGCGGAAAGTTGAATGGCGTGATGAGCCCGACGACGCCGATGGGGCGGCGGTAGCTCATGGCCCACTTCTGCCGCAGCTCGCTCGGGACCACGTGGCCAAACAGACGCCGGCCCTCGGTGGCCGCGTAATACGCGGTGTCGATCCCTTCCTGCACGTCGCCCCGGGTCTCGGCCAGTACCTTGCCCATTTCGCGGGTCATCGCGTCGGCGATCTTCTCCTTCCGCGCCACGAGCAGATCACCCACCCGTCGCAGCACGTCGCCACGAGCCGGCGCCGGAGTCTTTCGCCAGAGATCGAAGCCCCGCCGAGCCGAACGGACCGCTGCTTCGATATCCGCCGCGCCCGAGTCCGGAAATCGTCCGATCAGGTCACCGGTGTCAGCGGGGTTCCGGTTCTCGAACCAGGTGCCACCGCGGGGGTCGGTCCATTCACCATTGATGAAATTCTTGAAAGTCTTGGGCATGAGAGTCGTGGGTCGTGAGTCGTAAGTCGTGGAGCGCACAGCGCACAGCAAGCTAACCCTGCGGCGGCACTCCTGCAGGACACATCCAGGTTGCGCGCGCCTGGGCGTAGCCGATGCGTGGCAGCACCGCCATCGCCGCGAGCGAGAGGCCCCATACGAGGAGCAGGACTGCCAGCGCATTGGCCCTGCCCTGCCGAGCCCGCCAGCTGGCGCGCAGCGCGAGGACGGCGCTGATGATGAGCATCGCGATCACCGCGAGGTAGCCGAACAGGCCGGTGCCGCAGGCGGCGGCGTAGGGCCAGAGCGGCAGCGCCACGGCGAGTGCGAGGCCCAGGACGATCCAGAGCCAGGTCGCCGCGCGATCCCGGCGCCGCACCGGCGAGGCCACCGAACTCGCAGCCGCCGGCGCCGCGGCACTGCGTGCGACTCCCGCAGGGGGGCCTGGCGGGGTTGGCATCTTGGCGATGGCCTTGTCGATGTCCGCCAGCTCACGATCCCAGTCTCTTGGCTGGTCGCTCATGAGTTCTCCCGACGAAGTCCGTACCGCTCGATCTTCTTGTAGAGGTTCGACCTCGGCATCTTCAGCTCACGCGCCGTCTCGCTCACGTTCCAGTCGTGGTCGCGGAGCTGCTGCACCAGAAAATTCCGCTCCGCTTCCTGCTTGAAGCTTTCGAAGGTGTGCGCGCCGGCCTCTCCGCCTGCGCCCGCGTACTCCGCTTCGCCAGGGAGGATGCGTTCCACATCGGCCGCGGTGACCTCCTTGCCCGGTGCGAGGATCAGCAGCCGCTCGACCGCATTCCGCAATTCGCGCACGTTGCCAGGCCAGGAACGCCGCTGCAGGCGCCGCACCGCCTCCGCGTCGAACCCGCGAGCAGTGGCTCCGGTGCCCGCGGCGATCTGGCCGGTGAAGTGCGCCACCAGGTCGGGAATGTCCCCCCGCCTCTCATCGAGCGGCGAGACATGGATTTCCACGACGTTCAACCGATAGAGAAGATCCTCGCGGAAGCGCCCCTCGGCGATCTCCTCACCCAGGTCCTTGTTGGTGGCGGCCAGCACTCTGACATCCACCTGGATTGCTTTCGATCCGCCAATGCGGGTGACCACGCCCTCCTGCAGCACGCGCAGCAGCTTGGCCTGCGCGGCCAGCGACATGTCACCGACCTCATCGAGAAAGAGCGTACCACCATCGGCCTGCTCGAACTTTCCCGCCCGGTCGGCGAAGGCCCCGGTGAAGGAGCCCTTCATGTGACCGAACAGCTCGCTCTCGATCAGCTCCGACGGAATGGCCGCGCAGTTGACCTCGATGAACGGCCGGCCACGCCTCGGCGAGGCTTCGTGCAGCGCACGCGCCACCAGTTCCTTGCCGGTGCCGTTGTCGCCGGTGATGAGCACCCGCGCCGTTGTGGGGCCCACGCGCAGGATCATGTCGCGGGTGGCCTCGAGAGCGGGACTGGTGCCGATCATCGCGTAGCGGCGGCCCACCGCCTCGCGAAGCCGAAGATTCTCGCCCACCAGGTCGGCGTGCTCGGCAGCCTTCCGGACGGTGACCAGCAGGCGGTCGGAATCGAGCGGCTTCTCCAGGAAGTCGAATGCTCCACGACGCGTGGCCTCGACGGCGGTCGCCACTGTTCCGTGACCCGAGATCATGACGACCACGGCCGAGGGATCGAGGTCCCGCAGGCGGTTCAGCGTCTCGAGCCCGTCGAGGCCCGCCATCTTCACGTCGAGGAAAACTACGTGCGGGCGAAAATCCGGATAGACCGTGATGGCCTCGCCGCCGGATCCCGCCGCGCGCACCTCGATCCCCTCGTACTCGAGCACCTGCTTCACAGCCTGGCGGATGCCGGGTTCATCGTCCACGATCAGCACGCGATGATTCATGGCGTCCCCGAATAGAATGTCACCCCATCGCCATGGACCGCCACCGACTGGACGGTGCGGGGCAAGGACACCGGCACCGCGCGCGTCGTGTCACCGGTAACCTTGCCCATCATTCGCGGTACCACTTCCGATGGCAGCGGGAAACTTCGGAAGCTGAGCGCCTCGATGTGCCACGCACCGCGGCCAGGCGCGGCCACCGTGAACGGCCCGCTCGCCGACATTGGCTCGTGATCACTCATCGCCATGCCGAGTGGGCCGAGGAGGCCCGAGGGAAGCCTCGCCGTGCTGGCCATGGCCCGCACCTCGATGGAGCCTTCGGCCAGGCGCACGCGAATAGAATCGAAAGTCCCGCGCATGTATGGCCCCAGCACATCGCTGAGCAGCGACGCCGCCTCGTCCGCCGAAAGGGTCACGGAATCCCGGCTGCTTCCGAGCTGGGCCAGCTTGCGCCTGCCCTCCGTCAGCGCCGCGGGTGACGGTGTCCCGGTGTCCGTCACGGCCGCGGGCTCGTGCCGCGCCCTGCGCAGCAGCTCCCGGCCCCAGTCGCCCAGGCGGTCGCGGTAGAGCCAGCCGGCCAGCAGGATGAGGATGAGGGTGAGGCAGCCGAGCAGTCGGAATGGCGCGAGCAGGCAACCCTTCATGCAAGCTCCACGGTCAACCGGGAGGAATAACGCGGGCCGGCAGGAGTCAGTTCGCTTTCGTAGAGCACGACCTTGCGGGCCGTGAAGAGTTCACCCGCCGGTGCGACATCGGCCCCCTCGATCGCACCTGGTGGAAAGCGCTGGCCGTCCCGCAGGCGTCCAAGCGTCACATGCGAGCGGAATGGCACACCCTCAGGCGCGAAGCCGATGGATTCGGAGGCGCGTTCCACTCGATCCTTGAGCAATTCCAGCGCGGGCGGCGCCTGGAGGCCCAGCCAGAGCACGCGCGGCCGTCGCGGGTCCGGGAACGCACCGATCCTGGTGAAGCGCATGGGCATCGCCGCGGCGTCTCGGGACGCCTGTTCCACCGCTTCGGTGACGACGTCGAGTCGTTCCGGCAGCACTTCGCCGTAGAACTTGAGCGTGACATGTGCGGAATTGTCCTGGACCCAGCGCACTGGCCATCCGAGCGCGCGAAGCTCACTGAGTACCCGAGTGAACTCTGCCTGGGCCTGGGCAGGTAACGGTATCGCAGCGAACAGGCGCATGGGTCAGCCGGCGTCCGTCATTGCCAGCAGGGCGCCCCGGCGGTAGCCCCGTTCGTCCAGCTCGACCGCATCAAAACCCAGGGCCGCTATCTGGCGTTCGATGGCATCCCAGTGCGCCCGCACCAGGCCCAGCTCTGCAGCATCGACCTCGACCCGTGCGCGCGTGTCGAGATGCCTGACGCGAAGATTGCCGAGCACTCCGATCGCGCGCACGGCGGCCTCGGCCCGCTCCACCTGGGCCAGGCGCTCCTCAGTTACTTCCACACCGTAACGGATCCGGCTGGCGAGACAAGGTGCTGCCGGCGCATTCCAGTTCGGGATGTCCAGGGAACGCGCCACCTCGCGCACCCGCTCCTTGGTCCAGCCCAGTTCCGCGAGCGGTGAGCGCACGCGCCACTCGGCGCCGGCCCGCATGCCCGGCCGGTGCTCTCCGGTGTCGCTGGCGTTTGTCCCATCGAGGATGCAACCGAAACCCCGTTCGGTGGCGAGCGACGTGAGCTCCGACCAGAGCTCGTGCTTGCAGTAGAAGCATCGGTCGGGGGCGTTGGCGCGGTAGCGCGCGTCGTCCAGCTCCCGCGTATCCATCTCGAACAACGGGACATCGAACTGCCGGGCCAGCGCCACCGCCTGCGCGTACTGCACGGCCGGGTATGATGCGCTGCGGCCGATGACCGCAAGGAAGCGGTCGGGGCCAAGTGCCCGCCGTGCCGCCACGGCGAGTAGCGAGCTGTCCACCCCGCCCGAGTAACCCAGGATGGCGTTGTCGAGCGCCGCGAGTGTGTCGAGGAGCAACCTGATCTGATCCATGCCGAAAGGTATCATGACCCGGCGTCGGATACAGCCGGGTGGCGATTGCCAAATGGGGCGGCTCCCTCCTAGCGTACAGGATGATTCCACGCACACTGGCCATTACCGACCAGCTGACGCTGCCGCTCGCGGAGCTCGAGTTTCGCGCGACGCCCGCCGGCGGGCCGGGCGGTCAGCATGTGAACCGCTCCGCAACACGGATTGAGCTCTGGTGGAACGTGGCGGACTCGCCGAGCCTCCACCCGGATCAGCGCGCATTGCTGCTGGCGCGGCTCGCCTCGCGCCTCGATGCGAGCGGACAGCTGCGCATTGTCGCGGCCAGCCGGCGGAGCCAGCTGCAGAATCGCGAGGAGGCAGTGGCGCGCTTCGTGACCAGCATCCGGAACGCGCTCCATGTGGCGAAACCCCGCCGGAAGACGCGCGTGCCCCGTGCCGCCCGCGAAGCGCGCCTCGACGCCAAGCACCGCCGGGGAAGCCTCAAGACGTCCCGACGGCCAGTGCGGGACGACGAGTAATCCATGCAGCGCCTCACCGCCCTCCCGCCCTCGCCCGATCCCGAGGCGATCGCCACCGCCGCGGACGTCATCCGCCGAGGAGGGCTGGTCGCCTTTCCCACGGAGACCGTGTACGGTCTCGGCGCCAATGCGCTCGATGCCGACGCCGTCCGCCGGATTTTCCTGGCCAAGGGGCGACCGGACAACAATCCACTCATTGCGCACGTGCCAGATGCGCTGGTGGCGCGCGAGCTCGTCGCCGACTGGCCAGAGCGCGCGGCGCTCCTGGCTGAACGATTCTGGCCTGGGCCCCTGACCCTGGTCCTGCCCAAGCGTCCGATAGTTCCCGATATCGTGACAGCCGGATTACCGGCTGTGGCCGTGCGCGTGCCCTCGCACCCAGTGGCCCTGGCCCTGCTCCGCGCCGCGGCCTTGCCGATTGCGGCGCCCAGCGCCAACCGCTTCACCGAGCTCTCGCCAACCACCGCAGATCATGTGGAACGCTCGCTCGGTGAGCAGGTCGACGTGATTCTCGACGGCGGACCCACCACGGTCGGCATCGAGAGCACCGTGCTGGATCTTACCGGACCGACCCCTCGCCTGCTCCGGCCCGGCATGGTCACGCTCGCCGAGCTGGAGCAGACCGTCGGCGCCATCGCTCCGCCGCCGCTCGTGACGGCGGCCGCCCCCCGGCTTTCACCGGGCATGCACGAGCGGCACTACGCGCCGCGCGCCACACTGCTGCTCGTGAACCCGGCGGAAGTCGAACGCGAAGCGGCGCGCGCCGGAGGCAGGCCGGTTGGTGCGCTGATTCTGAGCGACCTCGTCTGGCCGGTCGAACACCCGATGCGCATGCCTGGCGATCCAGCGGCGTATGCCAGCCGCCTCTACGCGGCGCTTCACACGCTCGACGATCTCGGCTGCCAGCTGATCCTGGTCGAGCGACCGCCGGACGCGCCCGCCTGGCTCGGTGTGCATGACCGGTTGCGGCGGGCGGCGGTCCGGGCGTAGCCCGTAAGGCGCAGGGTGTTCGTCCCAGGCGTTGCGCCCTGCGCCTCACGCCGTGCTCCCTGTGCCTTACGCCCCATGTCCCGCGCCTCTACCTTCCGGATACGGCGCTTTGTCACCCGCGCCCGTCCCACCTGACCGGAGGCCATCATGTCATCGACGCTCCTCGACTCCTTCCGCAATCTTCTCACACCAGACACCATTTCCTCGGTCGCCAGCCAGTTTGGTGAATCCGAGTCCAGTATTTCGCGGGGCCTGACTGGCGGATTCGGCGCCATCCTGCTGGGCCTGCTCAACAAGACCAGCGACGCCGGTGCCATGCGAGAGGTGCATGGCCTGCTCACCCAGGCGGCCACTGATTCGGATGGACACGCCGAGGGAGGACTCACGTCCCTCCTGGGAGGTGGCACGGCTGCGCTCGGCTCGCTGGGCAGCCGTCTCCTCGCGATGGTCTTCGGCGGCAACAGTGCTGCTGTCTCGGATGCCGTCGGCCGAACCAGCGGGGTCAAGGCGTCCACTGCCAGTTCGATACTCTCGATCCTTGCGCCGGTTGTCCTCAGCATTCTCGGCCGGCAGGTACGCACCGAGGGTCTCTCGGCCAGTGGACTCACATCCCTGCTCACCAGTGAGGCCGATTCCATCCGCGGCATGGCACCGGCGGGTCTGGCATCCCTGTTTGTGCCGGGTGCGGCAGCCGCCCCGGGCGTGCGGCGGTCCGTGGACGACGAAAGCAGCCGGCGGGCGGGCGGCATGGGCTGGGCCTGGCTCGCAGTCGCCGCCGCCATCATCCTCGGCATTATCTGGTTCGCGTCGCGCACCAACGGGCCGACGAACGAACGCGTGGCGATGGACACCAGCATGGCACCGGCGGGCGTTCGCACCGACTCCGCCGACGTTCAGGCTTATTCGCCCCGCGGGACCGGCAACGTCATCCTTCCCAATGGCACCCGGCTTTCGGTACCGGACACGAGCCTCGAAGCGCGGGTGGTCGCGTTCATTAACGACTCGAACGTGAAGGCAGACAAGGACACCTGGTTCAATTTCGACCGGCTCCGCTTCGAGACCGGCTCGGCGACCCTCGCTCCCGGGTCACAAGTCCAGCTGCGGAACCTGGCTGCGATCCTCGGTGCCTATCCCGATGTGCACGCCAAGATCGGCGGGTACACGGACAGCACGGGAAATGACGACGCCAACAAGGCGCTGTCCGAGAATCGCGCGCGGAGTGTGATGGACCAGCTCGTGGCACTGGGGGTCGACAAGGGTCGGCTGGAGTCCGAGGGCTACGGCGAGGAGCATCCGGTCGCGAGCAACGCCACCGAAGCCGGCCGGGCACAGAACCGGAGAATCGCGCTGCGGATCACGGACAAGTAGGGCGCTGTGTTCGGGGGCGGCTGTCGGCCGCCCCCGCCCCCAGCCTTCGGCATGACGGAGCCGTCAATGGTGTTACGGCCGCGCTGAAGGCGGCAGCGCAACGACCCCACACAGTGTGGCGCCGCATCTACGCAACTGTGGGGCATCCGCGGCAGTCTGGTTCTTCGTGATTTTGTCACAATGGAACAGTGACCTTCGTCACGCAGCCTAAGTCGCGGCAAATCAAGGACCCGGATTGGGTGATGGAGCGTAAGTCCAAAGGGCATCGCGCACTGTGGCGTGGGCTCGGGACTTGCGCTCTCGCGGTTCAAATTTGTAGGATTTCGTTTGCTACCCTGGTGCGCGAGCGCGTCAGCGCCCCGCATGCATAGCGAGCCCCCGTCGCCATGACTAGCGCCATCAGGAATCGCCACGTCTTTCTCTCGGACGCTGTTGCGTTCGTGGGACTGCCGCTCCTTGCCTATACCGCCCGGTTCGAGGGCTGGGGTTGGCCGCTGGCCGACACCGGTGCCCTGCTGATCTACACGGCGGCCACGACACCCCTCAAACTCTCCATCCTGGCAGGATTCGGGCTGTACAATCGCCTCTGGGCGCACGCGGACGTGAGAGACTTCACCCGAGTGCTTCGAGCCATGGCGATTTCGGCGGTGCTCTGCGGCATCATCGGCGCCGTCCTGCTTCCCCACTCCGGGCTCGCCACCGTGCGAGTTCCCCTGTCGATCCTCGCGCTGGATGCGCTGGGGAGCGTCGCGGCCGTCTGTGCTCCGCGAACGCTGGCCAAGCGGCGAGCCCACGCGCGATCCGCGTCCGTGGATGAGTCGGCGGGTGAAGCGGCGCTCATCGTCGGGGCAGGTGCAGCAGGCGAAATCATCGCCAAGGAACTGCTCGCCAACCCGAAGTTGCAGCTGCGGCTGGCCGGCTTTGTGGATGACGATCCAGGCAAGCGCCACCAGCTGCTCTGCAACCGGCCGGTGCTCGGCTCGCTGGCTGACCTGCCCCGGATCCTGTCGGCACACAAGATCACGCAGATGATCATTGCCATGCCGGGCGCGCCAGGTACCGTGGTCCGGACGCTGATCCGGATCGCCAATGCGGCCGGCGTGCATGCCCGCACGGTCCCGGGGCTGTTCGAGATCATATCGGAGCGTGTGAGTGTGTCCGCCCTGCGCAAGGTCCAGATCCAGGACTTGCTCCGGCGCGATCCGGTGGACACCGACCTCGCGGCGGTGGGGGCGGTGGTCGGAGGGCGCACCGTCCTCGTGACAGGCGCCGGCGGCTCCATCGGGAGTGAGCTGTGCCGGCAGCTGGCGCGGCTGGGCCCCAAGCGTCTCCTGCTCCTTGGCCACGGCGAAAACTCGATCTATGAAGTGCAGGCTGCACTGCGCGACGCTTTCCCGGCCCTCGAAACCGTTCCCCTCATCGCGGACGTGCGTGACCGACCACATGTGCGCCAGCTGCTGGAGCGCCATCGCCCCGAGGTGATTTTCCATGCCGCGGCCCACAAGCACGTGCCGATGATGGAATGGAACGTGGCGGAAGCGATCCTCAACAACGTCGAAGGCGCCGCCAGCCTGGTACAGGCCGCGATTGACGCGGGCACCGAGCGCTTTGTCCTCATCTCGACCGACAAGGCCGTCCGGCCCTGCAGTGTCATGGGCACCACCAAGCGCATCGCCGAGATGATCGTTCAGCATGCCGGCACCCGCTACAATCGTGAATTTGTCGCCGTCCGGTTCGGCAACGTCCTGGGCAGCCGCGGAAGCGTGGTACCGGCCTTCCTGCGGCAGATCCAGGCTGGCGGTCCCGTCACCGTGACCCATCCGGACATGCGTCGCTATTTCATGACGATACCGGAAGCCACGCAGCTCGTGCTGCAGGCCGGGGCGCTCGGTCGCCCCGGCAACGTCTTCGTGCTGGACATGGGCGAGCAGGTCCGCATCGCCGACCTCGCGGCCGACATGATCCGGCTCTCCGGACTCGAGCCCGACGTGGATATCGAGATCCGTTACAGCGGCATCCGGCCAGGCGAGCGGCTGGCGGAGGAGATCCTCTTCACCGGCGAGAGCGTGGAGCCCACCGCCCACCCCAAAGTGCTCCGGGCCACCAATGAACATCTGCCGGCCGATGTGGAGCGACTGGTGGCTGAGCTGGTTGAAGCGGCCCAGGCGCACCTGCCTGACGAAGTCCTGCGGTTGCTGCTGCACGATCTGGTGTCGGAGCGCATCGCACCGAGCCTGACGACACTGACCGCGGCGGCGCATGAGGCGCACAACGAGACTGCCGGCCCGCTTCAGCGCCTGACGCCGGCGGTGCTGCATGGCACAGCCTGAGGCCAGGCAGCGCCCACGGGATGGTGTCCTCCAGGCGCTGCTGACGGGTGGCAGGCTCATGCTGGAGCGCCCTGCTCTCGCGAGCTGGATGCTCCTCGCCACCCTCACCCAGGGTGTGCTGCAGGGCCTGTTGCTGCTTGCCCTTCGCGATATCCTGATGGGATTCAACGGCGCCGGGCACGTCACGGTGTGGAGCCTGCTGTTCGGGGCAGTCGTGATTTACGCCATCTGGCTGCTGCGGGCAGGCGGCAGTTGCGCCAGCGACGTCCTCTCGGCGCGGCTGGCCGACTCGGTGGAGATTGCGGCCATCAAGCGGGTCCTGGGGAAGCTGCTCACCCTCTCGGCGCGGTTCTTCGACAAGAATCGCCAGGAAGACATCATCCTGGCGTCCTATCATGACCTCAAGAGCTTCCGCAACATCACCCTCGCAATCGGTGAATTGTTTCAGCACGGCTCGCGCCTGGCAGGCCTGATCGTCGTCGCCTTCATCATGAGTCCCAAGCTCGCGGCGATCGGCTTCATTCTTGGCCCGCTGGGGCTGTTGCCGGCGCAGTGGTTCGGCCGCCGACTCATGCAGGCCGCAGTACGGCAGCGGGAGGCCGTCTCGGCACTCTCAACCAGCTTCATGGAAATCGCGACCGCCATCCGGCTGATCAAGGCCAACCGGGGTGAGGCCCGCGTGCTGGGTGCTGCAAGCGAGAACGCCGAAGCGTACCGGGCATACATGCACAGCTCGACCCGTGCCCGGGCCACCTCGCGCTTCCTCTTTGAGGCGGTGACCGGCCTGGGACTGGTCCTGGTACTGACGATCGGCGGCCGGGACGTGGCCTCCGGCGAACTGACGTGGCAATCGCTCCTCAGCTTGCTCGTGGCGGTTGTGGCGGTGTACAGCCCCATGCTCGGCCTGCTCAACGTGTACGCCAACGTACAGACAAACCTGGCCACCCTGGACCGCGTCAACCACATCCTGCGCTCGGTACCGGAGATTGCGGACGCACCAGACGCCCGCCCGCTGACGACTCCGCCGGCCACTATTGAGCTGAGGAACGTGAGCTTCACCTATGGTGGGCGCCACTCGTTGCGAGATGTGTCGGCGACCATCCACCGAGGCGAGACGATCGGCATCGTCGGGCCATCCGGAGCGGGCAAGTCCACCCTGATCTCCCTGCTCCTTCGGTTCTATGACCCGACCGAGGGCGCCATCCTGTTTGACGGAATCGACCTTCGCCAGTTGCGCCATGCTGACGTGATCGATGCCTGCGCGCTGGTCCAGCAGGACTCATTTCTGTTCGGCGGCACCATCGCGGAGAACATCCGGTTCGGTCGACCCGACGCCACCATGGATGAGGTCATCCAGGCAGGCCGCGCGGCCAATCTCCACGCGGAAGTCATGGAGATGGAGAACGGCTACGACACGCTCATCGGGAATGGCCCGACCGCACGCGGCCTGTCGGGCGGTCAGCGCCAGCGCGTCTGCATCGCTGCGGCGCTGCTCAAGAACGCTCCGATACTCCTGCTCGACGAGGCCACCAGCAGCCTCGATTCCGTGTCGGAGGAAGCCGTGCAGGTTGCCATCGACCGATTGATGCACGGTCGAACGACGTTCGTCATCGCGCATCGCCTCTCCACGCTGCGCAATGCCGATCGCATCCTTGTCCTCGACCAGGGGCGGGTTGCCGGCCTGGGCACCCACGAGCTGCTGCTGCTCGATTGCCCGACCTATCAGAAGCTCTGGTCGGCGCAGCGAACTGGCCACCGCCACCGTGACATCGTACGCGACCAGCCAATTCCCGCTGCGGAGACGGTGGCATGAACTCCTCCAAGTGCCTGCTGGCCGTCATTCCTGCCCGACTCGGCTCGCGGCGGGTGCCGCGCAAGAACATCCGGGAACTCCTGGGTCGCCCCGCCATCAGCTACACCATCGCTGCGGCCCTGGAATCGGACCTGTTCGATCGAGTCGTGGTGAGCACCGACGCTGAAGAGATTGCCACCGTGGCCCGCTCCCATGGCGCCGAGGTGCCGT
The DNA here is from genome assembly GCA_035708725.1 of Gemmatimonadales bacterium. Classification (GTDB taxonomy): domain Bacteria; phylum Gemmatimonadota; class Gemmatimonadetes; order Gemmatimonadales; family GWC2-71-9; genus CAMLHP01. Next base: position 46,810 of record DASTFH010000008.1, on the reverse strand, counting down.
TTCTTCGCGGGGCAGCGCTCGCCGACGATGAGACGCATGTCTCGGCGGTCACCGCAGATGCGCTGGATCGGATCGATCCCGAGTGCCAGGTGACCGCCGTGGCGCAGCTCCTGCCGAACTGCCCGCTCCGAACTGCGGACGATGTCCGGGCCAGCTATGCCCGATTTGCGGAGAGCGGCGCGGACGCCCAGCTATCGGTGACCCACTTCGGCTGGCAGAACCCCTGGTGGGCGAGCCGGCTCTCACCCGCCGGCACACTCGAACCACTCTTTCCCGAGGCGATGACCCAGCGAAGCCAGGACCTCGCCGAGCTCTTCTGCCCTACTGGCGCCGTGTGGTGGGCGCGGGCCGCGGTAGTGCGCGAGAAGCGCACGTTCCATGTCGCGGGACGCACCGGTTGGGTCATGCCGTGGCACCGAGCGGTGGACATTGACACGGAAGAGGACTGGCAGATGGCGGAGCAACTCCTGCAGCTCGGCAACATGACGGGAATTGCCGATGCGCGCTGACCGCCTGGCGCTCTACACCACGATGTATCCGGGGGTCGAGCCCTACCTGAAGGACTGGCATGCCTCGGTTCTGGCACAGACGGATGCCGCGTTCGATCTCTGCGTGGGGCTGGACGGACTTACGCCCGCCGCCGTGGCCCGGGCAATCGGCATGGAGCCGAACGCGCGCTGGATGCCTGCCGCCGTGCCAACGACGCCTGCGCGCGTCCGGTCCGACGCGATCAGGCAGCTCATCGGCGACTACGACGCAGTCATTCTCGTGGACAGTGACGACGTGCTGCTGCCGGGACGCGTGGCTGCAGCGCGGGCGCTGCTTGCCCGGGCTGATGTGACCGGGTGTGCCCTGGAAATCATGGACAACGCCGGTCGCCCGGTGGGAGCGCGATTCGGCCCGCCGGCGGGCATCGAACTGGCGGCGTTGCTGCCCCGCTGCAATGTGTTCGGCCTCTCCAACACCGCCTATCGCACAAGTGTCCTTCGCGCGTGCCTGCCGGTGCCGGACGACTGCGTGCTGGTGGACTGGCTCCTGGTCACGCGAGCGTGGTCCAATGGGGCGCGCCTGGAGTTCGACGCCACACCGCACATGCGCTACCGCCAGTATGAGGCCAATCTCGCGCCGATGCTGCAGCCATTCACCGGCCGCCAGGTCCTGGTCGCGACCAACCGTGTGCTGGAGCATTACCGGTGCATGCTGGACGTCCACTGGGAGCTGGGCGATCGCGAGCGCGCAGCGCTGGAGACTGAGCGGCAGCGGGTGTCCGCCTTTGATGCGGCCGTGCGCCAGGACGGCCGCCGGCTGGACGCGTACGTGGAAGCATTGAACCGCCTGCCCGCCATGCACGTCTGGTGGTGGCAGGTTGCCAACCCCGACTTGGAGCACGTATGGAGCAATTGACGATTGCGGGACGCCCGATCGGCCAAGGGCTGGCCCCCTATGTCATTGCCGAGATCGGGGCCAACCACAACGGTGACATGCAGCTGTGTCGCGCGCTGGTGGACGCAGCACAGGCCGCGGGCGCCGATGCGGTCAAGTTCCAGTCGTGGACTCGCGACTCCCTGATCTCCTCGGCGGAGTACGCGCGCAACACGCGCTACGCCGCGGACCACCGAGTCCCGACCCTGGAGGACGCGGTCGTCCAATACCAGATGACGCCCGACCGGCTGCGGGAAATCGGCGCCTACTGCACCGAGCGCGGTGTCACCTGGTTCGCGAGCTGTTTCTCGAGCGCCGAAGTGGACTTGCTCGAATCGCTGCATGCGCCGGCCTACAAGGTCGCGTCCATGGACGTCAATCACCTGCCGCTGCTGCGCCATATCGCGACAACCGGCCGACCGGTGCTCCTCTCTGTCGGGATGGCGACACTCGGCGAGGTGGAGCGCGCGCTTGCCGCACTGCAGGGCGGCGGGCCCGTGGCCCTGCTCCATTGCGTCTCGATCTACCCGTCGCCGCCGGAAGCGGTCAACCTCCGCCAGCTCGAGACCTGGCGGAAGGCCTTCGGCGTACCGGTGGGTTACAGCGACCACACCCTCGGCGTCGCCGTACCAATCGCGGCGGTCGCCCTGGGCGCCTGTGTCATCGAGAAGCATTTCACCCTCGATCGTTCGCTCGAGGGATGGGATCACGCGATCTCGGCCGATCCGGAGGAGCTGCGTGCCCTGGTCGATGGAGCGCGCGCGGCACATCAGGCGCTGGGAAGCGCAGTCCGGATCGTGAGCCCGGTCGAGGTAGAAAAGCGCAAGGCCTTCCGGCGCCGGATGGTCACCACTCGGCCACTCCGACAGGGCGAGGTGCTGACCGAGCGCGACGTGGATTTCAAGCGGCCCGGCACCGGCATCCAGCCGGACGAGCTCGGCTACGTGCTGGGCCGGCCGCTCGCTCGCGACGTGACCGCTGACGAGGAACTCGCATGGTCGGACCTGGCATAGCCCCGCTCCGCATCATCCTGCTCGGCGACGGGGCCTGGGCCGCGCTCAGCCTCGAGCGGCTGCAGGCGACGCCGCATCAGGTGGTCGCCGTGATCGGCCGCACCCGGCCAACTGATGCGAGTTTGGCGGAAGCCACGCGGCGGTTCGGCATTCCGTTGCATGCCCCCGCCCGGATCAACGCGCACGAGACGATAGCAATGTGCGCCGCGCTGGCGCCCGACCTGCTCATCTCGGTCGCCTACAACCAGATACTCCGAAGTCCCGTCCGGGAGATTGCACGGCTCGGTGCCGTGAACTTTCACGCCGGCAAGCTGCCGTTCTATCGCGGCCGGAACGTGATCAACTGGGCCATCATCAACGGCGAATCCGAGATCGGCCTCACGGCGCACTTCATGGATGACGGCATCGATACCGGGGACATCCTGCTGCAGCGGACCGAACCGATTGGCTGGACCGATACCTACGGCGACGTGCTGGCTCGCGTTACTGCGGCCATGCCCGACATGGTGGCCGCAACGCTGGATGGCCTGGTGGCGGGAACGTTGGTGGCTCGCTCCCAGCGCGACCTGCCCGGCACCTACTTCGGGGGGCGCGGCGATGGCGACGAGTGGCTCGACTGGACCGACCCCAGCGAGGCCCTGCACAACAAGATTCGGGCGATCGCGCAGCCGGGGCCTGGTGCCCGCACGTCACTCGGTGGCCAGACCATTGTCATATGGCGGGCGCACTTCGACCGCTCGTGGCCACGCTACATCGCGACGCCCGGCCAGGTCGTCGGGCACGACCGAGACGGCGTGCTGGTCAAGACCGGCGATTCCACGCTGCGGGTCCGGCAGATCGAGACGGCGGAAGGCGTCTCGATCCCGGCTTGGCCGATCGGAACTCGTCTCGACATCAACCGCCATGCCGCACTGGCGGAGCACCTCGGGCCGCAGTGCGGCTGTGACTTCCTGGGAGCGACGCCGTGAACCCGGCCACCATCGAGGGGCGACTCGCCGACGTCACCATCGCGCCGTCGGCCTCGATCATCGCCGCGATGCGGCAGCTCGACCGGGCCGGGACCGGCGCACTGCTGGTGTGCGACGAGAAGGGCACGCTCCTCGGCCTCGTGACCGATGGCGACATCCGTCGCGCCATGCTTCGGGGCATTTCGTTCAGCCAACCTGCACTGTCCATTGCCCGCCGGGATCCACTCGTGGCGTCAGCGCAGGTCACCGAGCACGAGGCGCTGCGGCTCATGGATCAGGCGCTGGGCTTCGAGGTGAATCAGCTGCCGCTGGTGGATGCGGATGGGCGCGCTCGAGGCCTGCTCCTGCGCAGGGACCTGGTCACGCACGAGCGGCGGGAGCTCGCGGCGCTGATCATGGCCGGCGGGTTCGGGACTCGAATGCTTCCCCTCACGGAGCATGTCCCGAAGCCGATGTTGCCGGTTGGCGACAGGCCGCTCCTGGAACGCACGCTGCTGCAGATGCGCCGGGCCGGCATCGAACGGGTGGCGATCAGCACCCACCACCTTGCCGACTGCATCACCTCGCACTTCGGTAACGGGAACGATCTCGGCCTCGACCTGCAATATCTGAACGAGGCCATTCCCCTGGGTACGGCTGGCGCACTGCGGCTCCTCCCTGAAGTGGACGGGCCACTCCTTGTCATCAATGGCGACATCCTGACGGGGGTTCCCTTCGAGGACATGCTGAGGTTCCACCAACGGGAGGGCGCTGCCATGACCGTGGGCATGCGCCGCTGCGAACTCCAGCTGCCCTACGGGTTGCTGGAGTGTGACGGGCCCCGGATCCGGAATGTGCGGGAGAAACCGCGTCAGGGCTTCTGGGCCAACGCAGGGATATACATCGTGGAAGCAGAGGCCCGAAGGCTGATCCCGGCGGACACACGGTTCGACATGACCGACCTCATCACTCACCTGATCGAAGCGGGACGAGCCGTGGCAGGATTTCCCATCGTCGAATACTGGCTCGATATCGGGCAGCCCGCCGACTACGCGCGGGCGCTGGCTGACCAGGATACGCTGGAGACCGTCCGATGAAAGTGCTCGTCACTGGCGGGGCCGGCTATGTCGGTTCCACCCTGGTCCCGCTGCTGCTGGATGCAGGGCACGAAGTGACGGTGCTCGACGCGCTGCTGTTTGGTGGCACGCCTCTGCTCGGCGCCTGGGCCCATCCACGCTTCCGTCTTCTCGCCGGTGACATCCGCGATGGTGCCACCGTGGATGCGGCCGTCACCGGAATGGACGCGGTCGTCCACCTTGCAGCGATCGTCGGCGATCCTGCCTGCGCCCGGGATCCAGACCTGGCTCGGCAGACAAACCTCGAGGCGTCGCTCGGGCTGATAGCTGCCGCCGAGCAGGCGGGTGTCCGCCGCTTCGTGTTCGCCTCTACGTGCAGCAACTACGGACGGATGGCGGATCCGTCCAGCCTTGTCGACGAAGATTCCCCACTGGCGCCGGTATCGCTCTATGCCGAGACCAAGGTGGCCGTGGAGCAGGCCCTGCTGGGTCGCCGACGACACCAGATGGTGGTCACGCCGTTGCGCTTCGCCACCGTGTTCGGTGTGTCACCGCGGATGCGGTTTGACCTGACGGTGAACGAGTTCACCCTCGCACTCCTCCGCGACCGCCACCTGGTGGTGTTTGGCGAGCAGTTCTGGCGGCCGTATGTCCACGTGCGAGACGTGGCGCGCGCGATCCTGCTCGTCCTGGCGGCGTCCCCCGACAAGGTGGATGGCGAGGTGTACAACGTGGGTGCCACCAGCCAGAACTTCCAGAAACTGCAGCTGGTCGAGCTGGTCCAGCCCTACGCTCCCGATGCCATCGTGGAGTACGTAAGCAGGAAGGAAGATCCGCGCGACTATCGTGTCTCGTTCACCAAGATCGCCACCCGACTTGGCTTCGAGATCACCATACCGGTCGCCGACGGCGTCGCGGAAGTGGCGCGCCTGGTCGAGGCGGGCATCGTACCTGGAGCCGTGATCGGGGCGGCGGTCCCATGACCATCGTCTCGCGGCCGACAGCCGGGCCGGCCTCGGCCGCCGAAGCCATACCGCTTTGCGTGCCCGAGATCGGCGGCAATGAATGGAATTACGTGCGTGAGTGCCTCGATACCGGTTGGGTCTCTTCGGCCGGCGCGTTCGTGGACCGTTTCGAGCGCGAACTGGCTGAGCGCGCCGGCACCGCTCACGCCGTGGCGACGGTCAACGGGACCTCCGCTCTCCACGTTGCGCTCTTGCTGGCAGGTGTGGAACCAGATGATGAGGTGGCGGTCTCGTCACTGACGTTCATCGCGCCGGTCAACGCGATCCGCTACGTCGGCGCCTGGCCGGTCTTCATCGATGCGGAGTCCAGCTACCTGCAGATGGATACCACCGCGTTGGCCGACTTCCTGGAGCGCGGATGCGACTGGCGCGATGGTGTGCTACGGAATCGGCGCACCGGCCGGCGGGTACGGGCCATCGTGCCGGTCCACATCCTCGGTCATCCAGTGGACATGGATCCGGTCATGGCGCTCGCCCGCCGATTCGGCCTGCGGGTCGTCGAGGATGCCACCGAGAGCCTGGGGGCGACGTATAGGGGCCGCCCAGTAGGAGGCATCGGCCATGTCGGCTGCTTCAGCTTCAACGGCAACAAGCTGATCACCACCGGCGGTGGCGGGATGCTGGTCACGGACGATCCGGCGCTGGCGGGGCGCGCGCGCTACCTGACCACCCAGGCCAAGGATGATGCGATCGAGTATGTCCATGGCGAGGTGGGATTCAATTATCGACTGACGAATATCCAGGCGGCGATGGGGTCAGCCCAGATCGAGCGGATGGACGAGTTTCTCTCGGCCAAGCGCCGGATCGCCCAGCGCTATGCCGACGCACTCGGCGGCGTGCACGGATTGCAGGTCATGCAGGAAGCAGCCTGGGCATCGAGTGCCTGGTGGATGTACACCATCAGGATGGACGAAGCGCGATGCGGCGTTGGCTCGCGCGCGCTCATGGCGGCACTGGGTGCGAGGGGAATTCAGACCCGCCCGCTCTGGCAGCCCGTCAACCGCTCGCCCGCGCACGCCGCGGCGGAGCCCGCGGGTTGCCCGGTGGCCGAGACGCTCAATCGCACGGCGCTGAGCCTCCCGTGCTCGGCCGGGTTGACTGACGCGATGCAGGACCGGGTGATCGCAGCCGTGCTGGCCATGGTGACCAGGCCATCATCGTGACCGCGAGCACCACATTGGCCTCGGGGCCACGCCAGAGGGCGTCGTACCACGCATCCGACCTGACCACCGCGCTCCGACAGTGTGGAGTACGGCTCGGCGACACGGTCTTCCTGCATGTGAACCTGGAAGCACTCGGTACCCTTGAGAGCGCCGGATCCGGGGCACCCGACCACTCCGCCATTCTCGACGCCGTGCGGGCCGCTGTCGGGCCCGCCGGGACGCTGCTCCTGCCGACCTACACGTTCTCCTTCTGCCAGCACCAGGGCTTCGATCCCGCGACGACCGCGACCATGGGCGGGCCGTGGAGTCCAAGCGCCGACTTCCTGGAATACTTCCGCCAGCAGCCGGGCGTCATTCGGTCAGCGGATCCAATTCATTCCGTGGCCGGCCAGGGTCCCGCGGCGGCCGAGCTCCTGCTCGGCGCTGCTGCGTCGTGCTTCGGGCCCGGCAGCGTTTTCGAACGCGTGGTTCAGGCCAACACCATGATCTGCATGGTGGGGCTGGGACTCGACGAGGCGACCGTCCGCCATTACACCGAGGAGATGGTCGGCGTTCCGTTCCGGTATCGAAAGCTGTTCACCGGACGCATCAAGGATGAGGCCGGATATCACTCGCGAGGCTGGGTGTACAACGTCCGCATTCTCGCCGAGAATGGATTCCCGGAGGGCGGCCGGCTGGCTGAGCGCGCCGCTGAAAGCGGGATTGCGCGGACAGCAGTGGTCGGCAGTGGAGCAGTCGTCGCAGTGCGGAGCCTGGCTTTCCATCAGCTGACCCAGCAATTGCTCGCTGCGGACGCATGGTCAACCGCACGGGGACCAGCGGGCGATCCCGTCCAGCTCGAAGCCGGTCGAACCGGGGCAGCCACGGCACCGGTGTCGCTGCCGCCAGCCGCCACGATGTCCGAGATGATCGAGGCGCTGTGGCGACTGCCGCGGGACATCGTGTCAGAGGGCTACGACGTGGCTCTCGCGGCGCTGGGCACCCAGGTGCCCATGACGGTTCATGAGATCCCGTCCGGTACCGAGTGCTGGAGCTGGATCGTCCCGGAGAAGTGGACGTGTCACGAGGCCTGGCTGGAGACGATGGATGGCCGGCGCCTCTTCTCCTACGCCGACAATCCGCTTCATGTCGTGTCCTACTCGCTGCCGTTCAACGGCGAAGTGACGCGGGCCGAACTGCTGGCCCACTTGCATGTCCACCCGAAGCTGCCCGACGCCATCCCGTTCATGTTCAAGTATTACGAGCGTGACTGGGGGCTCTGCTGCAGTGCGAACCGTCGGGCTTCGCTCACGGATGAACGCTACCGGGTAATGATCCGCAGCGAATTCAGCCTGGGCACGCTGAAGGTCGGCGAGGTCGTTGTGCCCGGCCTGACCAGCGACACCATCGTGCTGTGCGCGCACCTCTGCCACCCGGGCATGGTCAATGATGACCTCACTGGCGTGGTGGTGGGTATTGATGTCATGCGAACGCTGCTGGCCGGATCACGTCCCCGGTATACGTATCGTTTCCTCATCGTGCCCGAAACGATCGGGTCCATCGCATACTTGAGCCGGCACCCGGAGCTGATTGCGCAGATGCGGGGCGGGCTCTTCCTGGAGATGCTGGGCCGGGACATTCCCCACGTCCTTCAGCATTCGTTCACCGGCGACAGCGAGGCCGACCGGTGCTTTGCCCGGGCGCTCCGGGCTGGCGATCCGGCAGGCTGGACCGCCCCGTTTCGCACGCTCGCCGGCAATGACGAGCGGCAGTTCAATGCTCCGGGCGTTCGCGTGCCCATGCTCGCGCTCACGCGCCAGCACCAGCCCGACCATGCCGACTTTCCCTACCGTGAGTATCACTCGAGCGACGACACGCCGGACCGAGTGCCGCTGGGCGCCCTCGAAGCGTCGCGCGCGCTGGTCCTGTCCATGCTGGGCGAACTGGAGCGCAACGTTGTGATCCAGAGCGCCTATCCGGGCGAAATCTGCTGCTCCCGCTTCGGCATTCACGTTGATTTCCAGGAGGACCCGGTCGGGCACAAGTGCCTGTTCGATGTGCTGTTCCTGCTCGACGGCCGTCGGTCGGCTGCAGACATCGCGGAGGAGTGCGCTGTGCCGGAAGCGACGGTGGAGCGCATCGTCGGCGAGCTGCGTCGTCACGGGCTGCTGGTGGAGCCTCCATGCGTAGCCTGATGAACTCGAGCTCACCCCGGAGCACTGGCGCCGGCAGCACCCGCGTGCCGTGGATCGGCAGGTTCGGTGCCCGTCCGCCGCAGGTCGCGCTGGTCGTGGATCATCCTGCGCGTGACCTTGGCGGCCTGGTCCTGACTGCCACGGAACTATGCCGGCAGGGCATCACCTGCCATCTCGTGCCGCTCAACCTGATGCACGACCAGCTCTGGACGCTGGCGCCCGATCTCGTGGTGCTCAACTATGCCCGGCCCGGTCACGCGCGGCTCGCCCGCGACCTGATCGACGCGGGCATCCGGGTCGGGATACTGGACACCGAAGGAGCGGCCTGGGAAACCGCCGAGGCGTACAGCGAACTGCTCTGGACCGATCGCACACTCTTCCGGCGGCTCTCCTTCGTCTGCATGTGGGGACCGGTCCTTGCCCGCCACCTGGAGGATTTGGGCCTCGTTACTGATGGCCAGCTGGCGGTGACCGGTTGCCCGCGATTCGACTTCTACCATCCCAGCTGGCGACGGGCCTTTGACGATGGACCGGCCACCGATCGGCCGGTGCTGCTGATCAATACCAATTTCTCCTACAGCAACCCCCGGTTTGCTTCGGTCGCCCGCAATCGCGAGCACCTGCAGCAGGAGCTGGGCTTGAGCGGCGACCGGCTCGAGGCCTACGGCGCCGCGGAGCAGTCCGCCATGCGGGGCATGATCGAACTCGCGCGGTCGCTGGCTGGCGATTTCCCGGCGTGCGACGTCGTGCTCCGCCCGCATCCCTTCGAGAGTCACGCGCCTTACGTCGGGGCACTCGGGAAAACGGCAGGTGTGACGATCGACGGCGATGGTCCGGTGCAGCCTCGCCTGTTCGCCGCACGCGCCGTGATCCAGCGGAGCTGCTCCACCGCTGCTGAGGCCGCCATGGCTGGCGTGCCCACACTCTCTCCGCAGTGGCTGCCAGCACCGGCCGTGGTGGGCTTTGCCGAGGCCGTAAGCATTCCTTGCACATCGTATGCCCAGCTGCGTGAACGCGTCGGCGCCATCGTCGGGGGGAGTGACGGTGAGGGCCTTGCGGCTACTGGCGCTCGCGGGTGCCTGGCCGACTGGTTCGGTCCACTGGACGGACAGGCGCACCGACGCGTGGCGGAGACGATACTCCAGCACCTCCCGGCAACGAGGACGGTGGACGCGCGTCGTTGCCTGGCGCAACTGTACCGCCTGGACGAGCCAGGGCACTCCCGCGGCCAGCGCCTTGCCGCGCGCATCCGCTACCGCCTGCGGCTCTCGCCCGCATGGGCATTCCGGCACTGGCGCGTCGCCGATGGCCGTGAATGGCTGCGCTCTGACAAGGCGTTCGGGGCGGCCGATGTTGCCGCGCTGGCCCAGCGGATCGCCCGAGCGGCCGACGCTGGCCAGCTGCACACGACCATCCGGCCCGCGCCGGGGACAAATCCGCACGGCGCGTCCATCCCGAGCCACTCGGTGACCCTGGAGCCGGGCGCATGATTGCGGCACCGACCAGCGCTTCACGCCAGCCCGGTCGCGTCGTGATCCTCTGCTCCACGGCGTGGGGGATTCGCAACGTGGTGCTGTCCGGCGTGATGGATGCGCTGCGCGGCGACCTCGATGTGCAGCTGCTGACCAGCGACGCCGCGCGCCATGCGCTGTCGGAGCGATGCGACGCGGAGGGCCAGGAGCCGTTGTGCAAGGTCGAGCCGCGACGCCACGATCCACTCGGGGTGCTGCTCAACGCATCCTTCACCCGGCGTCACCAGCTGCAGTCGTTCAGCACGTTCCAGCAGCGTCTCGTTCCCGAGCCGTTGCTCGCGCGACGCGCCTGGCGGCATGCGGTGTCCTGGCTGGCCGTTGCCGGAGCCTGGGATCCGGTGCTGGAGTGGCAGATCGCCGCCGATCAGCGGCGGGCGGGCCGGCTCCGTGGGATGGATGGGGTTCGGTCCCACCTCCGGTCGCTCGCACCGAACCTGGTGGTCTCCACCGCGTCCGTGGTGCCGGACGAGGCCGCGTATATCCGGGCGGCGGCGGAGCTCGGCATTCCCACGCTCGGCTGCATCCTGAGCTTCGACAACCTGAGCAGTCGCGGGCGCCAGCCGTCCCACACGCACTATGCGGTGTGGGGGCAGTGGATGCGTGAGCAGGTACTGCGCCTCTATCCAGACTGCCCTCCGTCGCACGTGCACATCACCGGCACGCCCCAGTTCGACCTGCATCGGCGGGCGGCCTATACGGGCAGCAGGGGCCAGACGCTGGCCCGGCTGGGGCTGGCAACGGACGAGCGCTACGTGCTCTACGCCGCCAACTGCGCGCGGTTCACCCCCACCGAGCCCGCGCTTGTGGCGGAGTACTGTCACCGGCTGGCGGCCTCCCCGGCCCTGCGCGGCCATCGCGTCGTGCTGCGACCTCATCCCGCGGACGACGTGGCCCGCTGGCAACCGCTGCTGACCAGCGTGCCCGGGCTGGTGCTGTCGACGCCGCACGGCAGCGATGGACGCTTCGGGACGGTGGAAGCACAGGCCAAGCTCGTGGGCAGCGTGGCGCATGCCGACGTATGCGTCAACATGGCGTCCACCATGAGTCTCGACGCGGCTGTGCTGGACGTGCCGGTCGTGTGTGTCGGCTTCGCGCTCACCCGCGGGTCCACCGAGGACCGCCTGGCGGCCGCCTGTCATGCCACCACCCATTACGCGCCGGTGGTCGCGTCAGGCGCCGTGCGCCTGGCCCGTTCACTGGATGAGCTTGTCCAGGAGACGATCGCATATGTCCGCGATGGCGCGCGCGACAGTGTCGAGCGCCGTCGGCTGGTGTCGGAGATGTGCGGTCCGGCGGATGATGCAGCAGGCGCACGGCTCGCCCGGCTGGTCCGGCAGCTCGCCGGGGTGTCGGCACCGACGCCAGGCGACCCGGCGCCGAGGCCGGGGGCGCTGGCCACGTCAGGAGCGATCGCATGACGGCGCCGCCCGCGCCGCAGGTGGACGGCATTGTCGCCCGTGCGCACTATGGCGCCTGCGAGGGTGCGTGCGGAGACCCGGATCGCCCGGCGCTGGCCGGCGTCGCGGTCGTTGTCTGCACCAGGAACCGGCCCGAGCTTCTGCGGGGATTTCTCGACTCGCTGGCGCTGCAGCATCCGATGCCCGGGCAACTCGTCATCGTGGATTCCAGCAACGATGACCTCTCGGCGCACGTGCTGGAGCGTCACCCGGACCGGGACCAGCTGGCGCATTGCATCACATACCTGCGCGTGGACCAGCGCCTCGCCGGCCTGACGCGCCAGAGGAGTGTCGGGTTGGCCGAGGTGCGGACCGATCTCCTGGCGTCGTTTGACGACGACATCGTCCTCCGTCCTGGCTGCCTCGCGGCGCTCGAGCGGCCGATGCGGGACCAGCCTGAACTCGCGGGTGTCGGCGGGTCAATCGACAACTGTGATGCCGGACTGTCCCTGCGCTGGCGCCTGCGGCGCCTGCTCCTGGTCGTGCCGTCGCTTGCCCCGGGACGATACTTCCGTTCCGGTGTGTCAACGCCGTGGCGATACATGGGACCAGCCCCGGCCCTCGTGCCCGGTGACTGGCTCCCCGGCGGCGCCGTCATCTGGCGGACGGCGGCCGTGCGCGCGGTCGGCTATGCCGAGCCGTTTGATGGTTACGGGGCGGGCGAGGATCTTGAGTTCAGCCTGCGCATGGCGCGGCTCGGGCCGCTGGTCGTCTCGCGGGAAGCGCGCCTGCTGCACTTGCAGTCGGGCAGCGGGCGGCCCGACCCACGGCGCCTCGGGTATGAGCTGCTGAGGAATCGCATCTATATCCGGGATGTGACGACGAGCTGGAGAGGTGGCAACCGACCCTGGTTCGTGTACGCCATGGTCGTCGAGACGCTGATCGAGAGCCTGGACCTGTTCCGGCCGTCGCTCACCCGGCGGACCACGTCCTACCTCCTCGGCGTCTTCGATTGCGTGCGCGAGCGCCTGGGGCGTGGGTCACGGCCGTCGCCCGTGCTGAACGGGGCGACCGGCTGATGTGCGGCATCGCCGGCTTCTGGCGCCCGTCCGGGCTGCCGTCCGATGCGAGCGGGCACCTGACGGCAATGACCGGTGCGATTGCGCATCGGGGGCCCGACAGCAGCGGACACTGGTTCGATGATGACGCCGGCATGGCGCTGGGTCATCGCCGGCTCGCCATTCTGGACGTGAGTGAGCACGGGCATCAGCCAATGGCGTCCGCGAGCGGGCGGTTCCAGCTCGCCTACAACGGCGAGGTGTACAATTTCGCCGAGCTCCGCCGCGAGCTGCGCTCCGCTGGTGCTTCGTTCCGCGGCGATTCGGATACCGAAGTCCTCCTGGCCGCATTCGAGTGCTGGGGCGTGGAGGCGGCAGTACCCAGGTTCGCGGGCATGTTCGCGTTCGCGCTCTGGGACTCGGTCCAGCGCACCCTCTATCTCGTACGCGACCGGCTGGGCGAAAAGCCGCTGTGCTATGGCTGGCAGGGCGACACGTTTTTCTTCGGCTCCGACCTGCACGCGCTGCGCGCTGCGCCCGGATGGTCCGCTTCAATCGACCCTGGGGCGCTGTCGCTGTACTTGCGACATGGCTGCGTTCCAGCCCCCTTGACGATCTACGCCGACATCGCCAAGGCGCGGCCGGGCACCATGCGGATCCTGCACGAGCCCACGCCCGGTGCGGAGCCAGTCGAATATCGGTACTGGTCCGCCAGCGGGGTTGCGCGCGAGGGGCTCGCCCATCCGCGTGCGGAAAGCGACGAGGCGCTGCTCGACGACGCGGATGCCCTGCTCCGCCGCGTTGTGCTGCGCGAAATGCGGTCCGACGTGCCGCTGGGCGCGTTTCTCTCCGGCGGCGTGGATTCCTCGCTCATCGTTGCGCTGATGCAGGCGCAGCGCTCGCGGCCGGTGCGGACGTTCACTATCGGATTCCATGAAGCCGGGATGGACGAGGCCAAGCACGCACGGGCGGTTGCGACGCACCTCGGGACCGAACATCACGAGGTCTACCTGACGCCGGCTGAGCTGCTCGCCACCGTTCCCACGATGGGAAGGGTGTACGATGAGCCGTTTGGCGATTCGTCGCAGATCCCCACCACGCTGCTGGCGCAGGTCACTCGCCAGCACGTGACGGTCAGCCTGTCGGGCGACGGCGGCGATGAACTCTTCGGCGGGTACAGCCGGTACCTGCGCGCCAACCGCATCTGGGGCCGGGTGAGCGCGGTCCCCGGAGGGCTGCGTCAGTCGGCAAGCCGCCGCCTGCAGCAGGGCGCGCTCGCGTGGACTCGCCAAGGCCAGGGGAGCACGATCCTCCATCGAGCCTCGCGCGTCGCCGGGTTGCTCGGCGTCAGCAGTGGCATCGAGTTCTACCGGAACCTGGTCTCGCTGAGCCGGTCGCCGTCCGAGTTCCTGACTGGCGTCGCCGAGCCCCCAACTGCGTTTGCGTGCGTGGACGCCGAGCTGCCCGGCGCCACGCTGCTCAGCCAGATGATGTATCTCGACCTGGTCAGCTACCTGCCCGACGACATTCTGGTGAAGGTGGACCGGGCCACCATGAGCGTCGGCCTGGAATCGCGCGCGCCCTTGCTGGATCACGAAATTGCAGAGTTCGCGTGGCGCCTGCCGGTGCGTGCCAAGGTCCGCGACGGGCGGGGCAAGTGGATCCTCCGTCAGTTGCTCCAGCGATACCTGCCGGAGCCGCTGGTCAATCGGCCCAAGATGGGGTTTGCTGCGCCAATCGGGAGCTGGCTGCGAGGACCGCTCCGCGAGTGGACGGGCGACCTGCTCGCCCCGGACCGGCTTCGTCGGGCCGGCCTCGTGAGGCCGGAGGCTGTCGCGCGCATCCGCACTGCCTCGGACCGGGGCGTGAGCCAGTGGGACGCCCAACTGTGGTCGCTCCTGATGTTCGAGTCCTGGCGCGAGGGCCAGGCGGCGCGCCCGCCTGTGCTGGCCGCGTCATGATCGAGACGGCGACGGTAAACCCCGCGGTGGCCGGCCCGGCGCCGCGCGTGCGCCGTGCCGTCAGGCTGGCACGCCTCGCACGATCCTTCGTACTCGTGGTACTTGTCGCCTTCGGTGCCACCCTGCTCGTCGATCTCCGGATCGCGCTCACGTTACTGATACTAGGCGCTTTCATGGCGGCTGTGATCGGGTTGCGGACACCCGTCGCCGGCCTGCTGGGCCTCGGCCTGCTCTGTACGCTGGATGCCATGGCCACGCCGTTGCTTCTCACCGGCGGTCTCTGGCGCTGGAATACGCTGAATTACTGGCTGCTTGCCGTCACGGTGCTCTTTTCCCCGCTGCTTCTCCGTCACCGCGACGCCCGTGTGGGAGCACTCGTCGCCCTGCTGTGCTGGCTGGCGATCGGACTGGCCTGGAGCCCCGACGTGGCCGGCGGCGTCCAGCACATTCTGGGCGCCGTGGCAATGTTCGGCATGCTGGTGTATTTCCTTCGCGCCAACCGCTTCCGGGGAGCCTGGTACTGGCTGGCGGTGGTAAACGGCGTAACGGGCTTGGCTGCGTCCCTCGCATTCCTGCGCCAGCAGTCCGCCCTGCCCTACCTCAATGAGAACATCTGGTCGCACGCGCCAGTCGTTGGCGTCCTGAGCGTGGTGCTGGCCTTCGCCGCCAGCTCACTGTCACGCGGGCGCCAGCTGCTGCTGGCGGGACTCGCCGCCGCCGACGCCGGGATGGTGTTCCTCAGCGGCAGCCGGGGCAACCTGGCCATCGTGCTGGTCGCGCTATTCGCGATCGCGCTGATGACTCCCTCCCTGGGACAGAACCTGACCGTGCTGGTCGCGAGCCTCCTCCTCGGCATCGGCGTGATCTCGCAGTTTCCTGCGCTCGAGGAGCGGACCGTCGGCCGGCTCGAGATCATGCTGAATACCCACGAATCTGCCCGCCGTCGCACCAGCGGCCGGTTCGATCTCGCGCTGGGCGGCTGGTACATCTTCCAGGCGCATCCCATGGGGGCCGGCACTGGCTCCTTTCCCCAACGATGGTCCGAGCTCGGCGTACGACGCGGCATCTCATCGTTCAAGCGCGGCGTCCCCATGTCTGCTCATGCAGGCTGGGTCAAGACCCTGGCGGAAAACGGGATTCCGGGAATCCTCCTGCTCGTCACCTTCGTGAGCAGCTTCGCCATCGCCGGATGGCGCGCCCGGGGATGGCACGCGCGGGTCCTGGGCTTCACGGTCAGTGCCGTGATCGCCGTCGGACTGCTCTCCACGGAATTTCAATCGAAGTCGTTGTGGTTCCTGGCTGCCGGCGCGACTGTCCTGCTCGCGACGGCGAGGCCAGACCAGCGAAGGCCACGACCGCGGAAGGTCCGCCGTCGGACTCGAAGCAGGCATGGTGACGCAGCATGACCCGCCACCGCGAACCGCTCCGCGTGGCCTTCGTTGCCGGCACCCTGGCACAGGGCGGCGCTGAAAAGCAGCTCACGTACATGGTGGCGGCGCTGAAGTCCGCCGGCGCCCGGGTCCAGGTGTACAGCCTGCTCGCTGGCGGACATTTCGAGCCCGTCCTCACGGCAATGGGCATTCCGGTCGTGCATGTCGGACAGCATGACAGCCCGGCCGTCCGCGTCTGGCAGCTGATGCGCGCGCTCCGCCACTTCCGGCCGCATGTCGTCCAGGCGGCTCACTTCTACGTGAATCTCTACGCCGCGCTGGCGTCGCGCCCGATCCACGCGGTGTCAGTCGGGGCCATCCGCAGTGATGGCGTCAAGGACCTGCAGGATACCGGCCGGTGGGCGCGGTGCCTGCTTTTGCTTCCAGAGGTGCTGGTCGTCAATTCGTGTGCTGCGCGGGAGCGCGCCATGTCCTCCGGGGTTGCGCCGGATCGAGTCCACGTGATCCCGAATGTGCTGGCCCTGCCCGCTACCCGATCGCTCCATGCGGAGGCCGCTGACGGTGGCATCCAGGCCGTTGCGGCCGGCGGCCTCCATCCTGACAAGCGCTTCGACCGATTCGTCGCGGCCCTCGCGCTGGCACGCCGCCGGCACCCGCAGCTGCGCGGAGTCATCGCGGGATCGGGGCCCGAGCGAGCGCGGCTGGAGCAACAGGCCAGCGACCTCGGCCTCCTGCCCGCAGGGCTTCGGTTTGAGGGGCACACGCCAGACCTGCCGGCGCTGTTGCGACGCTCGCACATGCTTGCCCTCACCTCGACGCATGAAGGATTCCCGAACGTGCTGCTCGAGGCGATGGCCGAAGGCCTGCCGGTCGTCACGACGCCGGCCGGCGACTCGAGCCGGCTGGTACAGGACCGCGTAACGGGCTATGTGGTGGGTTTCGACGACGTCACCGGGTTGGCGGACCGGATGGTCGAACTCGCGGCATCAGCCGAACTGCGGCGCCGCCTTGGCGAGGCGGGGCGAGCGCGCGTCATCGATGAATTCAGTCCAGCCCGGCTCGGCGATCAGCTGCTCGCGACGTACAGCGGGGCCGCACGGCGTAGCCGCGCAGCCCCGCTGCTCTCGATCCTCGAGCATCTCGGCGCATCAAGCAGCGCCGAGAGGGACGGCCGGTGTCCCGCATGAGATGCGCTCACGCACGCCGCGGGACGACCGCTCCTGCTGGCTCAGTTCGTCCTGAGCACCACGAAGACGCCGAATTGGGTGCCGGTGGACAGGCTGTTGCTGGCCCTGCCCAGCGGGCGCACTGCCACCATCGGCGAGAGCGGGATGGTCACCGAGCCGCCGCTGAACGTGCCACTTGCAACCGCGGCTCCGTAAAAATCCTGCGCGTTGCGGATTTCGTACGAGTCTCCGTCGCGCAGGACGCCGGAAAGATCCGCACTGGCGGCGCCGGCCTGGCCCCAATTGTAGACGATCACATTGGCACGCCCGGCCTCGTACTTGTTGGGCCGCACAAACACCTGCGTGGCGGAGGGATGGGAGGCCAGGGTCAGGATGGTGTTGTTGCCCTGCGTCAGCTGGCTCCAGTTGTGGATATCAACCCGGCCGACCAGGTAGTTGTCCTGGTACGTCAGGGAACCATTCGGGGTGCTGCCGTACCCGAGCTCCACCGTCTGCCCGCCATCGATGCGGTAGGTGTAGTTCCCCGTGACGACGATGCCGGTGGCTGGCACGCTGCCGCCAACAAACAGGTCGGGGCGGCCCCCCAGGTTCGTGATCAGGCCGTTGTTGAAGCTGACGTTCCCGCGCACCTGGATGTTGTTGATGTAGTTGGCGATGCTGGTGTAACCGTGCAAGCCATAGGCCTGGTTGTCGAAGATGATGTTGTCTTCGATGGCCGAGGCGGGCGAGTTGTTGTTGGCGTAGATGCCGTGGTCCTGGTTGCTGTTGGTCCCGTTGTTGTACACCAGGGAGCCGTAAACCCCAGAGCCGGAGCCTTCGACGCCGAGGTAGATACCGCTGGCGCCCGCGTCGTGCACCACCAAGTTGATGAACTGGTTGGACGGGCCACGGTTATTGACGCCCAGGCGATACACGCCCAGGGGATTCGAGTTCATGACTTCCAGACCCCAGAACACGAGGTGGGAGCCGACCACCACGAGATTGCCGTCAATGGTGGCGCGCTCACCGGGATACTGGCGAATGACCACGGGAGCCGAGGCCGATCCGCTGAGATAGGCGTAGAACTGGCCGATGTACTTGCCGCCCCGCACCCACACGGTGTCGCCGGCCGGGATCGACTTGTTGCCGCTCAGCACGCTATTGAGATCCCATGGACTGGCCTTGGTACCGCTGCCACCCGACGAGCCCGACGGCGCCACATAGAATCCCACTCGCTCGGTCGGCGTGGGATCAGGATCTGGCGAGGAGACGGAACCGCCCGGCGGTACCACAGCCGCCTCGACGGTAATGGCGCTGCTCGCCGACTTGCCGTCCACCGTGGCCGTGACGCTTGCCGACCCCGCCGCTACGGCCTTGACCAGGCCGCTGCTCGAGACCGTCGCCACGGAAGTCCTGGAACTCGCCCAGGTGATGGTCCGCCCGGTCAGCGCCGTGCCATCCGCATCTCGGGGTGTTGCCACGAGCTGTTTCGAGTCGCCGACCATCAGCGTGGCGTCGCTGTCACTCATGACCACGCTCGCCACCGGAACGACCGAGGGCGCAACCTCGGCACTGGCCGTGTCGGCCGCGCCCTCGCTGATCACGCTGATCGCGGCCGTTCCAGCTCCGACGCCGGTCAGCAGGCCGCTGGACGACACCGTGGCCACTTTGTCATTTGACGAGCTCCAGGTCAGGCTCCGCCCGCTCAGCGCCGTGCCATCTGCGGCCTTGGTCGCCGCGCTGAGTTGCACGGTCTGGCCTGCGGTCACACTGATAGGCGAGGGCGAGAGCACTACGCTTGCCACCGCCACCGCCGGCACCGGCTCGATCGTCAGCGCCGCCTCACCGACCTTGCCGCCGGCGCTCGCCTTGATTGCCGCATCACCGGCCTTGACGCCGGTGACCCGACCTGAGGCCGTGACCGTCGCGATGGAGGTATCGGAACTGGACCAGGAAACCTCGGCGCCCGCCAGCGCGACGCCATCCGCAGTCATCGGCTCCGCGGTGAGGCTCAGCTGCTGGCCAACCACGAGACTCGCGGATGCCGGGGAGAGTGCGATCGAGTCCACCGGAGGCGCCGCCGACGTAACGGTGGCTACCACTGTATCGGCGAGGCCATCGAACGTGGCCGAGATGAGCGCGGTTCCTGCTTTCAGCGCGGTGACGGTGCCGGATGCCACGCGCGCCACGGTGGTGTCCGAGCTCCGCCAGCCCACGGATCGCAGGGGCACTTCAGTCCCCTTCCGATTGCGGGCGGTGACGGAAAGCTGGCTGGTGGCACCGACCACGATCGAAAATCCGTCCGGTGCGAGTTCGAGCGACGTGGCCGTAGACTTCCAGCCCGAACTGCCGGGCCGGTTGGCGCCACGCCGAAGGGTCGCATCCGGCGAGACGTCGGGCGCGAGGGTGGTGGAATCAGAGCAGGCATTCAGAGTGAGACAGAGTACGGCAATGACGGATCCGAGCACAATGGCCCTGGCCGTGGAAAGACGGAGCATGCTGCAACCTCATCTTTGTCCGGTGGGGCGGCTCGACTGGCATGGCACGCCTGGGCGTGCGTTAGCCTCGTAGCTTTGCGCCGCCGGCTTTCGCCGGGTTTGCCGTTTACCGCGGCCCTCAGATGAGGGTGCACGCGACGATACTGCCTGAAGCGCTCAGAGGGGTCCACTTCCCAGACTGCTTCTAGAATTGCCGCTCGGACAGCACGACGCAAGACCAGAAGGAGTGGGCAGCGCTGACGGCGACGGTGAAAAATGCGGCATTTCCTGTGCCTTTCACCGTGCGACCGAGAAGATTGCAGGAACTTGCACCACATGCTGTGATCGGCATCACGTTACCGAAGTCCCGATGGATCTGAGGCCAGGCATGCGAGTGGCGGTCTTCACCAACCAGTTCCCAGGACGTCTCAATACATTTTTTGCACGTGACATGCGGGCCTTGCTGGAGTACGGCATTGAGCTGGACATTTTCGCTTTTTACCCGTCCGACGAGCGGCTCTGGAGCAACGTCCCCGGCCTGCTCGACGCGACCGTGTTACCGCGCAACCGGGTGCACCATGTGGCCCCGAGTGCCGTCGTGCGGGAGGCCCTGCCCTGGCCAGGACGGCGAACGGCAACGGTACTGCGGGACTCAATGCCGATCATCGCAGCCGCCGCCAGATACGGCCCCAACGCGATCGCCAAGGCCGCGTACGCGAGCGCGTACGCCTCCGCATCCATTCGCCGGTTCGGCAGCCAGCGGTTCGATCATGTACTGGCGTACTGGGGCAACCACGCGGCCTCGGTCGCCTATCTCTTCCACCGGATTACCCAGCCGGACATTCCGTTCTCGATGTTCGTGCACGCGCGCATGGACCTCTATCACCAGCCAGCCTTCCTGCCGGAGAAAATGCTGTACGCCGACAACATTTTCCTGGTGTGCGAGTACAACCGGACCTATCTCCGGCAACATTTTCCGGGCGTATACGAGCGGATCGCGCCACGCCTCATCGTGCATCATCTCGGGCTGCCATTGGGCGACATCGCGTTCCATTCCGGCGACCGCGCCGGCAACCGGATCGTCGCCGTGGGAAATCTCGAGCCGCTGAAGGGCCACGCCGGGCTGCTGAGGGCCATGGCGGCCGTGCGCCGGCGCGGAACCGACCTCTGGCTCGATCTGGTGGGCGGTGGCCCCGAGGACAGCACGCTGCGGAAGCTTGCTGACCAGCTGGGGCTGAGTGATCGCGTGCAATTTCATGGCTGGTGCAGTGAGGAGCGGGTGCTGGCGCTGATGCGGCGCGCCACGGTGCTGGTACACCCATCGGTGGCGCCCGACGCAATGCCGACCGTCGTGAAGGAAGCGCTGGCCGTGGGCACTCCGGTCATCGCCTCAGACCTCGCCGGCATTCCGGAGATGCTGGATGATGGGCGTTGCGGCGTGCTTGTTCCGCCCGGCGACATCCTGGCTCTCGGGCAGGCCATCGCTGACCTGGTGGCCGATCCGGCACGACGCCAGGCGCTGGCTGCTGCGGGGCGCGTGCATATGGAGGCGGGATTCGACATGTGGCGGAACGGACGCGCCCTGGCCGACCGCCTGCGCACGACCGTCCGCGCCCACCGGGAGGCCCATGCAGGCGCATCCTGAGATGCTGCTGAGGTCGGACCACTCTGCCCCGGCAGACACCGACGTCGCTGCCGGAGCGGCGGGATCCGCGCTGGTCGATGATCGCGCCATTCACCTGGCGATCCTCACCCAGTACTACCCGCCTGAGATCGGTGCGCCACAGGCTCGCCTTTCATCCTTGGCCGACGCGCTGGTGCGGCGCGGGCATCGGGTGACCGTCGTGACCGCCATGCCCAATTATCCGGCAGGCAAGGTGGAGAAGGGATATGGCGGACTGCTGCGGCGCGAATACCGGAATGGAGTGCGAGTGATTCGCACCTGGTTGATCCCCACGCGGCGATCCGCCATGCTGCCACGACTCACCTGCTACGTCTCGTTTGCCGCATCGTCCGCACTGGTCGGCACAGCACTGCTCCAGCGGCCGGATTACCTGATGATCGAGAGCCCACCACTCTTCCTCGGACCGACCGGGCTGCTGCTGGCCCGACTCAAGGGCGCACGACCCATCTTCAACGTGTCTGACCTCTGGCCCGATTCTGCGGTCCGGCTCGGCGTAGTGCGAGAGGGCAGCTTGCCGCACCGGCTGAGTGCCGCGCTCGAGGCCCGATGCTATCGGGCGTCCTGGCTGGTGACCGGCCAGACGCGGGACATCGTGGACGACATCGGCAAGCGCTTTCCGGCGATCCGCACCTATCACCTGTCCAACGGGGTGGACTGCAAGCGGTTCGGGGCTGATCGCGCTGACTCGCTGTCGCGCCGGCTGGTACATTTCGAGGGTCGCTGTACCGCGCTCTACGCCGGCCTCCATGGACTGGCGCAGGGACTGGACCAGGTTCTCGATGCGGCGGCTACGATCCCGCCTGAGGGCGCCTTGGACTTCGTCTTCATGGGGAATGGCCCCTTGCGCGATTCACTGATGCGGCGAGCCCGCATCGAGGGAATCCCCCACGTGCACTTCCTGGAATCTCGCCCGCATGCGGAAATTCCCGGGCTGCTCGCGGCGGCCGACATACTGATCGTTCCGCTGCACGAATCACTCACGAACGCCGTCCCATCCAAGCTGTACGAAGCACTGGCGAGCGGACGGCCTGTCGTCCTCATTGCCGGCGGCGAGGCAGCCCGGATTGTTCGTGAGGGCGAGGCGGGCATCGTCGTGCCCCACAATGACCGGGCTGGCCTGGCCGCTGCGCTGCTGCGCCTGGCTGGCGACGAGGGCCTCCGCGCTCGCCTTGGCGCCAACGGACGGCGAATCGCAGCAGAACGGTTTGACCGGTCGCGCATTGCCGAGAACTTCCTCGCGCTGCTGCAGGCCGGACTGTCACGCCGGGACCGGCCGCATGCCTGACGAACTGCCGCTCGCCGCCGCACGCGGCCCACTGACGCTCGAGCCGGCGCCGGTCAGCCCGGCGATCGAAGTGGCGGACGACGCCGAGCGCGTGCGCGGCGCTTACGCCCGGCGGCAGTCCGGACACCGGTACGACTGGGACCAGCCGGGGCAGCTGTTCATGATGCAGGCGCTGGAGCGCCAGCTACTGGGTGCGCTGCGGCGCCATCACTGCCTGCCACTCGGGAAGCGCCGTATCTTGGAAGTCGGGTGCGGCAGCGGCCATTTCCTCCGCGAACTGATCAAATGGGGAGCCGAGCCGGCCAACCTGGTCGGACTGGACCTGCTGGAAGCGCGTCTCGTGCAGGCACGGCCCCGCACCCCTGCCGGGGTCGCGCTGCTGCAGGGAAATGCGGCCGCCATGGATTTTGCGGATGGGGCCTTCGACGTCGTGCTGCAGATGACCATGTTCACGTCCATCCTCTCGGCCGCCGTGCGACGCCAGGTCGCGGCCGAGATGCTACGGGTCGTGGCGCCAGGTGGCTGGATCGTGTGGTACGACCTTCGAGTGAACAATCCGCGGAACCCCGATGTGCGGGCCGTGCGCGCCGCGGAAATTCGCGCGCTCTTCCCGGGCGCCACCATCCACCTCGAGACCGCGACCCTGGCACCACCACTCGCCCGGACGCTGGCGCCACGTGCCTCATGGCTCTGCTCGCTGCTAGCCCAGGTTCGTCTCTTGCGCACGCATTATCTCGGGTTCATCCAGGCGCCGTCGCCGACCCCGCTCCGGCCGGAATCATCCCATGCCTGACCACGTAGCCTCGCGATCGGCGACGCCGCCTCGGTCGGACTTCCTGACGTTCGCGCCTCCCCTGATTGGTGAGGAAGAGATCGCCGAAGTCGTGGATACCTTGCGATCGGGGTGGATCACGACTGGGCCCAAGACCGCCCGGTTCGAGCAGGAGTTTGCCCGATTTCTCGGGGCGCCCGGTGCGCTGGCGCTCAATTCGTGTACCGCCGGACTGCACACGGCACTGGTCACGCTCGGCGTTGGCCCCGGGGACGAGGTCATCACGTCGCCACTGACCTTCGCTGCCAGCGCGAATGTGATCGAGCACGTTCAGGCTCGACCGGTGTTCGCGGATGTGGAGCCGCTCACCCTGCAGATGGATCCCGCGCAGGTGGAAGCGGCCGTCACTCCACGCACCCGCGCCATCATCGTCGTGCATTTCGGCGGGCATCCGGCAAATCTCCCGGCGATCCGGGACATCGCCGCCCGGCATCGCCTGACCATCATCGAGGACGCAGCCCACGCGCTCCCGGCCCGGCATGACGGGCGGCTGATCGGTTCAGGCGACAATCCCGTCGCGTTCAGCTTCTACGCCACCAAGAATCTCACGACCGGCGAGGGCGGGATGCTTACCGCCGACCCGGAGTTCCTCGCGCGTGCCCGGATGATCAGCTTGCACGGCATGAGTCATGATGGCTGGAATCGCTACGCGGAGGGCGGCCACTGGTACTACGAGGTCAAGCTCCCCGGGTTCAAGTACAACATGACCGACATCCAGGCCGCGCTCGGCCTGTGGCAGTTGCGCAAGCTGGCGCGGCACCAGCAGCGCCGTCGTGACGTGGCGGCCGCGTATCAGGCGGCTCTTGAAGGATGCGATGCCTTCGAACTGCCCGCGGAGCGGCCTGAGGTGGAACACGCCTGGCACCTGTATGTACTCCGCCTCCAACCCGGCACACTCACCATTGGCCGGGACGAATTCATTGCGGAACTCACCAGGCGGCGAATCGGTACGTCGGTGCACTTCATTCCCCTGCACCTTCATCCGTACTATCGGGACACGTACGGCTACGATCCGGACGCCTACCCGGTTGCGTACTCCAATTACCAGCGAATGCTCAGTTTGCCGCTGCACCCCGGACTTACGGACACCGATGTCGCTGACGTGACCGAGGCGGTCCTCGATATCGCGCGGGCACACCGGAGATGACTGCATCAAAACGCGCACTGGACCTTCTCGGCGCGACTCTCGGGCTTCTGGTGCTGGCGCCGGTCCTTGGCATCATCGCCTTGGCCATCACGCTCGATGACGGCGGCCCGGTATTCTTTCGCCAGCTCCGCATTGGCGAGGGAGGGGTGCCGTTCCGGATCTGGAAGTTTCGCACCATGCGTGCCGCGGCGGGCGCGCCAATTACGGTCGGTGGAGACAGCCGCATCACGGCCGTCGGCCGGCGACTCCGTCGCTGTCGCCTGGATGAGCTGCCGCAGCTGCTGAATGTCGTGACCGGCACGATGAGCCTGGTGGGCCCGCGTCCGGAAGTTCCCGACTTCGTGGCGACCTATTCGTCCGCCGAGCGGGAGGTGCTGCGCTACCGTCCGGGCATGACCGACCCTGCCTCGCTGCAATTCCGCAACGAGGCCAGCATCCTGGGCGGCATGGCCGACCCTGTGATGGGGTATCGCTCCCAGATTCTTCCGCTCAAGCTGGCAACCAGCCTGAGCTATGCTCGCCGCGCCACGACGCGGAGCGATCTCGGCGTCCTGGCTGCCACCGTCATGGCCGTCGTCGCCGATATCGCCGGACATGCGGCAGAGGTGCCGTTGACCGTCCTTCACGATTCTCCTGAGGTGCGCCCAGATGCTCCCGTTCGCTGACCCGGCCCGCAGACTTGCAGTTTGGGCAGCTCTGTCCGTGATGCTGGGGGCCGCGGCCATCCCGGCGTCGGCCCAGGACACGGCCGCCGCGAACGTCCCCCCCGCAGTCCAGAGCTTGAGGCCGGGGGACGTCGTGCGCATTACGGTGTGGCGCCAGCCGGAACTGAGTGGCGAATTCCGCATCACCGCCGATGGCGCGATCGCGCATCCGCTCTACCAGTCCGTGGATGTGAAGAACGTGACGCTGGCTGAAGCAACCAGCCGGATCCGCCAGTACCTCACGCAACTAACCAACGATCCACAGGTGGTGATCGAGCCACTCTTGAGCGTGGCGGTCGGAGGCGAAGTGCGCCAGCCGGGCCTCTATAACCTGCCGCTCGGCACGACGCTGTCACAGGCGGTGGCGCAGGCCGGTGGGGGAAGCGATGAAAGCGTCCTGAAGCGGGTGCGGCTCATCCGCGGCGCGCGTCAGGTCATCATTGACCTTACCGACACCAAGGAAAATCGGGGGGCCATGCCAGTCCGCTCGGGAGACCAGATCTTCCTGGAGCGCCGCGGCAACGCCTTCCGCGACATCATCGGCCCGATGGCGAGCATCCTCGGTGCGGCGGCCGCCATCATCTCGGTCAGTCGCAAGTGAAACGGCTACCCACGCCCGGCTCCCGGATTCCTGCCCCCGACCGGCCCCTCATCCGCCAGTTCGATGAGGGCGACGACGATGACGCCCTGGCACCGCTGGACGTCCATCGGTTCCTGGGCATCCTGCGGCGCCATGCACGCCTGGTGCTGCTGATCGCGTTGCTCGCAACCGCCGGCGCGGCGGGCTATGCCTTCCTCCGCCAGCCGCTGTACATGTCCAACGCCGTCATCAGGGTTCGTGACACGCGCGGCGCGCTCACCGCCGGGCTGACTGACGTCAATAATGGTGGCGTGACTGGACCCGAGGTTAACCCGCTCCTGTCACTGATCGAAGTGCTCACCAGCCGGACTGTGGCCGGTGCGGTCGTGGACAGCCTGCCCGTGCTCCGGCTGCATGCCGAGGACGTACCCCTGAGCATGCTGCGGGACGTTGAGATCGCACCGGGTCACGCTGCCGATTCACTGGTGCTGGACTTGCGGGCCGATGGGATCGTGGTCATCGGCGACAGCAATACCACGCCGGTTCCATACGGGACCCCGGTGGGCCATGACGGCTTTCACCTGAGCGTGGATTCGGCTCCGCAGATCGGCGTGACCACGATCTACCTCATTCCTCGCGCCGCCGCCGTGAATGCCGTGGTTGCCAAACTAGACGTTGCGGCCCGCCCCAACACTGATGTACTGGATGTGCGATATCTTGCGGCGGACCCGGCCTTGGCACAGGAAGTCGCCAACCGGCTGGTCATGCTGTTCCGGGACGCGAATGCCGAGGACGCGCAGCGGGAATCCCATGCGCGGCGCGTGTTCCTGGAGGGCCAGCTTCGCGAGGCCGATAGCGCCTTGGCTGCCGCACGGCAGGCCCTGGCTGCATTCCGGACACGTCAGCGATCCTTCAGTGCCAGGGATCGCTTCGCGGCCAGCCAGGCAACCGCCAGCCAGATGGCTGCCCGCCGCAACGAGCTGACGAGCCAGCGGCAGTTGTACCAGCAGGTTCTGCAACGAATGCAGGATTCCACCCTGCCCAGTGGTGAGGCCATCCTGTCACTGCTCTCGTCACCGGGCGCGGACCAGAACCCGGCGATCAGGCAGCAGAGCGAGCAGCTTGCCCGTTACCAGGCCCAGAAGGACTCGCTCACCTTCGGACCCTATGGCGCCGCGGCGACCAACCCTGATGTTCGGCGTCTCTCGTCGCTCATCGCGACAACGCAGGAGCGGCTCGGCGCGGCCGTCGCCGGCGCCATCGCCGTGCTCAATGATCGCATTGCCGAACTGGACCAGCAGGGCGCCGGCTCGGCACCGTCCTACCAGCGGCTTTCGGCAAACGAGAGCGATGAGGCCTCCCTGCTGGAGACCGTGGAGGCCGACCGCCGACGCGGTGACCAATTGCGGGAGGAATACCAGAACGCGCGGCTCGCGGAAGCAGTGCAGGTCGGGCAGGTGGAAATTGTGGACCCGGCTGGCACCGCCCTGCCCACCGGATTGTCGCCTCGCCTCATCCTGATTCTTGGCCTGATCGTGGGCCTTGCGGCTGGCTGCGGCCTGGCCTTCCTCCTCGAGCTGGTGAAGCCCACGATCTGGCGACAGCAGGATCTCGCCGGCGTCCTCGCCTCCGAGATGCCCATCGTGATCCCGCGCTTTCGCGCCGGACGCCGGCTGCTCCGTGCATCGCGACCGGCTGGCCCTCGGATGCTCACGATGCTCGGTGAACCCCGCGGTGGCAGCGCCGAGGCGCTGCGCGCGGTGCGAACCAAGCTCATCTTCTCGGACGAGTATGCCAACCTCAAGACGTTGCTGGTCACCAGCACCGTCGAGGGAGAGGGCAAGAGCACCATGGCGGCCAATCTGGCCGTCGCCTTTGCCCAGCAGGGTGTCCGCGTGCTGCTGGTGGACTCGGACATGCGTCGCGCCAATTTGCACCTCATGTTCGGGCTCAAGCGCTCGCCAGGGCTGTCCGCACTGCTGGAAGGCCAGGCAGCAATGGCGGACGTCATCCAGTCCACCCAGATCCCCAACCTGTCCGTGATCGCAGCTGGTGCGGTGCCAACGAATCCGGCCGAACTGCTGGGAGGCCCCAGCGTCCGGGAGCTCCTCGGCACGCTCGCTGCCCAATTTGAGCTGGTGCTGCTCGACTCTCCCCCGCTGTTGGCGGTGGCGGATGCCTCGATCCTGGGCGCGTTGACCGACGGCGTCCTGCTGGTCGTGCGCGCCGGGCGCGCGGAACGGGAGGCGATTTCTGCCGCGCGCGACCTGCTCGCGGAAGTGGGCGCTAACATGGTGGGAGCAGTGCTGAATGACCCAGACGGCGAAGTCGCCCGGTCGGGCGGCGCGTACTACTTCTACGGCTATGACAACGTGTCGCGCTGAGCGGCGCCCCGTCCCTGCCACATGCCGAGCTTGCTGACGCTCCCGGCGCCCTGGGCGGAACGTGGCGCACCGCCGCCGCCGGAAGCGACCTACATCGTCGCCGAAATCGGCAAGGGGTTCATCCAGAGCGAGGACGAGCGTCCTGTCGAGGAATACCTGGCCAACGCTATTGCCCTCGTCGATGCCGCGGCGGAGGCGGGCGTTGATGCGGTCAAGTTCCAGACCCACGAAGTCTCAGACGAGCAGGCGGCGCTTGCCGTGACCTCGCCGCATTTCCGGGGCGCCGATCGCCATGCGTGGGTAAGCCGGAACACGCGGGCCACCCCACTCGACCGGTTCTGGATGCCCCTGATTGCGCACTGCCGGCGCCGGGGTGTCACGGCGTTCACGACACCGATGAGCCGGGGCGCGGCGCGGAAGCTTGCGGCGCTCGACCTGCCCTTCTGGAAGGTGGGCTCCGGCGACCTGCTGGATTTCGTGCTGCTCGATCACCTTGCTGCCACGGGCAAGCCCGTGATCCTCTCGACCGGGATGGCGAGCTGGGCCGAGGTGGACGAGGCGGTGTCGTTCCTGGCCGCCCGCGGTACCGCCGTCGCGTTGCTCTACTGTGTCAGCCAGTACCCGGCTCCCGCTGAGCATTTCAACCTGGCCACAATCGAGCGGCTTCGTGAGCGGTACCCGCACGCGCCGGTCGGATTTTCCGATCACTCGATCGGCCACGAGATTGCGCTTGCGGCCATCGCCGCCGGCGCCCGCATCCTTGAAAAGCACTTCTCGTTCTCACGAACCCTGTGGGGATCGGACCACAAGGTGTCGATGACGCCCCGCGAGCTGGCGGACCTGGTGCGCGCGGTGCGCAACGGCGCATCGCGAGCCGTCAGTCCGGGGCCGTGGTACGGCCGGCTGGATCGCGAGCTCGACGGTGCCACCAACGAATTCCGGCCGTATTTCCACAAGACACTCGTCGCCGCCGCGGACCTGGCGGCTGGTACCACGCTGACCCGAGAGTCGGTGCTCGCCCTGCGGCCACGCCTCCACCTCCCTGGGCTGCCGTCCAACCGCTTCCCTGATGTTCTCGGCAGGACTCTCGACCGCAGCGTTCGCGCGCTCGAGCCGCTGCCGGAGACGGTGGTCCCCTGAGATGCCGCGCACGCCCCGTCGCATTTGCTTCGTCATCACCAGCTTCGTGCACTACAGCCGCAACCTCCTCGTGCTCCGGGAGCTGCGGAAGCGGAAGGACGTGCACTTGTCGATCCTGGTTGGCGGATCGGCCCTGATTGGCAAGTACACGTCGTCCTTCGGCTCCACGCTGGAGCTGCTGACCCGTGAGGGCTTCGAGAATCTCCACCTGGCCCACTTTACGCTGGAGGGTGACGGGCGCGCCGCCAAGAGCAAGTCCACGGGGCTCGGTGTGATCGAGTGCACGAGCGCCTTCGCCTCGATCGAGCCTGACCTGGTCATGGTTCGCGGCGACCGGTTCGAAGTGCTCGCCGCCGTGATCGCGGCTGCGTACATGAATATCCCCATCGCGCACATCGAGGCCGGCGATACCAGCGGAACGATCGACGAGAGCGTGCGTCATGCCATCACCAAGCTCTCCCAGGTCCACTTTGCCACGCACGCGGACGCTGCCCGGCGTGTTCGTGCCATGGGAGAGAACCCCGCGTATGTCTTCGACGTCGGGAGTCCCGACGCCGAGCTCGCGGCCGTGCTTCGCAAGGTGCGGCCCGGTGCGTTCGACATCAACGAGACCGGCAGCGGCGCCACGCTCGATCTTGGCGAGCCGTACCTCATGGTCCGCTTTCACCCGGTTTGGGGCGAAACCCCGGGGCGCATGCGGGAGCAGACCGAGCTCCTCCTGGAAGCGGTGCAGCACTCCGGGCTTCAGGCAGTCTGGTTCTGGCCCAACGATGACACCGGCGCCGAGGCCATTTCGCACACATTGAGGGCGTTCAATGATCAGACAGCCGAGCACCGCATCCGCTTCATGCGGGACCTTCCGCCCGCGATGTTCATCTCCCTCCTGGCGCACGCGCGCTGCCTGGTCGGCAACTCGTCGGCCGGGGTCAAGGAGTGCTCGGTGCTCGGGGTGCCGGTCGTGGATGTGGGCTCCCGCCAAGGGGCGCGTAAGCGCGCGGGCAACGTGATGGTGGTCGCGCCCAAGCGGGGCGCCCTGCAGCAGGCGATCGCACAGCAGGCGCAGGGTCGGCGCTTCCCCAGGAGCGGCATTTATGCTCGCACCGGCACGGCGAGGCGGATCGCGCGCATCGCGGCAACCGCGCGGCTCTATACGCAGAAAGCGTTTCATGACTAGCGGCGGGATTCTGGCCGTCGTTACGGCGCGCGGCGGATCCAAGGGTGTCCCCGGCAAGAACATCAAGCTGCTGGGCGGCAGGCCGCTGGTCGAGTTCACACTGCTCGCGGCCGCGGGCAGCGCGCGCATCACCGAGACCATCGTCTCGACGGACAGTGACGAGATTGCGAGAGTGGCGCGGGAGGCGGGCGGTGTTGTGCCCTTCATGCGACCAGCGGAGCTCGCGCAGGATGAGACGGGTCATCTGTCGGTCATCCAGCACGCGCTGCGCGAGATGGAGGCGCAGCGGGGTCGGCGCTACGATCTGGTCGTGACACTGCAACCGACCTCGCCGTTCCGCCTGCCGGAAGACATCGACGGGACAGTTGCCGCGCTGCTCGAAACCGGTGCCGACAGCGGCGTCGCAGTCTGCGAAGTGGTGCCCTCAGCGCATCCGATCAAGGCCAAGCGACTGGACCGCCGCCTGCTCCACCCGTACTGCCTGCCCGAACCCGAGGGGCTGCGCCGGCAGGACTTGCCTCCGGCCTATCGACGCAGCGGCGCCGCCTACGTCTCGCGACGCGACATGTTACTGCAGGAAAACCGATTCTACGGTGACCGGATCGCGGCGCATGTGGTGCCCGCCAGCCGGTCGGTGGATATTGACAGTCCGCTCGACTGGGCCATCGCCGAATTGATGCTCGAGGGGCTCCGGCGCGACGGCTTCCCCTTCTGATGCTCGGCGGCATCGGCAGTGGCGCACGTGCCGTCGATTCCTCATCCCTATTCGCTCACCACCACGGGCACGTCCACCCGCCAGCCCTTGAGCTGGGTCGCCACCGTGAGCGTCATGCGGCCGGGATGCTCCGGCTTGAGCGTGAAGTCTGCGGTCTCTCCCGACCCCATCAGGACGCGAGCGGGGCGCACAGTCGCCTGCTGGACTGGCAGGTCTGCCCCGTCCTTGGCGACCGCACGCCAGGCCGCCGTGCCTGAGGTGCCTTCGAGCGAAACGATCACCCGCCAGTCAGGCGCGATCTGGACCAATCGGAGGCGATGCACCTTGCCCATGCTGAGGCGCAGCGTGTCCGGTGTCGACCGGCCGTTGACTCTCCCCGTTTCGTCGAATCCCTGATTGATGAGGATCGTGTGGTCCGCATTGCTGTCGAGCCGCTGATGGTCGTCGAGCACGAGAAGCGGGCCGGCAAGGCCGGCCGCAATCTGGAAGCCCTCGTTGGAATGAGAGTGATAAATGAAAGTGCCGGCCCGCGGCGGCGTGAACGTGACGGTCATCGAATCGCCGGGCATGACCACGGGCATCGGGTGGGCGGCGCTGCCGCTCCAGCCCGGCACACCATCCGCATCGCTGTTCTCCAGCTCGATGCCGTGCCAGTGCACCGCACTGGGATAGGGCAGTCGATTCACTATGCTGATGACGACAGGCTCGCCTCGCCTGAGCACCAGCGGATGGGTGCCCTCGGGAACCGAGTCGGGCGCAGGCGGCCGGGGGCCCTGCTGTTCCACGAAAGCGTACCGATGCGCGGGCGACTTGTCCTGCACGCGCTGCGCCTGCATGAAGAGACGGATGTGCCGGACCGGCACATGCGCCACCGATGCCGATGCTGGCTTGCCGTTTACTGTTATGCCAAGCACCAGACCGGCCATGGAAGCGGCAGTGTGGCCCACCTGGTCGGGCGAATCGGGATCGCTGGGATCCGCGACCTCGCGCAGCGACAAGTAGTGCGAGACGTGAAAACCGAAATGGCAATGGAACAGCCAGTTTCCCGGACGCGCCGCCACCCACTGCATGGCCATCGTGCCGCCCGGAAGCATGAGCTCGGTGACGGCCTGCCGGCGCTGCTCTGCTGTGTAGACGCTGTCCATTGCGCCGTCGCCCCGGCTCTCCACGTCAAAGTAGAAACCGTGCAGATGCATCGGATGCGCGTCCGCGGAGGGGTTGAGCCAGCGCCAGCGCACGGTGTCGCCCTCGGCAAAAGCGAAGCGCTCGGTGTAGGGCCATGATTTCCCGTTGATCACCATCATGTCCCGCGGAAGCCATGGCTTGGGTCCGGTCGTGTCGGGCTCTTCGTGCCAGGTGCCGAGCACGAAGATGCGATCGAGCGACCGGGCGTGCGCGGAGTCGACCACAAACCCGCCGTACAGCTGGCTCTCCTCCCCAGTCCGGTCCTCGATGGTGGCCCCGGAAACGCTTGCCCAGTAGTAGTAAGTCCCTGGCACGCCCGCGTTGAAGCTGACCACACGCTCGGCGCCCCCAGCCACCTGCACCGTATCGGCCGGGCCGGGCGGGCCGGCCGGTCGCGCATGGAGGCCATGCATGATGAGGGTCGAATCCGGCAAGGTGTTGCGGATGACGACCCGCACGGGCGTGCCGTGGGCCACCCGGAGGAGAGGTCCTGGGATGGTGAGCGGCTTTCCCGCCTCGGCGAACGCCAGCACCGGTTCGCTCGGCCCGGAATCGGCGCCAGGATACCAGCGCCCTCGGCGGAGTTCGAGCTGCAGCACCAGCGTATCATGACTCATGATGCCCGCGGGCGAGCGATTGTCGTTCGCGAGGATGCGCTCGTCAGCAATTCGACTTCGCACGTCAGCGCCAGGCCTGCCACCTGCCAGCAGGAGGAGGACGCTGAGGAGCGCCCACGATGGCAGCGGAGCCGAGTGACGCATGGGGGTACCTGGCTGCAAGCTGAAGGCGAAAGCCGAATGCCGAGCGCTCAGCGCTCAGCGCCAACCTCAAACCGCTTCACATACCGCACCCCATCCGCATCCTCGAAGCCGGCCCAGATGGTATCGCCCCGGAAGACCGGTGAAGGATATTGCAGGAAACCTTCCGGCGCCGACACCTGCCCAAGATATCTGCCATCAGCCTCGAAGACATCGAATACGACAGGCTCTTTCCACTCGGGGGGATCCGACGGGTTATCGGCTTCCGCCGGATGTCCTGGCTGCGAGAGTTGCACCCAGATCCGCCCATCATCGCCGGCAAAAATCTCGGTGAAGAGCGGTTTGGTGTCCGGAATGTCCGGCCCGTTCCAGCTCCACGACGGAAAGTTCTGCTGAAACTGCCTGGTTATCGATGCCTTCTTCTCCGCCGCTTCGGCCGACTCCACGGGGACTGGCGATACGGTGCGCTCGATCGTGAGCGGCCTGCCGGACCGGTAGAGAGTGATGTGGTACCGATCGTTGACCCCGCCAACGAAATAGCCGAGTGCGCTGAATGTCCACTTGGCCTCGGCAGTGAACGGCACGCTGCTGATGTTCGTCATGTTCTTGCTCTGGCCCGATACGTTGGCTTCAGTCACGTCCCACGTCGGAGCGATGACTGTGTCGCCGGCGCCTGAATCGCCAATGTGCTCGAGTGCAGTCCGGCGCTCCTCAAATGGCTTGTCGGGATCCACGACAACCCATGTCAGCGCGCGTCCGGCAGTATCGGTGAACAGCTTCCGGCTCGTGAAGAATCCGGCCGGAATCCGCCACATCGTCAGGTACGTCCCGCTGGAGTCAAACACCGTGATGCGTCCATTGCCCGGATCACGAATGAGCACGCGTCCATCGGATAGAACGGCGAGCCCGCCATCGGGATTGGCGTACTCGCCCGGCCCCCCACCCTTTCGTCCGAAGGTTGCGAGGTAATGCCCATCGGCGGCGTACTTTCGCAGCACCGGCCCGCCGTCGGAGACATAAATCGAGCCATCCGGCGCTACGGCGATCGCACGAAACCCGCCGAGCAGGTCCACGTCGTCGCCGTCCGCCTTCCCCACGGAGGCGCGCTCCACCAGTGTCCTCGGCTGGGCCCAGACGCTGCCGGAGAGGGTCCGGACAATAATGGTGTCGCCCGCCGTATCACGTTCCGCCCGCCAGGCAACGGTCGCGGGGCGCTCGCCCCCACAGCTGGCGGTCAGCAGCAGCAGGAGGGTGGCCTGGACACGTCGGTTCATGGTTTTCTCCCAACGAGAGTCGTCAAATATCAGTCTGACACCCTGACGGTCCGAAAGGTTTCGTGGTTGCCAATTCCGGATATCTTCCTCCGCCATGACTGCAATCACCCCGCTCGCGCCAACGGGCTTCGCCCTTCGGGTCCGCGGACTGCGCAAGACCTTCGGCGACGTCGTCGCGGTCGATGGCCTCGATCTCGAGGTGTCGCCAGGAGAATGCTTTGGCCTGCTGGGACCCAACGGTGCCGGCAAGACCACCACGATCGAAATCTGCGAGGGCCTCACCGAGCCCGACACGGGCGACGTCGAGCTGCTCGGCCGCACCTGGCCCGACCATGGTGACGAGCTGCGCCAGCGCCTCGGCATTCAGCTGCAGGAGACCCAGCTCTCCGAGAAGCTCACGGTCGAGGAGACCCTCCGCCTTTTCCGCAGCTTCTACCGTCGGGGCCGGGACATTCAGGACGTGATTGCGCTGGTGCAGCTGGAAGAAAAGCGCCGAGCGCGCGTCGGGACGCTTTCGGGCGGCCAGAAGCAGCGGCTGGCACTCGGCTGCGCGCTGGTTGGCGACCCCGACCTGGTGTTCCTCGATGAGCCCACGACCGGCCTGGATCCGCAGGCTCGCCGGCAAGTGTGGGAACTGGTCGAACAGCTCAAGGTCACGGGCCGCACCATCCTGCTCACGACGCACTACATGGACGAGGCCGAACGCCTGTGTGACCAGGTGGCCATCGTCGACCATGGCCGGAACATCGCGCTCGGGACGCCGCGCCAGCTCATCGCCGGACTGGGCGCCGAGCAGATTGTCTCCTTCGCGGTGGAGGGGGCGACCGAAGCACTGGACGCCGCTGCACTCGGTGCGGTCGCCGAGGCCGTGCGTGCCACCCAGCCGCCGCGCGCTACCGGCACAGGGTGGGAACTGCCTGTCGCCGCCACACATGAAGCCATTCCCACGCTGCTCGCCGAGCTGGACCGGCGGGGCCTGACGCTGTCCGAGCTCCGCACCCATCTCCCGACGCTGGAAGATGTCTTCGTGTCGCTGACCGGGCGAGCGCTGCGCGATGCCTGACGCGGGACAACGCGCGCCGGTACGGCCCGCATTGATCGAGCTCACCCTGGTACGGCTGAAGGAGTTCGTTCGCGAGCCCGAAGCCCTGTTCTGGGTGTTCGGGTTTCCGCTGCTGCTGGCGCTTGGTCTTGGCATTGCCTTCCGCAACCGCGCCCCAGAATCCATTCGCATAGGGGTATTGCAGTCGTTGCCCTCGGCAGTTGCGGCGTCGCTCGACTCAGTCCCTGGCCTGAGCGCGGTACGAATCACGGATGACCGCGCCGGAGCCCAGGCATTGCGCAACGCCGACGTGGCCGTGGTCGTGGCGCCCGGCGCGAACGGCGGCGTGGAGTATCGTTTTGACCCATCACGGCCCGATGCCCGCACCGCTCGGCTGCTCGTCGATAATGCAGTCCAGCGTGGTGCCGGCCGGGTGAATCCGCTGCCAGTCAGCGAGTCCACCATCAGCGAGCGTGGCGCACGGTATATCGACTTCTTCATCCCGGGCCTGCTGGGCCTCAATCTCATGGGTAGCGGCATCTGGTCCATCGCCTTTGCAGTGGTCACGGCCCGGAAGCAGAAACTGCTCAAGCGCCTGGTCGCCACGCCCATGTCGCGCGCGCAGTACCTGATGTCGTTCCTGCTGTCGAGACTCTTCTTCCTGGTGATCGAAGTGGGCGCGCTGGTTGGATTTGGCGCGCTGGTCTTCGACGTTCCAGTGCGAGGATCGCTCGTGGCTCTCGGCGTCGTGTGCCTGATTGCCGCGCTGACGTTCAGCGCCATGGGCCTGCTGGTGGCCTCGCGCGCCCGCACGGTGGAGGCGGTGTCGGGACTGGCTAACCTCGTCATGCTGCCGATGTGGATCTTTTCGGGCGTGTTCTTTTCCGCCGCCAACTTTCCGAAGGCGCTGCAGCCCTTCATCCAGGCGCTGCCGCTCACCGGCACGGTGGACGCCCTCCGTGCGATCATGCTCCGCGGAGCGTCGCTTACGACGGTATCAGGCGAGCTGTTGCTCCTGCTGGGCTGGCTCGTGGTACCGTTCGTCGTTGCGTTGAGGTTGTTTCGGTGGAGGTAGATGAGTAGTTGGACAGTGGGACGGATGGACAGTTGGACAGTTGAAGCAACAGGGCTATCGCAGCGCGGGGTAGCAGCCCACGCGATCTGTCCAACTGTCTGTCCGAGTATCCACTAGCCCAGCGGAATCTCCCGCGCGTGAAGCGCGAGCCATTGATCGAACGTCTTCAGGCCGGGCGCCAGCTGCCGTGAGCGCGCCACGTCCCGCACCTCGTTGCAGACCTCCTCGAACTCATCGTAGAACTGGAACATGTTGCCAAGATCGTCCGCGCCGGGAAAGCCGAAGCTGCGGTAGACCTCGGGAGTAACCGGGCTGTAGCGGACGGTCTCACCAAGCGCGCGCGACATGGCTACCGCCATTTCGCTCCCGGTCAGATGCTCACCGGCGGCGCCGATCCGCTGGCCAATCATCTCCCGGCCTCGCTTCAGGATGCCATACGCCACTGCCCCGATGTCATCCGACGCGATGCCCGCCATCTTCGCGTCTCCGATCGGCAGTGTGAGGGCCAGCGTGCCGTCGGCCCCCCGCTTGGGACCCGATCCGAAGTAGATGAAGTTGTCCCAGTAGAATGACGCGAGCAGGAAGGTGACCGGCACGCCGAGTTCGGAGAAGCGCTGATCCATCTCGCCCTTCACGTCGAAGTGCGGCACCTTGTACTGGCCCATCAGCGTCGGCATGCGATGGTCCGGGAGCGGCACCCACCGGCGGGTGTCTTCCAGCGTGGACCAGATCACGTGCTCGACGCCCGCTGCGTGCACCGCCTGCGCAAGGTTGGCCGCCTCGGCCCTCTCCCGCTCGGGCGACATGTGCGCCCAGTAGAACGTCACGCAGTACGCGCCATAGGCGCCGTCGAACGCCCGCGCGAGGCTATCAGGGTCGTCCACATCAGCGGCGACCACCTCAGCGCCCTGGGCGGCCAGTGCCCGTGCCTTGTCGGAGCCGGGGTCGCGGGTGAGCGCCCGGAGCTGGAACGAAGCGTTCGGATCAGCCAGGATGGCGCGCGCCAGTCCACCGCCCTGTGCACCGGTTGCCCCGGCAACCGCAATGATTTTCTTCCCTGCCATGGTGCTGCTCCCTCAATCAAGTATCGTGAACACCCGCCATCACGGGGTCGGATCCGGCGCGGCTGCGGCTTGCTGGTAAACCGGCGTGCCTCCGAGGTAGGTGGCAACGACGTGGGTCTTCTGAATGCGGTCGGCCGGGACCGTCATGATGTCCTGGTCGAGCACGGTGAAATCAGCGTATTTCCCTCTCGAGATCGATCCCATGACCGAATCCTGGAAGGCCGCGTGCGCGGGCCAGATGGTCATGGACTTGAGCGCTTCGTCGCGGGTCATGCGCTGGTCGGGATACCATCCGCCTGGCGGATGTCCGGTTGAGTCCTGCCGGGAGACGGCCGAGTGGAAGGTGATGAACGGATTCACCTGTTCCACGGGGAAGTCGGTGCCGTTGGGGATGATGACACCCGTCTCGAGCAGCGATCGCCATGCATACGCACCCTTCACGCGCTCCGGGCCCAGCCGGTCTTCGGCCCAGGGCATGTCGCTGGTCTGGTGGCTCGCCTGCATCGAGGGAATGACACCGAGTTTCGCAAAGCGCGGAATGTCCGCTGGTGACAGTACCTGTGCGTGCTCCACGCGCAGCCGTGCGTCCGGCGTCGGTACCGCCTTGAGCGCCGCCTCGTACGCGTCGAGTGCATTGCGGTTGCCGCGGTCGCCGATCGCGTGCGTGCTCACCTGAAAGCCGTGGCGCAACGCGTCCTCGGTCCGCTGTTCCAGGTGCTGCTCGGACGAAACCAGCAGCCCGCGATTGCCCGGATCGTCCGCGTAGGGCGCGAGCAGTGCAGCCCCGCGCGAGCCCAGCGCGCCATCCGCATACAGCTTGATGCCGCGAATCCAGACGTGGCCATCATAAAGACCGGCCTGCGGCCCGCGCTCAAAGTAGTGGGCCAGGTCGGCCGAATCATCCGCGATCATTACGTAGGCCCGGATGGGGAGCTTCCCGTCCCTGGCCAGCGCCTCGATCTGCTCGATGTTCCGGCGGGGCTCGCCCATGTCCTGGATGGAGACCAGTCCCCATCGGTTCACGTCCTGCGCAGCAGCCATCAGGGCAGAGCGTATCTCGTCGTCGGTGGGCGCGGGCACCGCCCGCCGAACCAGCGCCATGGCATTGTCCACGAACACTCCCGACGGCACGCCGCCGGCCAGGCGCTCGATCCGCCCCCCATCGGGATCCTTCACTTGCGACGTGATGCCTGCCGCCTGCATCGCAGCCCGGTTGGCCAGCACCGCATGTCCGTCAATGCGATCGAGCAACACGGGGTGATCCGGAACCGCGCTGTCGAGCGCAGCCGAGGTCGGGAATCGCTTGCCGGGCCACCGGTTCTGGTCCCAGCCGTACCCGGTGATCCATCGCCCCTTGGGAATGGCCCTCGCCCGCTCGGCGACTCGACGAACCACTTCGGCGTAGCTGTCCAGACCGCGCAGGTCCACCGACTGAAGGGAGAAGCCGAGATCGGTGAGGTGGGCGTGAGCATCGGCCAAGCCCGGCACGACGGTCGCGTCCCCGAGGTCCAGCACACGCGTCCCTTTGCCTCGCAATGCAAGGGCGCTGTCGCGTGAGCCGGCGTAGGCGAAGCGCCCCCCGCGCACCGCGAAGGCCTCTACCGTCGGCCTGGAGGAATCGGCGGTGTAAATGTGACCGGCGGTGACGATCAGGTCGGCGTCGCTGGAGGGAGGAACGACTGTGCAGCCGGCGATCAGGAGCAGGAACGCCGGCGCCAGGAGCCAGCGGCTCCTGCCTGGGACAGCATCCATTGTGGTAGTCATGCCTGCAACGTGATTTGATCCCGTCGCCGGCGCAAGCGACAGCAACGGGACGGAGTACGCGTCAGGCCATCTGGCGGGCGCGTCCCACGATGATGCTGATGTTGTCGCTGCCGCCGGCATCGAGCGCATCCTGCAGGAGTCCCTCACAAGCCTCACGGCTTGACGACATGGCTTCGAGTCGCTCCTTGATGCGTTCGTCCGGCACGTGGCGCGTCAGGCCGTCGCTGCACAGCAGGTGCACGTCGTCCCATCGGTGCTCATACCTGGTCACCTGCGGCGCCGTCTGGCTCCCGCCGATCGAACTTGACAGCATGCTGGCCCAGCGCGAATGGGGTGCATCGGCCGGCTTGAGCACGCCGAGGTCGACGAGCTCGGCCGCCATTGTCTGGTCTCGCGAGATCTGGCGCAGCGCACCGTCGCGAAGGAGATAGCAGCGACTGTCGCCCACCTGCAGGAGGTAGATCCTCGGCCAGACACCGAGCCAGAGGGAGAGCGTCGTCGCCATGCCGCGCCGCTCGGGATCCTGCGCGGTCGTGCGGATGATGTCCTCGTGCACCTGCATCGCGGCCTCGGTCAGCGTGGCGCCAAAGTCGGACTCATTGTCAGCGTCCGCAGT
Organism: Gemmatimonadales bacterium; assembly: GCA_035708725.1. Classification (GTDB taxonomy): domain Bacteria; phylum Gemmatimonadota; class Gemmatimonadetes; order Gemmatimonadales; family GWC2-71-9; genus CAMLHP01. The sequence goes on along the minus strand of DASTFH010000008.1, from coordinate 6,585 downwards.
GTAGTAGCACTGGATGCTTTGCGTCAGGTAGCGCGTCACCCGCTCCAGAGCCTGCCGGCTGGCCTCCTCGCCCTTGGCACTGCCGCCCACCCCATCAGCGACCATGGCCAGGAAGGCCAGCCGTTCGCCCCGCTCGGTGAGCGGCGAGTTGTTCGGCAGGCTTGACAGCCGGACCCGCACTTCGCGCTCGAGCGAGCAAATGAGGAAGTGATCCTGGTTGGAGGTCCGGACCTTTCCCTGATGGGTCAGGCCGTGGACATCGATCTCGCTGTCGCGCGGCTTCCGGGTCGTAACCTTCGCCGCGCATTCGCCGGTAGTCATCGCTCGGAGTCTCCTGCCAGACGTGGGTCCAGCCTGAAGGTATGGCGCGACGGGAGAACGCGACAGAGGGGGGGCTTATGGTCAGGGCTTGGGGCTCAGGGCTCGAAGCCCAGGCTCTGAGCTCACGGCTCACGGCTCACGGCTCACAGCTCACAGCGCTTAGCTTTCCCTGCGATGCCCATCCTCTTCTATGACGCCAACTGCGGGCTCTGTGCGCGAAGCGTGCAGTGGGTACTCGCGCACGAGCAGCAGAAGCGGACGCTGCGCTTTGCGAGCCTGCAAGGCGCGCACGCCGCCGCCACACCTGGGGTCAGTCGGGAAGTTCATGCACTGGATTCGGTAATCTGGTACGAAGAAGCCGACGATACCCACTCTGCAAGGCTCTGGACTCGCTCAGCTGCGGTGCTCGAGGTCTGGCGCTACATCGGCGGGGCATGGCAGGTGCCCGCCGCCATCGGCCGGCTGCTGCCGCGCGCATTCCGTGACTGGCTTTACGACCTGATCGCTCGACATCGACATGCGCTGGCCGGCCCAGCGTGCGTATTGCCGACACCGGAGCAGCGCGAGCGGTTTCTGGATGAGCGGTGAGCGGTGCGCTATGCGCTGTGCGCTGTGCGCTGTGCGCTGTGCGCTGTGCGCCGTTACCTTCGCGACTCGCGACTCGCGACTCGCGACCCGCGACCGTCTCTACGCCGCCTCGCGCCGCCGGTCGAGCGTTCGGTACTGAATGGCCTCCGCCACGTGCGGCGCCTGGATGTCTGCTTCGCCTGCCAGGTCCGCGATGGTGCGCGCGATCTTGATGATCCGGTGGTAGGCCCGCGCCGAGAGTCCCAGCCGACCCATCGCCAGTTTGAGCAGTTGCTCGCTCCGCTCCCCCAGCTGACAGCAGTGACGGAGATCGCGCGGCGCCATGTGAGCATTCGCGTAGATGCCGGGCCGCTCGCGGAAGCGCTCCCGCTGGCGCTGGCGCGCCGCCTCCACCCGCCCGCGCACCGCGGCACTGGGCTCCTCCGGCTCGAGCCCAGCCAGTTCCCGGTAGGCCACCGCCGGCACGTGCAGGTGGATATCGATCCGGTCCAGCAGCGGGCCCGACACCCGGGAGAGGTAGCGCTCGATGGCCTGGGCGTCGCAGCGGCAGGCATGGGCCGGGTCACCGTGGTGCCCACAGGGGCATGGATTCATGGCGGCCGCCAGCATGAAGCGCGCGGGGTACGTCAGGCTGATGGCGGCCCGTGAAAGGGTTACGACACCATCCTCCATCGGCTGTCGCAGGACCTCCAGCACATTCTTCCTGAACTCCGGCAATTCATCCAGGAATAGCACCCCACCGTGCGCCAGGCTCACCTCGCCCGGCCGCGGATTGGAGCCGCCGCCAATGAGCCCGGCATCGCTGATGGTATGATGCGGTGCCCGAAAGGGCCGCACGGCACACAGCGACTGGCCGGCCGGCAGGGTGCCCGCCACGCTGTGGATCCTGGTCGTCTCCAGCGCTTCATCAAGCGACATGCATGGAAGGATCGTGGGAAGCCGGCGGGCAAGCATGGTTTTCCCGGCGCCGGGCGGGCCGACGAGTATCAGATTGTGCGAACCCGCAGCAGCAATCTCCAGCGCTCTCTTCGCCCCTGCCTGTCCCCGGACGTCGGCAAAATCCACCACGTCATGCGCGCGCGCTCGCATCAGCGCCGCAAGGTCCACCTGCTGGCGCTTGAGTCCGTCCCCCCGGCCCTCGAGCCAGTCACAGACATCCATGAGAGTGTCCGCTCCAAGGACTTCAATGCCCTCTGCCACGGACGCCTCAGCGAGGTTGGCGGACGGGAGAATGACGCCCTTGCATCCCGCGACTCGCGCCCGGAGTGCCATGGACAACGCACCGCGAACCGGCCGGAGATCACCCTCCAGCCCGACTTCGCCCAAGGCGATGAAGCCTTCCAGCAACTCACCACTCACCTGGCCGCTGGCCACCAGGATCCCGAGGGCAATCGGCAGGTCGAGAGCAGAACCGCTCTTCACGATATCGGCTGGCGCGAGGTTCACGGTGATACGCCGAAGCGGAAAGGCGAAGCCGGCGTTCTGAAGCGCGGCATTGACCCGTTCGCGCCCCTCCTTCACCGCGCCCTGCGGCAATCCCACGGTCGCGAACGACGGCATGCCGCTCGCGATGTCGACCTCCACGTCCATCAGGTAGGCGTCCACCCCCAGCACCGCGGCGGACCGGATACGAGCCAGCATGAGCCGTCCGGAAACGAGACAGTGCTAAGCTGTGCGACAGTGGCGCCAACTGCGGTACCACATTCTCGCGGAGCGGTGCATTCTGCTTCATTGGCGTTGCGCGCCCCCGCCTCGCGGGGTGCGAGCCCGGACGACTCCTGCTGAACAGCCCTTCGGTTGCATCACGACACGTCACAACTACTTACCACCGCGCGTCAGCACGGCCCGCTTTCTGCACAGAAGCTGTACAGCACCCCCTTTCAGAGCTCTTCGACCTTGAACGCCATGTCCGCTTCGCTTCAGGAAACCGATCGCCGAGCTCCGTCCCTGGACGGGTGGATGCGCACGGTCGCAGCCTCGATGGCGTTCTTGATCACCGCGCTCACCACCCAGATTGTCCGCGTGAGCTGGTTTGGCCCATCGGCCCAGCCGCTGAGCACCCGGTCGACGCTCGCCTGGCGTGCCGCGCCCAGCAGCCCGCTGGCGCTGGAGCACCGCGAAGGCATGGCGATCATCCAGGAACTGACCTCGAGCGCCTTCGCCGATTCTGCGCGCGCCATCCTCGGCGCGCCCAGCCGACCGGTCGGACTGGTCGGCCCCGCGGGCCGGGAAGCGCGTCACATCGGTGAGTACATCCGCTCCCGCGATTCGGTGGCCCTGGCACCATCCGCTATCTTCAGCGACGCGCAGCTCCAGCACGCCTTCCTCCACGAGCTGAGCCACCACTGGATGGCTCGACACCAGGCCCTGGGCACCCGACTGCTGGCCGAACTTCCGGCGCTCACTGACTCCACCCGCTATGGCTTTGGTGATGCTGACGAGCACGCCGCCGAGGCGCTGGCGCACGCAGTGCAGTTCTGGCGCGCGTCCCAGCGCGGCCCCGACGCGCAGCACCGCGGGCGCCTCCTCGCCGCCTATGAAAGCGTCATGCCTGGCACCCGCCTGGCATATCTCACCCTCATCGAAGCTGGCAATCTGCCGCTGCAGGATCTGACCGAGTGAAGCGTCGCATTCCATTGTCACGAAGCCTCGCCATCGGCACGCTGGCAGTTATCGCCACCATCACGGCCTCGGCCGTCGCCGTGCGCGCGTTCCAGAACCTGCATGCCAGCAGGACCATCCCCTACTCGACGGTGCTCACGCAGCTCGGCTCCGGCGGGGTGGACTCGGTCATCGTGACGCCTGGCCAGTCGGTCACGCTGTGGGAGGCGGGGACCCGGAGCAACGCAGTCTACACCGGGGCCAACGCCGACGATCTCGTTGCCCGAGCCATGCAGGCCGGCGCCGTCGTGCGCTTCCATCCGGCGGGCCAGGGCGCCGCGCCCTATCTGGCCGTCACGTTTGCCCTCGGCCTCCTGATTGCCGGCTCGATCGTGCTCCGACGCAACGCCGGTTTTGGCGGGGGCAGCTCCGATCTCGGTGAGCGAGCCCATTCAGAGACGACGTTCGAGCAGGTGGCCGGGAACGGCGGCGCCAAGAGCGAGCTCAAGGAAGTCGTGCAGTCGCTTCGCGATCCCGAGCGCTTCCAGCGCGTCGGTGCACGGACGCCTCGCGGTATCCTGCTCTACGGCCCGCCTGGCACTGGCAAGACGCTGATGGCACGCGCGGTCGCCGGCGAAGCGGGAGTCCCCTTCTGGACGATCTCCGGCTCCGAAGTCACCGGGTTCATCGTGGGCCTCGGCGCCATGCGCATCAAGTCGCTCTTCCGGAAGGCGCGCAAGAAGGGCGGCGTAATTTTCATCGATGAGATTGACGCCCTGGGCGGCCGTCGCGGCCGGAACCGCGCCCATAATGAGGATGACCGCACGCTGAACCAGCTGCTGGTCGAGATGGATGGGTTTTCCGGCCATGACAACGTCGTGGTGATTGCCGCCACCAACCGTCCGGACGACCTCGACAAGGCGCTGCTTCGCCCCGGCCGGTTCGACCGCTCCATCTGTGTGCCCCTGCCAACTGCACCCGAGCGTGAGGCAATTCTGTCCCTGCATGTCCGGGAGCGCCGAGTCCCGGTGGCCGGCGGCGTGGACCTGTCACGGCTCGCGCGGCTCATGCCGCAGACCAGCGGCGCGGACCTCGCCAATCTCCTCAACGAGGCCGCCATCGTGGCGGCGCGCGAGGACTCGGAGACGGTTGCATGGCAACACTTCGAGGCCGCGCGCGATCGCGTGCTCCTCGGCAAGGAACGAAAAGGGCTGACCGCGAGTGCTCACGAATGGCGCCTCGTCGCCATGCATGAATCAGGGCACGCCCTGCTTGGCGTCGTCGGATGCCCGGACGATCCGCTCCACAAAGTCACGATCCAGCCCCGCGGCGAAGCCATGGGCGTGGCGTTCTTCTCGCCCGATGCCGACCGGCACCTCCATTCGCGGCGCTATCTCGAGGGCCAGATCCTCAAGGGGCTCGGTGGTCGTGCGGCCGAAGAAGTGATCTTCGGCCCCGACCAGATCACCAGTGGGGCGCGCAGCGACCTGCAGCATGTGACCCGGGTGGCGCGAGAGATGATCTACAACCTTGGCATGGGCGAGACCGCCGGTCTCATGGTCTACGACCCCGACGCGCCGCCCAGCGAAGAGGTGCGCGCGCTCATGGACCGTGAAGTGCGCGGCTTGCTCGATCGGCTGTATGCCCAGGCGCTGGAAACCGTGCGGCTGCACCGGTCAGCACTGGAAGCCCTGGGTGAAGCGCTGCTGGAACGGGAGACGCTCGATGCCAGTGAAGCGCTCGGGATCTTCGCTGTGCATGGGGTGCCATAGAGGTCGAGGGGTCAAGGGGTCAGGGGTCAAGTCTTGGCTCGACCTCTCGACCTCTCGACCTCTCATAGCACTCCAGCACTCACCCGCACCACCGTCCCCCGCCCCGGCTCGCTTTCGACCGCAACCGAACCGCCCCAGCTCTCCACCAGTCGCCTGACGATCGCGAGCCCTAGTCCCGATCCGCTCGTGTTGGTCGAGAAGCGCGGCTCGAAGATCCGTGACGCCGTGTCGGCCGACATGCCCGCGCCGTCGTCCTCGACGGCAAAACCATATCCGGCGACCCGAACCTCGATTTCGCGGGCTCCGGCCTCGCGCGCATTCTCCAGCAGGTTGACCAGCACCTCGCGCACCTCGTCGCGGCGAGCGCCCCCCCAGGCGGGACCGTCGGCACTGAGCCGAACCCGGACACCATCGGCCGTGAGGCGATAGAGCTGCACCACATCGGCCGCGATGGCCGAGAGATCCACGCGCTCCACCGGCAAGGTGTCGCCCGCCGGCGCCGCGAATCGGCTGAAGGCCCGGGCGATGGTGTCGAGCCGGTCGATTTCCGAAAGAATGCGGTCCGCGGTTTCGTTGAGCGTCTGATCGAAATCTGCGCGCCGGTCCGCGTGCACGCGCCGCAGGTGCTGGATGCCGAGCCGCATGGGCGTCAGCGGGTTCTTGATCTCGTGCGCCACCTGCCGAGCCATTTCGCCCCACGCCAGCACCCGTTCGGCGCGTGACAACTCGGTCACGTCATTGAGCGCGACCACCACCCCATTCAGCTCGCTGCCCAAGGGAGCCATCTCGACGGCAAGGCGCTGCTCACCCACCGTGAATTCGCGCGCCTCGCCACCGGGCAACGGGAGCCGCACATACTGCTCGATCTCTGACCGCACCGCCTCCCAGTCGCCCCCGAACGCATCGCCGAGCGGCGTGCCCTCCTGCAGCGCGGAGCGAGTGAGCGCACGCGCGCGCGCGTTGGCGATCATGACCCGCCCCGAGCCATCGAACGCCACCACGCCCGTCGTCACCGTGGCGAGCACCGCAGCCGTGCGGTGACGCGCCTCCTCCAGCGCGGTCTGGCTCGCATGCACGTCCGACGCCATGCGCTGGAACGCGCCGAACACCGGCTCGAACTCGACCGGTGGACTTGCCTCCGGCAGCGCGGCACGCTTCCCCTGTCCCAGCGCCAGCGCCGAGCGGCGCAAGTCCGCCACTGGTCGAGTGAGCGCTCGAGCCACGACCCCTGCACCGCCGATTGCGGCCGCGATGCCAAGCGACATGCCGAGCAGGAGAATGAGGGCCAGCTCACGCTGCTGTC
>DASTFH010000007.1:0-34232 GCA_035708725.1 Gemmatimonadales bacterium | reverse complement strand
CCATGCCGCCATCGCGACCAGCGCAACGTCGTCGCTGTGGAGCATGCGCTCGACCCGTGGCCGAAGCGAGGGTCGCTCGTCATGACCGATGGCCAGGAGCGCCGCTTCGCGCACCCGGACCGACGGATCATCGAGCAACCTCCCAAGCTCCTGGTCCGATATGGTCGAGCCACCCAGCATCTTGGCTGCCGTGCGGCGCACGCACGGATCGTCACTGGAGAGCCGGGCAGCGAGCTGGCGAATGGCGGCGGGATCGCGGACCTGGCCCGAGATGGAATCCTTCGCGGCCCGGACGCCCGGCCTCGCGTCATTCAACTCGCCGATGCCCCATTCGCCGCTGCTGTTCCAGAAGTTGCCGATCTGGTCGCTCAGCATCTCGCAGAGCGCCGGATCGGTGCGGGACAAGGCGTCAAGCAGCATGGCGACGCGAGCCGAATCAGGGCCGGGGCGGCTTTCGTCCCGGATTCCTGACTCGGCCACGCTTGCGCCACGGTGCGCGGACGTCAGCATGCCCGCCGCGGTCGCGGCCGATCCCGCGCCGATCACGCCGACAAGAAGCAGAAGCGCGCGCATTACTGGTCGCCACTCTCGCCGAAATATTCGACGGCGATCCGGCGCACATCGGCATCCGCATTGGTGAGTGCACGGCGCAACGCTGCGTGGCTCTCGGGCGTCCGAACCTGCGCCAGCGCCTCTGCTGCGGCCTGGCGCACGTCTCCGCTCGGATCATCGAGCAAGCGGATGAGCTGCGTCGTCTTGGTGGTGATGCGGCGTTCGCTGATGTACTCCACGCTCGCCTGGCGCACATCCTCATCCGAATCCTGCAGCAACTTGTCGAGCGTGGCATCGGGAATGGCCCCCCCCAGCTGGGCAAGCGCCTGCACTGCCGCCTGGCGCACGTCCGCGTCCCGGTCGCCGAGCGCCGGCATGATGGTGCCGGCCGCGGACGGGTCTCCCATCTCCTGAATGGCCTGTATAGCGCTCTGGCGCACGTCCGCATCGGCATCAGTAACCAGCGCAGTGATGGCCGGCAACGCCGCCTTGGCGCGCATGCTCATCAGGATCTGGACGGCCCGCTCCCGCATGTCCGCATCGGTGGACGCCAGCATGCGCTGCACCGGCGCCTCGGGCACACCGCGCTCAAACTGCGAGAGCGCATCGAGCGCGGCTTCCTGGACGCGCAGCTGGGGGTCGCCCAACGCGTTGACCAGCCCGGGAATGGCCATCGGATCGCCGATCTGTCCCAGGGCATTCGCCGCAGCCTGCCGCACGCTGGCGTCCTCGTCCTGAAGGCGCGCGATCAGCGCGCGCACCACGGCGGTGTCGCCCACCAGCTGCGAGGCCTTGCCGCCGAGCGCCCGGTTCACGATCTCGGAGAGGTTTATCCGGGTGGAGATGTGAGTGCTGATGTTCGTCGAGAGTCGAGTGTCGCGGGTCGAGGGTCGGACGCTGGGCTCAGGACGCGGGGCAGGTTCGGTGTCTTGCGCCTCCTGTCTCGCGTGCCTCGTGCTGTCCTGGGCGCTCAGCGCCAGGCGCTCAGCGCCGCGCGTCTCGAGTCCCGCGCCGACTGTTGACCGTTGACCGTCGACTGTTGACGCCCGCTGCACCGGAACGGTCGCGCCGATCAGCAGCGCCACGCCGGCGAGCGCGAAGGCATAAGACGCGCCCTGTGCGCGCGTGGGGCCGCGGCGGCGCAGGTCGGGATTCAGGATGGCGAGCATGCGTCCCTCGAATTCCTTCCGGTGCGCCATGGCGAGCGCAACCGATGGCGTGTTGTGATCACGTACGCAGGTGACGATATCCAGCAGGTGCTCGGCGTAGTCGCTTGGCCGGGCGCCGAAGGTGAGTGCCAGGTCGTCGCAGGCCTGTTCGCTCTCGGCGCGGAGACGCCGGGCCGCGGTCCAGACCAGCGGATGGAACCAGTAGAGCGCGCAGGCAATGCGGCCCAGCGTGTGGCCGACAAGGTCGCGCCGGCGCACATGGCCAAGCTCGTGCACCAGCACCGCGCTCCGGCGATCGGCGCTCCACTCATCACTCTCCGCGGGAAGGACGATCGTTGGCCTCGCGAGCCCCGCGGCGAACGGCATCTTCACGTCACTGCTGCGCAGCAGGCGAGGCGCGGCATCGAGCCCCAAGCGGTCGGCAATCTCATAGAGTGGTGTCTGCCACGTCGGGTCAGCGAGCAGCTGGCCGCGGCGGACGATGCGACGAACGGCAAGCGCGCCGAGGAGAAGGCGGGCGGCGAGGAGTCCCGCGACGACTCCCCAGATGCCGAGCAGGATGGGCAGGATGGGCGGGATGGGCGAACCTGCTGGGGCGGGCCCGCTTGCCGGGGGAGTCGCAGGAATGGACGGAGCATCCACCGCGTCCACCACGCCAATCTTGCCCATCACGCCCATCCCGCCCATCTCGCCCGTCTCGGCCGCCTGCGGCAACACCGCCACCTCCAGCGGCGCCCACACTGCCACGGCCGGCAGGACGAGCAGCGCGCCCAGCGATAGTAGCCAGACGAGATGGCGTGACCCGGCCGATGCGCGCTGCATGGCCAGCGTCGCGCAGAGCGCGATGAGCAGCACACAGGTGATCTTGAGCAGGATCACGAGAATGGAGAGTGCCATGGTACCCCCTACTTCTCGCTCAGGCGTGCACGACGGATCTTCTGGCGGAGCCTCTCGACTTCGGCAGTGTCCATGTCGGTATCGGACATCCGGAGGAGCGCCGTGACCGCCTGTTCCGGAGAACCTGCGAAGTAGGTGCGGACCACGTGGGCCAGCACGTCGTCACCGGCCTTCTCGGTGGGACGCGCGGGGTAATAGACGTACCTCGGCCCGTCTTCCCTGTGGCTGATGAGCTCCTTCTCGCCCAGGATCCGGAGGATGGACCGCACGGCCGAGTAGGTGGGCGGGTCGGGGAGGGCCTGCATGATCTCGGCGACGGTGGACTCGCCGCGACGGTGCAGGATATCCATGACCTGCCGCTCACGGCGGCTCAGGTCCACGATGGGTGGGCGCTTGGGCATGAGGCTCGGACTCCCGGAAAACAGGTTCGCGGCCCTCCAGCGGCGCCGCATCTGTGCTGATATTTCAACACATACCCGGTTTTGTCAAGAGGTGGGACGGGCGGGTGAACCACTTGAGGGGGCTGGGCGTAGTATTAGGGGTCGAGAGGTCGAGAGGTCGAGGGGTCGAGAGGTCGAGAGGTCGAGAGGTCGAGGGGTCGAGAGGTCGAGGGGTCGAGGGGTCGAGGGGTCGAGAGGTCGAGGGGTCGAGGGGTCGAGGGGTCGAGAATCGAAGATTACCCGCTGATCCCGCCCGGCTTGCCCGGCTTGCCCGGCTTGCCATCAAGGAGAAACAATGCTCAAACGAACCGCCATGATCCTGCTCAGTGCGGGATTGCTGCTGCCGGCCTGCCAGGCCCGGAGCCAGACACCGCCACAAAGAACTGGAAGCACCCAGGTCGCTCGGAGCAGTTCAAAGCCGAGTGACGCCGAGCTGCGGCAACGGCTCACGCCGCTGCAGTACCAGGTGACCCAGCACGAGGCCACCGAGCAGCCCTTCCATAATGCGTACTGGAACAACCACGAGGCCGGGATCTACGTGGATATCGTCTCGGGCGAGCCGCTCTTCAGCTCTCTGGACAAGTTCAATTCGGGCACCGGCTGGCCCAGCTTCACCAAGCCGCTGGAGCCCCACAATATCACGCGCCGCGAAGACCACCAGCTACTCGAGGACCGGATTGAGATCCGGTCGGCACATGCGGATTCCCACCTGGGTCACGTCTTCAACGACGGCCCCGCGCCCACCGGGCTCCGCTACTGCATGAACTCGGCGGCCATGCGCTTCATCCCGGTTGATAGCCTCAACGCCGAAGGGTATGGCAAGTACGTGGCGCTGTTTACGAAGGCAAAGGGGAAGCCATGACGGGGCGGACGGGACGGGCAGGTTTCGCAGGGCTGGTGACGGTATTGATGGCTGTCGGCGCCTCCGCGCTCAGCGCTCAGCGCTCAGCGCAAGACGCACAGCGCACAGCGCCAGGCGCTCCACAACCTGCTCCCGCCACCGAAGTCGCCGTCTTTTCCGGCGGCTGCTTCTGGGGTGTGCAGGCGGTGTTCGAGCACGTGAAGGGCGTGATCCGCGCCGAGTCAGGCTACACGGGCGGCAAGGCGGACGACGCGAATTATGAGACGGTGAGCACCGGTCGCACGGGTCACGCCGAGTCCGTTCGGGTGGAGTACGACCCGTCACAGGTGAGTTACCAACAGCTCCTCGACGTGCTCTTCAGCGTGGCACATGATCCGACCCAGCTCGATCGTCAGGGACCTGATCATGGGACGCAGTATCGCTCCGCCATCTGGTATACCTCGCCCGTTCAGCGTGCGGTGGCGGTGGAATACATTGCCCGGCTCAATCGGAGCGGGAAGCTCGATGGTCCGGTGGTGACCACGGTCAAGCCGCTCGACGGGTTCTATCCGGCCGAGGGCTATCATCAGGACTATTATGTCAAACACCCTGACTCGGCCTACATTATCTATAACGATGTACCGAAGGTCGAGGCATTGAAGCGCGAGTTTGCGGGGCTGTGGCGCGAGAATGCAGTCCTGAGTCGTGGGTCGTAAGTCGCACCACATGTGACGTACGGCTGCCCTTCGCGGCCGGCATCTACAACACCTGCCGCCGACCGGAGCCGCAATGCCATGTTCTGGACCGTCCTGATCACCGCCGCTGCGACCCTGTTCCTGGTCGTGGCGGCGATGAATTTCGCCCTGCCGGAGAAGCGGCTGGAGCGGCGCACAGCGCACCTCTACGGCATCGCGGATCCGCAATTCCGGCGCGAGATGTCGGTACTGCTGGGTCCTTCCATCGTGGCCGGCAACCGGGTCGTGGCGCTGCAGAACGGCGACGAGATCTTCCCCGCGATGCTGGAAGCCATCGGGTCCGCGCGCGTCTCCATCACCTTCGAGACGTACATCTACTGGTCAGGCGAAATTGGCGAGGCGTTCACCGAGGCGCTGTCCGAACGGGCGCGGGCCGGCATACCGGTCCACGTGACGGTGGACTGGCTGGGCAGCATCAAGATGGAGCGGGACCTGCTGGAGCGGATGGAAGAGGCCGGCGTCCAGCTCAAGCGTTATCGCCCGCTGCATTGGTACAACCTGAGCCGCATGAACAACCGGACGCACCGGAAGCTCCTGGTCGTGGATGGCAGGATCGGCTTCACCGGCGGAGTGGGTATCGCAGACCAGTGGCAGGGACGGGCCACGGATCCTGATCACTGGCGCGACTCGCACTTCAGGATCGAGGGGCCAGCGGTGGCGCAGCTGCAGGCCGCCTTCAATGACAACTGGATCAAGGTCACGGGCGAGGTACTGAACGGCGCGACGTATTTCCCGCCGCTCCAGCCGGCGGGCGACGTCGATGCGCACCTCTTCATTGCCTCGCCGGCGGGGGGCAGCGAGAGCATGCACCTCATGTACCTGATGGGTGTCGCCGCGGCGGCGCACAGCATCGACCTCGCAGCGTCCTATTTCGTGCCGGACGAACTGCTGAGCCGGGCCATCGTCGCCGCGCGAAAACGCGACGTGCGCGTGCGCATCCTCGTGCCGGGACCGTACATCGATTCGGCGACGGTGCGGATCGCGTCCAAGGCGGAATGGGGCGACCTGCTGGACGCGGGCGTGGAAATCCACGTCTACCAGCCCACCATGCTGCACACCAAGATGCTGATCATCGACCGGGAACTGGTGTCCGTCGGGTCCACCAATTTTGACCCGCGCTCGTTCCGGCTCAATGACGAGGCAAGCCTCAACATCTATGACGTGAACTTTGCGACCGACATGACCAGGGTGTTCGAAACAGATCTCCAGCAGGCCACGTCGTACTCGCTGGAGATGTGGACACGGCGCCCGCTTCGGGAGCGGCTGGAAGAGAAGCTCGTGCGACCCATCAAGGCCCTGCTCTAGCCATGAATCCAGGGAGCCCATGCAGCAGCTGACGTTCGAGACCAGCCGTCTCAGGGGCGAGCCGCTCGCGCCCTATCATTATGACGAGATCTATCGCATGCACCGGGATCCACGCGTCATGGCGACGCTGGGCGGGCTGCGGGGCGAGGCGGAGTCACGCGCGTACCTCGAGTTCAACCTCGCCCACTGGCGGCAGCACGGCTTCGGGCTCTGGATCGTGCGGAACCGGGGCGATGGACAGGTTGCCGGGCGCGCCGTCATCCGGCATCTCGATGTCGATGGATCGGACGAAGTTGAAGTGGGCTACGGTTTCTATCCCGAGTGGTGGGGTCGAGGCCTCGCGACCGAGGCGGCAACCGAGCTGGTCCGGTCGGGCCTTGAGGATCTCAAGCTTCCCACGCTCGTCGCCATCACCCAGCCCACTAACATTGCCTCCCAGCGTGTGCTCGAGAAGGCGGGACTGAGCCACGAGCGGGAGTTCCTGCACGGCGACACGCCGGTGTCGCTCTATCGCATCCGGGCAGGCCAGGGGGTCTTTGATGCAAAAAAGTGACGTCACGGTTGTCATCCGCTACGAAGCGAAGGCCGGGAAGGCCGAGACGGCGGTGCGCGAGCTGACCGAGCTCATCAATACTGTAGTAAAGGAAGAGCCGGCGTGCCGAGGGATCTGGCTGCACCAGGACACCGGCGCACCGGAAAAGTTGCTGCTGGTGGAGCACTGGACCAGCCAGGAGGCGTACACCGGCCCGCACATGCAGGCGCCACACCTCACGGCGTTTGTCGGGCGGGCATTCGAATTCCTGGCCGGCCCGCCCGAGATCACGTTCTGGCACGGGGTATCATCAGCGACACCGGAGCGGTAGTCATGCGCGATGGAAGGGTGGGCGGCTGCAAGAGCCGCCCTTGCACTTTTTCGTGCTCTCGTGACTAGCTCTCGCTCAGTAGCGTACCTCGCGCCACGTCGTAGATCCGGCGGTGGACGATGACGCCCATGCGACGAGCATCCACCACCTGTACCTTCACGACTTTCCGATCCTCACTGGGCCGGTACAGGATCCAGCTGCCCGCCGGTGCCACCCGCTCGATATTATTGCAGTTGCGCGCCTTGGCCTGATGCCCCGGCGGCGTGCCGGGGATCCATACCTTGCAGAGTCCGGGTGGCGGCAGGTGGCCGGGAGGAATCCCCAGCGTCGCGGCCGTGCTGGCCGACGCACTCGATGCCCGCGTTGGCGTCCGCCAGGGCTCTGGTTCCGGTACCGGCTGCCTGGTCGACGACGTACCAACTGTGCTGCAGGCCGTTGCAGTGAGAATTGCGAAGACCGGCCCGAGAAGCGACGCTGCCCGCATGGTTCCTCCGGGGAATTCTGGTTCCGGGAGGAAGAGGGGCAGAAACCATGCCCAAAGCGAGAGTCACTGGCTGCTGGTCGCTGGCTGCTGTCGACGGACTTTGCCGGATTCCTCATCCTGAGCGAGTGCAGCGAGCGAAGGATCTGCTTGACGCCATCCCGGAAACGTCTCGGCGGATCCTTCGCTTCGATCAGGATTTGATGGCCAGCAGCCAGCAGCCAACAGCCAGCGACCCATGACCCGCGACCAGTTTGGAGCATCAATGCGATCCGACCGAGGCGCAGGCGCGCGCGCCGCTGATGAAGATTTCTTCCGCCTGCTGGCGAGCGCCGACACCGCCGGGCTCGACAACTTGCTCACCGATGACTTTGTCCTCATTGATGTCTTTCGTGGCGCGGAGATTTCGCGCGCTTCCCTCCTTGCGCTGATGGAATCGGGGCAGCTCAAGTTTGCACCGGTGACCCCGATGGAGGTGACTGTGCGCCTGCATGGTACCACCGCCATCATCACCGGCCGCACCGACATGCGTGGATCGTTCGACGACACTCCGTTCGCGGCCGCGAGCCGCTACACCCATATCTACGTCCACCGCAGCGATGGCTGGAATCTCGCGGCAGCGCAGGGCACCATGATCCTGGAAGACTCCGAGTGATCACCGCACTCCTTCTGGCAGCGTTGCTTCCGGCCACCCCACTGTCGTCCCGCGATTCCACCCAACTGGAAGCCGCCAGGGCGCTCGTGGCGCGGGTCATTCCCGCCTCGGCCGATCACGTCACGCTCGAGCTCATTCCGCAGTCGGACAGCCTCGACGTCTTCGAAGTGAAAAGCAGCGGTGACGCCGTTCTCCTTCGCGGCTCCAGCGGCGTGGCGCTTGCCTCGGCGCTCAACTGGTATCTCGAAAACGTGGCCGGCATGAACGTCAGCAATCCGCTGGTCCCGATTCAGCTGCCCACACCACTTCCTTCCGTCACCACGCCAGTCCGCGTCACGACGCCGTACCGCTATCGCTACTTCTTCAACTACTGCACCTTCTCCTACTCCATGGCCTGGTGGGACTGGCCGCAGTGGGAGAAGATGATCGACTGGATGGCGCTCAAGGGCGTGAATCTCCCGCTCGCCGTGACCGGCCAGGAGGCAGTCTGGCAGCTGGTGCTCCGTGACCTCGGCTTCAGCGACGCGCAGATCGGCAACTTCCTCGTGGGGCCGGCCTATTTCCCCTGGGGCTGGATGGGCAACATCGACGGCCTCGGCGGGCCGCTGCCGCAGAGCTGGTTTGACAGCCACATCACCCTCGAACGGCAGATCCTGGCCCGTGAACGCGCGCTCGGCATGACGCCGGTGCTGCAGGGCTTCACCGGCCATGTACCTAAGTCCATCACTGAGGTGATTCCCTCGGCCACGATTCACCAGACCGGCGACTGGTCCGCCGGCTTCTCCGGCACCTGGTTCCTCGACCCGCAGGATACGCTGTTCCAGAAGATCGGCCGAGACTTCATCAGTCGGCAGCGCGAGCTGTACGGAACCGATCACGTCTACGCAGCTGACCCGTTCAACGAGATCAACCCGCCCACGCACGATTCCACGTTCCTGGCGGGGATGGGCCACGCCATCTATCAGCCGATGCATGACGCTGACTCGCTCGCCACCTGGGTGCTGCAGGGCTGGTTTCTCTACTATCAGGCAAGCTTCTGGAAAGAAACCGAAGCCCACGCGCTCATGGGCGCCGTCCCCGATGACCGCATGCTGGTGCTCGACCTCTACGGCGACCGCCATCCGGTCTGGAGCGAGCGCGACGCTTTCTATGGCAAGCCGTGGATCTGGAACGTGCTGTACAATTTCGGCGGGCAGGTGAGCGTGAGCGGTGACCTCCCAGCCATGGCGAAGAATCTCCAGGCTGCCCTCGCCAGTCCCGAGCGCGGCCACATGGAAGGCATCGGCATGACGATGGAAGGACTGGGCTACAATCCGGTCATCCCCGATTTCGTCCTCGGCATGACCTGGCATGACAGCGTCCCACCCCTCGAACCGTGGGTCCGCAACTATGTGATCCGCCGCTACGGCCAGCCGGATTCCTCCGCATGGGGTGCGTGGCAGATCCTGCTCGCCACCGCCTACAGCTCCGCACCGCAGACTGGAACGTTCCTGGCTGAACGGCCCCAGTTCTATCGCAAGGGCGTGGCGTATCGCACTTCACCCATTGCGCCGTATGATGAAAGCCAATTGGTCCGCGCCCTCCAGCTCCTGCTTGACGCGGAGCCCCACTTGGGTCGGAATGACGCATATCAGTACGACGTGGTGAACCTCACCCGCCAGCTCCTGGGCTCGCTCGGGCTCCCGATGGTCAATGCGCTTGAGCAGGCGTTCATGCAGAAGAATCGGACTGGGCTCAGCAGGGCGGAGCGGGAGATCGTCGCACTCCTGACCGATCTCGACACACTGGTGGGCACACGAAAGGAGTTCCTGCTGGGCGCCTGGCTCGAGGATGCGGAACGATGGGGAACGACTGACGCGGAACGCCGGCTCTACCAGTGGAACGCGCGCAATCTCATCACGCTCTGGGGCACCAGGTGCACCGAGGGCCAGAATGACGACCTGAACCTGTACGCCTACAAGCAGTGGCAGGGGATGTTTTCGAGTTACTACCTCCCACGCTGGCAGGAATTCTTTCGCGAGCTCAACCGGTCGCTGGACAACGGCACTGCCTTTGACCGGGCACCCTTGGCCGACCGGATGTGCCGATGGGAGCAGGAATGGTCCCGCCGCACGGACTCGTTTCCGACCGAGCCCCATGGCGATGCTCTCGCCCTGTCGCGAAAGCTCTTCCGGAAGTATTTCCTTGAGGGGAAACGGTAATGTCGCTTGCACACGTGACGTCGATCCTGTTCGGGCTTGCCGCGCTCGGCTTTCTCGCGGCGGGCCTGGTCCTGCGCGGCCACGGTGCTGCGGCGCTGGTCTTCCAGGTCCTCGGTGCCGTCTTCCTCGTCATGTGCCTTATCTGGCTCGCCATCGCGCGTCGCCAGGATACATCGAATCAGCGTACTGTGAGCAAGGAGAAATCAGATGGCGCTTGAGATGCGCGGTCAGTGCGAACGATGCCACGCAACACTGGAAGGTGACGACACCGCCTTCATCTGCAGCTATGAGTGCACCTTCTGCGCCGGCTGCGCGGACGAGATGAACGAGGTCTGCCCGAACTGCGGTGGTGAGCTGGTGCTCCGGCCGATCCGCCAACCCGAGTGTCGCCCGACCTGACCATGGGCGAGACCGTCCGGACCGAGCTCCGCCCGGGAGACATCGCAGCGATCGTCCGCCTGCACGGCGTGCTGTACGACCGCGAGCACGGATTCGATGTCAGGTTCGAGGCGCACGTCGCCGAACCGCTCGGGAAGGCAGTACGGTGCGGGCTGACCGATCGCGAACGCATCTGGCTGGTCGAGCATGATGGTGCGCTGGTCGGGACGATTGCGATCGTGGGGGAAGCGCCCGACACCGCCCAGCTTCGCTGGTTCCTGGTGGCGCCCGAGGCGCGCGGCAAGGGCCTCGGCGGCAGGTTGCTCGACCAGGCCATCGCATTCAGCCGGCATGCCGGTTACCACAAGATCATGCTCTGGACGGTGAGTGCGCTCACCGACGCCGCCCGGCTCTACCGGAAGGCAGGGTTCCGGAAGGTCGAGGAACATCCGGGCCGGCCGTGGGGCAGGGACGTCGTGGAGGAGAAGTACGAGATGGTGGTGGCGGACATCGGGATTCGCCGACGCACGGGATCGTAGGGGCCGGTCTCGGACCGGCCCCTCCCTCACCTGTGTTGAGGGACCCGCACGAGCGCACACCGAATCACGAAAGCACGAAAGACACGAAAGCACGAAAGACACGAAAGACACGAAAGACACGAAAACACGGAAAACCGCATTCACACGATAACGCGAAGGCACGAGTGTGCAGGAGTGAGAGCATGATGAGGCGATTTGGAAACATGGTGCTCATGTTGTCCGTGGGATCGGTCACCGCCTGTGACACTCCGCGGACGCCTCCAGCCAGCGCCGCAGCCGGCATCGCCGTGCAGCCCCACCAGGTCACCGTCGTTGCCCGGAATTATGCCTACCAGATGCCGGACACGCTCGCCAGCGGCCTCACCACGTTTCACCTGATCAACAAGGGTACTGAGCCGCATCACCTGATGTTCTACCGTCTGGATGCCGGCAAGACGATGAGCGACGCGTTCGCGGAGCTCAAGACGGGTGGCCCGTTGCCATCCTGGATGCATCCCGTCGGTGGGCCCAACGCGCCGGCGCCGGGCAATGATGCCTGGGCCACGGTGTCGCTCGCGCCGGGCCACTACATGGCTTTCTGTCATATCCCGAGCCGAGATCACATACTGCATCTGGCCAAGGGAATGATGAAGGACCTGATGGTCGTGCCGGCAGGTGGGCCGCGGGCCAGCATGCCGCCTGCGGACCTGTCGGTCACCCTGACCGATTATGCCTTCAACTTCTCCCGCACCCCGGTGGCAGGCCCGCAGACCGTGGCCATCATCAACCAGGGGACCGACACCCACGAGCTCATTCTCTCCAAGCTCGATCCCGGCAAGACGGCACAGGACTTCGTCAACTGGATCAACAAGCAGGACGGGCCGCCGCCCGTGACGCCTTACGGCGGTGTCACGGATATCGCACCGGGCGACACGATCCTGGCACGGATAGATTTCACGCCTGGAAATTACAGTGTGACCTGCCGGGTGCGGGCGGCGACGGACAGCGTGACCCATGACCTGCATGGAATGAACATGGGATTCACGGTTCAATGACGAGGCGCAGCGGCGCCTCCACCTTCGGCCATGATCCGTTCGATCCACTCGAGGGCCGCGTGGATGATACCATTGACCTCCACGGTTTCACCGCCGCCGAGGCACGCGCCCGCCTCGAGCAATATTTTGCGGGGGCCAAGCGGCAGCGGCCGGGCCAGCTGGTGCACATCATCACCGGCAAGGGCAGGAATTCGGCGAGCGGCGCGGTGCTCAAGCCAGCGGTCCGGGGGCTGCTACGCTCGGGGGCGGTCGCCGACATTGCCCGGTGGGGAATCGACGACGATGAGGGCGGATTCTTCGTCCGGGTGGCGGGCGGGCGATTTGGCTGAAACCATGCACCCAGGCGGATGAGCATGGGACGTGCGGTTGATCCCGATGGCGTGCTGGGTCGAGCGAAGCTCCTGGTGGCCGTGCTGGTCCTCGCCGTCGCCTGTGCACCCGCGGCAACACGGGTCACGCTGCAGCCCGGCGCTGCGGTGACACCCGAGCAGCGACTGGCGCTCTGGCAGGGGCCTCGCGTGGACACACTGCACGCCATTCAGGTTGGCGACAGCACGCTGAGCGGCGTTCCGGCTGCGCAGCCCATATTATGCGACAGCTGCCGCGTGACGCTGCCGCTGGTGACTGTGGATTCAATACTGGAACTCCCGCCCGAGCGCAGCCGCTTCGCGCCGGCGGCTGTGGCCGCGGCCGCGGTGGTCGGGTTCGCGGGGATATGGATGTGGAGTGATTAGGGTCGTGGGTCAGACGACCGATGGCCTCGCCGATGACCGACCGCGATCCGCTCCCACTCCTCCGCGCCCACTGGCGCAACCTCGTGATGCTCAACTACGAGATCGCGCCTGGCGTCCTGCAGCCGCTGGTGCCGGCCGGCACCGAGCTCGATGACTTCCACGGCCGACTCTTCATCAGCCTGATCGGGTTCCAGTTCCTCAAGGCCAGTCTTTTTCACATCCCGATACCACTGCACCAGCACTTCGTCGAGGTGAACCTCCGCTTCTACGTGAAGCGGAAGGCTCCCGACGGATGGCATCACGGCGTCGTGTTCATCAGGGAGATGGTGCCGCGCAGGGCGGTCTCGCTCGGGGCGGCACTGCTCTACAACGAGCCGTATCGTACCTTGCCGCTGCGCGAGCACGTCCACATGGACGGTGCCGCATCCGGTGCGCCGGGGCATGTGCGGTACGAGTGGCACCTGCACCAGCAGTGGCAGCATCTCGAAGCGACCACCGAAGGCACACCGACCCCGCTGGAGCCCGGCTCCGAAGCCGACTTCATCGCGACTCGGCACTGGGGCTTCGGGACCTTCCACGGCGGGCGAGGGATCGAGTATCATGTCACCCACCCACGCTGGAATATCTGGAAGGTCCACCGCCACAGCCTCCGCTGTGATGTCGCCGAGCTCTATGGCCAGCGCTTCGTGGCGCCGCTGAGCCAGCCACCGGCGTCGGTGTTCATGGCGGATGGGTCGGAGGTGAGTGTGTCGAGGTGGAGAGGGCTGTGAGCTGTGAGCTGTGAGCTGTGAGCTGTGAGCTGTGAAGATAGCGCTCGCGGCTCACGGCGTGCGACATTGCGCCCATCACGCATCTCCCGCGCATGCCATCAATTCGCTCCGTTGCCATTGTCGCCATTTTCTGGATGGGTGTTCCGAGCTGCGGCACGGCACAAACGATCCGGCGGACGACACTTGACTCCGTGGCCGTACGGCCGGCGGCGCTCGCCGACAGCGCGCCCGTGTATCGCGCTGCGCTGGAGGGTGCGCTCGACTCACTGCTCGCGATGGCCGGCAGTTCCCGGTACTACATCCAGATAGCCCACGAAGCGGTGCCGTCGGCGACGGAGCTGATCGCTTCCATCATTCGCGCTGGACGCGCCAAGGGGTGGTGCGTCTGGGACCGAAGGGACAGCTGCCCCACCCACGGGCACTTCGCCATCGAACTCGGACGGCTCACGCTGCACACGGGGGACTCAGCCAGCGTTCCGTTCTCAATTGGCCGAGTGGGCGACAAGCCGGAGCGCAATATCTCGAACACAGCCGATGCGTGGCTCAGGTGGCGGGCGATGGAGGTGGGCATCTGGCCGGAGCCGCACTACGTGATTGATGGGGCATTCGGCATCTACCAGCCTCCCGCCATTGTCCTGCGGCGAGATGGATCCCGCTGGAAGGCGCTGGCCCTGATTCCGCGAACAGCATCTCCACTCATGATCGACGTCGGCCGGTAAGCGCATCAGCTCTGGCGGCCCCGGGGCCGCAACCGGCTGCACTGGGCTCACGAGCCGCAGCGTCGCCGGGCGCTCCGGCTCGCTCGCCCCAACTGGCCAGACCTTGCCGCTGGCAACCAAGGTACATTCCCTCCATGCGATCCCTGGTCCCCAATCCCTGATCCCTGCGCCCTACCTCCCATGCCTGATTTCGCTTCGACCTACCTCACCGATGTACGGCTCCGCCTGGAGAAGCTTCGCGCCACCGCCGAGGGTGCCGTGGCCCAGTGCAGCGACGCAAGCTTCACCGCGAGCCCTGACGCAGAAACCAACAGCATCGCCCTGACCATCAAGCACATCGCCGGCAACCTGAACTCGCGGTTCAGCGAGTTCATCGTGAGCGACGGCGAGAAGCCGGACCGGCACCGCGACGACGAATTCATCCTGATGCCGCGCGACACCCGCGAGGCGCTCATGCAGCGCTGGAGCGACGCGTGGGATCTCATGCTGCGAGCTGTCGTGGCGCTCACGCCGGGGGACCTCGAGCGCACGCTCACGATCCGCGGCGAGCAGCACACGGTCGTGGCCGCCCTCAACCGCAATCTTGTCCACCTGGCCTATCACATCGGACAGATCGTGCAGCTGGCCAAGCACTACGCCGGGCCGGGGTGGCGCACGCTCACCATCGCGCGCGGCGCCTCCGAGACCTATAATGCCGCGCCTAGCACCGACGCAGCGAAGCCAACCCGGGGAGACGCGCGGTGAATTCCCATGCACGCGGTACATTCGACGTCAGGACGATTCCCCAGCCCGCGGACGCGGAGGGCGTCGCCGTCGGGCGCCTGCTGCTGGACAAGCAGTTCCACGGCGATCTCGAAGCGACGAGCAAGGGCCAGATGCTCGCGGTCCGCACCGGTGTCGCCAATTCCGCAGGCTACGTCGCCATGGAGCAGGTACGCGGCACGCTCCTCGGCCGCACCGGGACATTCGCCCTGCAGCACAGCGGTACCATGAACCGGGGCGAGCAGGATCTCCTGATTACAGTGGTCCCCGATTCCGGTACCGGTGAGCTCGCAGGTCTCACCGGCACGATGACGATCATCATCGAGGGCGGGAAGCACCAGTATGATTTTGAGTTTTCACTGGACGGTTAGACGGTTAGACGGTTAGACGGTTAGTGGGTCGTCAGTCGTCAGTCGTCTGTCGCCAGTCTGCTCTCGTCATCGCTTGCAACCCTTGTCAGGGAAACCAATGAGGCCACTCTTGGTCGTGATCGCCTGCCTCCTCCTCGCCGCTTGCACGACGAAGAAGGACGCAGCCCAGAAGCCGACCGAGCGCCAGGTGGACAGCGCCATTGGCAACTCGAGCCTGCCAGGTGCCCAAGGCGTGAAGGGTGCAATGCGGGTGACGGATTCGGCGGCGGCGAGGACTGCGAGGCTGGATTCGGTCGAGTAGTCGAGGGGTCAAGGAGTCGAGGTCCTGGCCTCTCGACCCCTTGAGTCCTCGATCCCTACTGCAATGCCACCCCGTGCTCGAAATCGAAGAGCGTCAGCCGCCTGAGCTGATAGTGCGCCAGCCAGTGCTGGCGGAGCGCCTGCAGGTACTGCACGATCGCCTGATCCTTCTCCGACTGCGCGATGTACAGATTATCGATCGCAATCTTCCCGATCACATACCGATTGTACGCCACCTCGAATCGCTTGGCCGCAACCGTATCGGCCTTGGCACTGAGTGCCAGCGAACGCCGGGTCTGTTCCACCTGCAGCGCGGCGAACCGTGCCTCCATTGCGATCTGGTCCAGCGTGGCCTCGCGGGAATCTTCCGCCTGCTGCAGCTGGGCCTCCGCGGCCGCCACCCGGTTATGCCGGCTGCCCCACTGGATCAGCGGAATCTCCACCGACACGCTCACGCTCCGCGCTTCGAGCAGGTTCTGGTACGCCGCGCTGAACTCGGGGGCCGTGGCGTTGTAGCCGATGGCCGCCTGCACCGTGGCCCCGAATCCATTCTCCAGCCTGGCCTCGGTCACCCGCCGCTTGGCCACCAGCTCCTGCAGCGCCGTATTGCTGACGTCGGACACGTTGCGCAGCGCCTGGGCCGCGGCCACTGACGAATCCGCCACGTATGCCGGCGCCTCGCCAGGCACCGCGAGCGTGATCGGCGTACCGGGCGCCAGGTTGAGCGCGAGCCGGAGTGCGGCCTCCGCTCGCTCGTAGTCGAGCCGCGCGCCATCGAGCGAGGTCCGCGAGCGCAGCAAGGCCAGCTCGCTCTGCAGCAGGTCGTTCTCGCCGATCTTCCCGACCTCGTACCGTCCCTTGTTGAGGGTGTAGAGCGTGTCGTTGATCGCGACGTTGGTCTGGGCATTCTCCAGTCCCATCTGCGCCGTGTACAGGTCGAAGAACAGGTTGGTGACCCGAAGCGCCACGTCCTCGCGCGCCTCGAGATACTGGCGCTCCGCCAGTTCGCTCCGGACCGGCTGCTCCCGGCGGTCCAGCGCAAAGGTGTTGGGCCGGAAGATGTCCTGCCGGATCCCCAGCGACACCGGTGTGGACGACCAGCTCCGGAGCGACTGGTCGCCGCTCAGCTGCAGCCGCTGGAGGGAGCTGGTCACGAAGACGTTGCCGCCGGTGGGCAGCCGCTGGGACAGCGTGGCGCTCAACTCCGACTGGGTCTGGTTCTGGGAGCGGAAGAGTGTGGAGCCGTCAGGCTGCAGCACCGGCACGATCGCATGGTTGTACTGCGGCACCGTGCCGGTGAGGGACAGCTGCGGCATGTACTGCGCCCAGAACGCATTGTCCGTGTAGCGCGCCGCCTCGAGCGAGGCGCGGGCGCCGCGCGCCGTGTGGCCCTGCTCCTGGGCCAGCGCGATGGCACGCTGGAGGCTTATCGGCTCCTGCGCCACGAGCGGGATCATCGGCGCCCACAGGAGTCCCGCCAGCGCGATCACAATTTGCAGACGCATGCGCATCACTCGTACCGGAGACATTCGACAGGATCCTGGCGCGCCGCCCGGTAGGCGGGTACGATGCCAAACCCGACACCGACCGCGAACGAGACTCCAAACGCCACGAAGATGGAAATGAACGACACCAGCGTCTTGATGCCGGCGAAATGCTGGATCAACACGCTCAGGATCATGCCGAGCAGGATGCCGGCGATCCCGCCCGCCACGCTGATCATCACCGCCTCGCTCAGGAACTGCATGAGCACGTCGCGCTGGGTCGCGCCCAGCGCGCGCCGCACGCCGATCTCCCGGATCCGCTCCAGCACCGAGGCCAGCATGATGTTCATGATGCCGATGCCGCCCACCAGCAGCGAGATGGACGCGATGGCGCCGAGCACCACGTTGAAGATGGTCTTGGCGCGCTGCTGCTGGCGCAGCAGGAGCTCGGGCACCGCAATCTCGTAATCCACCACGCCGTTGTGCCGGCGCTCCAGCATCCGCCTGAGCACATCGGTGACGCCGGCCATGTGATTGGCGTCCGCAACCCGCACGATGATACGGTCGAGCTGGTTGCGGTTGGTCCGCTCGGCGCGCTGCTCCTCGGTTTCGTTGTCCTCGTCATTGTTGCCGCCGATCACCACGCCCTCACGCGACGCTGCCTCGATCTCCTGGCCGGTGACGCGGGCCCGGTCACGGAAGCGGAGCAGCATGGTGCGCGCGGGGATGTAGACGTCCATGTTCGCGTCACGGACGCCGAGCTTGGTCTCGGCCTCCGTCGTCACGTGGCGATCCGTCAGGACGCCCACCACCGTGAGCCAGATGTCCCCGACCTTGATGGGCCGCCCGATGGCCTCTTCCGTGGTGAAGAACCGGGTGCGGATGCCGTCGCCGATGATGGCCACCGGCTCGCCGCGGGCGAGCTGGTCATGGGTGAACCACGACCCGCGTTCCAGGTGGAGGTTGGTGAGGGCGAAGTAGGTGGAATCGACACCCACCGCCTTGGCACTGCGGCGGCGTCCCTCGCGGGTGACTTCCGAATTGAAGACGATCTCGGCGCTCACTGCATCCACCAGCGGGATGGAGCGCGCAATGGCCTCGGCGTCAGCGTAGGTCAGCCCGGGAGAAAACTTCTTGACCTGTTTTTCCTTTTCATCGTCCTGGGCGGCACCTTCGGACTGCTGCACCAGTGGCGTCACCATGATGTTGTTGGCACCAAGGAGAACCATCTGCTGGAGGATCTCCTGCTCGGCGCCCTTGCCGATGGCCAGCATGGTGATGACCGAGGCCACGCCGAAGAGGATGCCGAGCGACGTGAGCGCCGCGCGGAGCCGGTTGTGCTTGAGCCCCTCGAGCGCGGTGCCCGCGCTGAAGCGGAGGTGGGCCGCGAGCAGCGCCCAGCGCTCACGCCCGCCAATGTCGAACGGGTTCACGGCGTGGGCGCGCTGTCGGTCGCGGGCGAGACCAGCGGCGTGGCGGCGCTGTCGCCGCCGACCTTCGGCACCGGGTTCGGTGTGGCCTTTGACTTGGCGGGTTTGGTGGAGCCGGGCAGCCGCTCCAGCTTCATCGCGGCGGCGTCCTTGGGCACGGTCAGGAGGACGCGGTCGCCTTCCTTGAGGCCACGGAGGATGACCACTTCATCATCGCTCACCGCGCCGGTCTCGACTTCCTGCTTCACCGCGCCGCCGCCGCTCTGGCGGAAGACGTAGGGGACGCTATCCTCGTTGTGCAGTGCCTCGAGGGAGATGGCGAGGGCGCTGTCGAGGTGGAAGGTCTCGATCACGTTGCCGGTCGTCATCCCCGGGCGCAGCGTCGTGTCTGAGCCCTCGATCGCGATCCGGACTTCAAACACCTTGGCGTCAGCGTTGGGGCGCTGCTCACCCATATTGGCGACGCTCACCACCTTGCCGTAGAGGCGCCGGCTGGGGTCGGCGTCGAGCGTCACCGTGGCGCGCTGGCCCTTGGCCACCTTGCGGACGTCGATCTCGTTGACGTAGGTGACTGACTCCATCCCGCTCAGGTCGGGAAGGGTGGCGACCCGCGCATCCCAGGCGGAAACCTGGGCTCCGGCGGTGCGCTTCCGGCCATTCCATTCGCGCACGTAGGTGACCATGCCGTCCGAGGGCGCGCGGATGGTGAAGCCCTGCATCACGTCCTGCACCACGCTCTGCTTGTTCCGCTCCCGTTCGAGGTCGGTGCCGACCTCGCGCATCTTGGCCCTCGCCTGCTCGGTCTTGGTGGTGTAGTCCTTTTTCGACTTGTCGAGCGCGCGCTGGGCTCGTTCCAGGTCGATGCCGGCCTGCCGCTGGATCGTGGGCGCCTCGTACTTGGACTGTTCCTTGGCCAGCCGCTTCTCCTCCAGCGCCAGCTCGGCGGATCGGATCTCCTCCCGGGCCGTGGCGAGCGTGAGGGCGCTGTCGAGCTGCGCCTGCTCGTAGACCGCCTGGGCCTTCTGCAGCGCGAGGGAGACTTCCGCCATCTTGGCCGCCAGGGTGGACCGGTCCAGCTCGGCCACGACGTCGCCCTTCTTCACCCGGGTGCCTTCCGGAACAATCGAGGCGATGCGCATCTGGTATGCCTCGGCCTCCTGCGCATTCTGGGGTGCGGTGATCTGGACGGAGTTCTTCGCTTCAAGCTCACCCGACGTCGTGACGGTGACGCTGAAGTCGCCCTTGTGGGCGGTGGAAATGAGCGCGGATTCGACGGAGGCGGAGGGGCGCACCACCAGCCAGAGACCGATGATGGCGAGCAATGCGGCGGCGCCAAGGCGCACCGGCCAGCGACTCAGGAGGGTAGGCATGGCAATGGTCTCTGCGTGGCCGCCGGCGGACTGCGGCCGGCGGGCCGGGGTGGAGAGTCAATGAAGGCTGAACGCCTGAGGTTACATCATTGCCCGCAATCATGCCAAGCCGCCCGCGGGGTCTGCGGGCTCTGATGCCCGGATGGCCCCAAGGGTTGCGCAGCCGGCCGCGGGCCGCATCTTGGAAAGTCCCCATTCCGGGCCAAAGCACCCAACCCACAGGAGCGTTCCGATGGATATCGCGAGCCTGCTGATCCAGCTGGTATCTGGTGTCGCCGGGGGTAACATTGGTGGTGCGGCGAACAAGGCCCGAAACCTGGGGCCGCTCTGGAATACCGTCCTCGGCGCGATCGGCGGCCTGGGTGGTGGCCAGCTGCTGGGTGGCACGGTGGCCGGTGCGGTGGGCAGCCAGACGACGGGGAACATCGGTGCGTCGGCCATCGTGGGACTCCTGCTGCCGCTCATCGTCTCGTTCTTCAAGAAGAAGCCGGCGGCCGCCTGAAGCCGTGAACGGGCGAAGAGCCAGCCGGACGTTGGGGCGCCGCGCCTGCCACTGGTTGCTCGCCGCGGCCGCCCTGACCGGGTGTCGGTCCGGAGCTGTCTCCGCGGCGCCGAAGAGTCTCACGACGCTGGGCACTTTCCATTCTCCGGCCCTCGGCGTCGCTCGCGAGTACTTCATCTACCTGCCGCCCGCGTATGCGAGAAGCCCTCGCACCCGATTTCCCGTCGTCTACCTGCTTCACGGATACGTCGGCGACGAGGCGGAGTGGCTGACCCATGGTGAGATCAGCGTCACGGCAGACTCGCTGATTGCGAGCGGTACACCGTCCTTCATTCTTGTGATGCCGGACGGCGACCGCGGGTATTGGGTCAACTGGGAACAGTCGCCCACGTTCGAGGAATGCGCGGCGAGCGATGAGCTCAGCGAGCCGGCGGCCAGCGGGTGCGCCCGGCAATGGCGCTACGGCGACTACGTCGCGCACGACTTGGTCGCGCACATCGATTCCACCTACCGGACCATCCCAGACCGATCCGGGCGCGGGATCATGGGCCTCAGCATGGGCGGCACGGGCGCGCTGCTGCTTGCGTTCACCACTCCCCGGCTTTTTGGTGCCGCCGGGAGCCTGTCGGCGGTGGCCATGCCGCTGGCAACGACGGGCGGCCCCTGCGGAACGGCGATCGCGTCGCCGCCCACCTTCGATGCGTTCGAGCAGGGCCTGGGAAAACCGAGCCCCAAGTGGCGAAAACTCTGGGGCACTGACACCACCACCTGGTGGCACCACGACCCGCTTCGGGCGGCTGAACATCTTCTGCGGACCGGAGAGGAGCGGCCGGCGCTGCGAATGGAAGTCGGGCGGGACGATCCGCTGGCGGCGGGCAACTGCGCGCTCGACGTCTCACTCACCAGACTGGGCTTCAGGCATCAGTTTCTCACCTGGGGCGGCGCGCATGAGTGGCAGGCATGGCGCGACCACGAGGGCGCGACGCTGGCCTGGCTGGTGTCGCAGCTTTCCAGTCCGCACACCCAACCTGTCGCCAGCAAAGGGCCATGAAACCCGAACGCATGCGGATGTTGGAAGGCGAGGCGTACAACTCGCGCGATCCCGAGCTGCTGCAGCTCGCCCACCGAGCGCGCGCGCTGCTCCGCCGCTACAACGTGAGCGACAGTACCGACAGTGCCGGGCGGCGATCGATCCTTGCCGAGCTGCTCGGCTCCGTGGGCGAGGACGTCTGGATCGAGCCGCCGTTTTTCTGCGAGTATGGGCCCCACATCCACATCGGGTCCCGGTCATTCATACATGTGAACGCCGTCCTGCTCGATGCTGCCGAGATCCGGATCGGGGACGACACCCTGATCGGGCCTGGCGCACAGATCATCACGGCCACGCACCCTCTCCAGGCATCGGCACGCCTGATCACGGGCTGGACCCGCGACTCGGGGCAGGCGCCGTATCGGACCAGCGCGTTACCGATCACCATCGGCAGCCGGGTCTGGATCGGCGCTGGGACCATTCTCACGCCCGGTGTTTCGGTTGGAGACAACACCGTGATCGGCGCCGGCAGCGTAGTGACGCGGGATATCCCGGCTGATTGTGTGGCATTTGGGCAACCGTGCAAGGTGAGGAGGGAAGTGGGGCGTGGGGCGTGAGGCCCCAAGCCCCATGCCCCTCTAGCACCCATCTTGCATTCCCCCGTCCGACAAGCGACTCTTCGTCGCCTCCGACACACAACTGCTCGAGTGCGACTGGCGAACTGCCGGATCTCGTGACGATCGCAATGATCGCGCGGGTTCGGTGTCCCCTGCGCCGGCCGCCAAGGGATCAAGCTGATGGCGTGGCCTCGCGCGATACTCTCGACCGCCTTGCTACTCGCGACTGCCTGCGCCCCACTGCCCAGCGTGGGCACCGTGGGCGCCGCCGCTGCGACGGGATTCCGCAATGCCGACGATTCGGTGCTCGCCGCGTCGCTCGAGGCACACGGCATCCAGGCAACACGGGGACGCGTTACCGTGCTCGCGCCGGCGGACTCGATCTCGCCACGGGCACTGGCCGCGCTGGCCGACACGCTGGCACGGGGCTACGACGCGCTGAGCGAACTGCTGCGGCCGGCGCGCGACTGGCACCGCTATGACAATCCCGTCATCCACATCTATCTCGGCAGCCGTAGCGGCGGTGCGCTGACGGATGCGCGCTCCCGGATATTCTTCCCGCTCGCCTGGGTGCGCGACAGCAGGACGACGCTGCTCCACGAGATGGCCCACGTCTTCCTGATGCCGGCGCGCCCGATGGCATTCGAGGCCGGCAACCCCGCCGACGTGGCCGGCCTGCTTCGGAGTCGAGCCTTCTGGTTCGACGAGGGGATGGCGGAGTACGCGGCGCAGCTGACGGCCCGGCAGATCGGCTTGCCGGCGGTGGATCCCTGGGGCACCAACTACCGGGCGGGGCTCAATGCGGCGTGCGCCGGCTGGCACGCCGAGGATGGCAGCGAGGATTCCTTCGCCAATGTGGGCCAGCCGGGGCCACCGACACTGCGCACCAAGGTCGAGATCGGCACCTTCTATGTCTGCTCCCAGTCGCTCGTGGCTTACCTCGTGGACCATATCGGCCTCCGCACCACACTCACCCTCGGCGCGTCCGACGATGTGGACGGCCGGCTCCGGAGGGTGACGCCGATGGGGCTGGAAGGGTGGAGGGAGGCGTGGAGGGAGGAGCTGTGAGCTGTGAGCTGTGCGAAGGTGCAGCTCTTAGCTCTTAGCTCTTAGCTCTTAGCTCTTAGCTCTTAGCTCTTAGCTCATAGCTCATAGCTCCTACCGCTCGTCCCACCACCATTGCGCCCGCGGGCTCACCGTGCGAGAGTGCATGCCTGTCACTCTGCGCGAGAGAGCCATGATCAGATTCGCTGCTGCCATGTCCGGATTGCTGCTGGCTGGCTGGGCCGTGAGCCCGGGAGATGCCGGTCGTACCGAGACCCTCTACCTCGCCGGCGGCTGTTACTGGGGCGTCGAGGAAGTCTTTGAGCACGTGAAGGGCGTGAAGTCGGTGGTCGCCGGATTTGCCTACGGCGCTGAGGACTCGGTGGCCGGCGTCCTGCGCCGGCCCAATCACGGCGGGCTCGCCGAGGCCGTGCGCATCAAATACGATCCCGACCGGATCTCCTACAGCCAGCTGCTTCAGATCTTCTTCACCGTGGCGCACGACCCGACCCAGCTCGACCGCCAGGGTCCTGACGTGGGCCCGCGGTACCGGTCATCGCTCTTCGTCACTGACACTTCGCAGCTTGGCATTGCACGCGCATACCTCGACTCCGTTCGCTCGGCGGCCCGTCCCGGCCGCCCGGTGGTGACCGACCTGGTCCTGCTCGATCACTTCAAGGCCGCCGGAGAGGACCAGCAGGACTTCGCCGCCAAGAATCCCACGCTGCCTTATATCGTCATCAACGACAAGCCGAAGGTAGAGAAGTTGAGGGAGAAGTTTCCGGGGGTGTTTGAGGGTTAGGGTCGAGAGGTCGAGGGGTCGAGAGGTCGAGAGATGGAGCAGCGACGAAAGCTGTTAGCATTCAGACCTCAACCTCGACCTCTCGACTCCTTGACCCCTCGACCTCCCATGCAAACCATCTCCCTTCTCGGCGCCTTTCTCATTCTTCTTCCCTTTACGCTGAGCCAGCTCAATCGCCTGGCGGTGCGGAGCGTACCCTACCAGCTTATGAACCTCCTCGGATCCGGCCTGCTGGAGGTCGTCGCGCTGGTGGAAAAGCAGTACGGGTTCATCCTGCTGGAAGCGGTCTGGGCAGCGGTGAGTCTGTGGGGATTGGTGAAGGTTGTGAGAGGGCATAAGGCATAGGGCGTGGGGCGTGAGGCTTTCGCGGTGAGCATCGTTGGAGGCAGCTTGCTTCCATGCCGTGCACGCCCCAAGCCTCAAGCCCCAAGCCTCACACCCCTGGTCCCATGCCTCACACCCCAAGCCTCAAGCCCTACGCCCCACGCCTCACGCCTTACGGCCTTCTCCTCCTCCTCGCCGCCTGCGCCCGCGCTCCGGACGCAACGATTCCTGCGCCGGCGATATCTCTCGCTGGGGTGTGGGATGCGAGGTTTACGCTGGACAGTCAGCTGGTCTCGGGAACAAACGACCCGGTCCTGCGCTGGCGGCGGGCGCCGGACACCGCCCAGGCGCTCGGCACGGTCGAGATCGAACCCTCCGAGGATGCGGCAGATACCACGCAGGGCGCCCCTCGGCGGCTCAAGGCCCGGATGTCAGTGGACTTTGCGGCGATGCTGGGCCGGCCGATGTCGTGCTACGAGCCAGGGCGACGCGAGATCGAGGTGGAACGCGGTGGCCAAGGGCAGGGAATCGCCATCGCGTTCACGCCTGATGTGGCCGACTGCGGCTTCGGCGGCGTCGCACGCTGGCGGGACGATACGGTGCGCGGCATCTGGAGCGAGACGAGCTTCGTGGGCCCGTCGGCGGTGGGGAAGTTTGAGCTGGTGCGAAGAGGGTCGTAGGTCGTAAGTCGTTGGTCGTGTGGAAGGCGGTTGCGTCGGATGTGCGAGTTCCGCCGGAAAAAATCTCTCCCGAAGTCCGTTCGCACGACGTACGACAAACGACCCTCGACTGCACGAAGGCGTCGATGCGCACCATCGCCACGATTCTCGTTCTCACCGGAATTGCCGTCTCCGCGGCCCAGGCCCAGATCATTGATGGTGTACCCACCGGAGCCCAGGTCGTTGACGGCGTTCCTGTCACGCCGAAGCATGGCGAGCATGTCCTCCCGGCCGACTCGCTTCAGGTCCGGCGGATGGCTGTCATCCCGCTGCTCAAGTGCCCGATGCCGGTATCACACGGCATTGTTCGCGACTCGTCGGCGGTCGTGCGTCCCCGGGAGCACGGTACTTCCCCTCGAAGGCCCATCCGGATGCCCACCCAGCGCGCGAACTGCGTGAATCCGTTGTTCGCCGAGCGCTGAGGGCATAAAAAAACCGTCCCGGCGAGCCGAAGCGCACCGGGACGGTAATGAGTCGTATGTCGTATGTCATAAGCCGTACGACTTATGACATACGACTCATGACTTACTTGGCCAGTCGGGTCACGTTCTCAGCTGCCGGTCCCTTGGCGCCCTGAACGATCTCGAACTCAACCTGCTCGCCCTCGGTCAGGCTCTTGAACCCCTGACCCTGAATGGCCGAGTGATGCACGAAGCAGTCCTTCTGTCCACCCTCAGGGGTGATGAAGCCAAAACCCTTGGCATCATTGAACCACTTCACAGTGCCGGTCGTACGCATGTCCTACTCCATAATGTGTTTGGTAATCGGAGTTCGGCATGGGCCGCACGGACCGACTACTTGGTGTAACCGTGAAAGAGCCTCACGGCGGGCGTTGCGGTGTTCCGCAACAAAAAAGGGGTTCCCGCGCGAATCCGGGATCCCCAATTACGTCTGTGGAATCGTCCTGTGTGCCCCGAGGGGCAATCGTGCCGCAACGCATGAATATTGCTATACCGGCGCCAGAAGTCAAGCCCCCACTTTTCAGGAGGCAGGGAAATGACCAAGATGCTCGGATTCCTGGGGGCGACCGCCGGGAGCGCGATCGGCTGGTGGGCCGGCGCCCATGTGGGCATGATGACGGCGTTCATGCTGAGCATGGTCGGCACGGGAGCGGGGATCTACGGCGGGAAGCAGCTGGCGGACCGGCTGGGGTATTGATGCGCCGGGCGCTTAGCGCTTAGCGCCAAGATAGCGCGCCACCATCCCGGTCAGCGTCCCCGGCGTGAAGGGCTTCCTCAGCCATCGACTCTGACGCTCCTCCTCGGCCAGCATCTCCAGCCCCGACGGCGGTGACGCCGACATGAACAGCACTGACACGTCGGGCCGCTCCGCGGCCAGGCGACTGGCAAGCTGGTCCCCCCGCAAGCGCGGCATCCGCACATCCGTGATCACCAGGCGCAGTTCGGCACCACTGGCGTGCACCATGCCGAGCGCCTCCACGCCGTCGCGCGCTTCGAGAACAGCATAACCGGCCGACTTGATGATCCGGGATGCGAACGAGCGGACGCCAGGTTCATCGTCAGCGACGAGAACCACACACTCCAACTCCATGGAAGAAACCTCCACGCAATGCGCGTGCGGCGGGGTCGGGGAAAAGTAGTGTCGGGACCGAGGGGGGCAAGGAGGCGCTGGGCGCGGAGCTCTCAGCTCCTAGCGCGGCGGTATGTCCCACGTCACCTCCTGCCCCCGTGACAACGTCAGCGGCTCGCTGGTGATGGTGCGGCCGGATACCAGTGGCTTGGCAACGATCCGGATCTGCCCGCCGCCGATGAACTGGGCAGGAGTCAGCGAATAGCGCGTGCTCATTCCACCCGGTGCCAGGCCCAGTCGAGACTGCATCCCCTCCCGCACCAGGTACACGTCCATGTCCCAGGTTGAGCGGTTGGTGACCACCAGCGTCACATTGTCCT
This sequence comes from Gemmatimonadales bacterium, assembly GCA_035708725.1. Classification (GTDB taxonomy): domain Bacteria; phylum Gemmatimonadota; class Gemmatimonadetes; order Gemmatimonadales; family GWC2-71-9; genus CAMLHP01. Next base: position 7,234 of record DASTFH010000007.1, on the reverse strand, counting down.
TGGGCAATGGCTGCTCGACCTTCGGCTGCTCCTGGGCTGGATTGGCCGCACACCCAGCCAGCCCCGTGAGTGTTATGATAAGCAGCAGGCGCATGAAGGAGCGCGCCGCTCGCTGGGTGGTGAATGATCGTGACATCGAAGTCCTCCGTTCAGGCGCTTGGCGCTCAGCGCTCAGCCATAACTATGACGTACGACCCGGCCAACCACCCACCCCGCCTCCGGAGCAACCCCTGATCATGGCCACCAAGGATCCGCGTGTCGATGCGTACATCCGGAATGCGGCGGAGTTTGCGCAGCCCCTGCTCAGGCACTTCCGGGAGCAGGTGCACGCGGCCTGTCCCGCCGCCGTAGAAACGATCAAGTGGGGCATGCCGCAGTTCACCTACCATGGCAATCTCTGCGGCATGGCTGCATTCAAGCAGCACTGCGCGTTCAATTTCTGGAAGCGATCGCTGCTGTTCCCGAAAAAGGACGCGAAGCAGCGCGATGCCATGGGGCAGTTCGGCCGCGTCACCACTCTCAGGGATATGCCGCCGCCGGTGACGCTCCGGAAACTGATCCGTGAGGCCGCCCGGCTCAACGAGGAAGGCGTCCGGCCCGCGCGCGCCAGGAAGGCCAGGGCTGCGCTCGCTGAACCGCCGGATCTCCTGCAGGGCCTCAAGAAGCACCCGGCCGCGCGGAAGACCTGGGAAGGGTTTGCACCCAGCCACCGGAGGGAATACATCGAGTGGCTGACCGAGGCCAAGCGGGACGACACCCGCGCCCGGCGCCTCGCGACCACGCTGGAATGGCTGGCCGAGGGCAAGCAGCGGAACTGGAAGTACCAGCGCTGAGCCGCGGCCGGCGGATGCCATGACTTTTCGCCGTGGCCTGGCCAGCGTAGCTTCCCGATGGTCTGGGCGGCCCTCCACGGCACGGTCCCCCGGATCACACTCATCTGTCCTGTGCCGACCTCACTGCCGCCATCCACCGATGGCGGGGATCGGAGCACCGATGGCCACGAAGCTCGAGAAGACCATCAAGCGGGAACTGGAGTTGGGCGACAAGGTTTACACCGTCGCGATCGGCCCCGAAGGCCTGAAGATCACACCCAAGGGCGGCCGCAAGGGCGCTGAGTTCACCTGGCCCCAGCTGGTGCGCGAACTCGAGGGTGGCGGCAATGGGGGCATGAGCGGTGGCGGCATGAGCAGCGGCGGGTTCGGCGGGTGAGCGCTCGGGCAGTACGCGCATGGCAGGGATGGGCTCCACAGCTGCTGAGTATCCTGCGCATCGTCACCGGGTTCCTTTACATGGCGCACGGCACCCAGAAGCTCTTTGCATTTCCGACTGGCATGGGACCGGATGGCACCAGCACCGTGGACCTCGGCACCATCTTCGGGGCCGCCGGCATCATCGAGACGGTAGGCGGTGCACTGCTGCTGCTCGGGCTTTTCGCGCGGCCGGTGGCGTTTCTCGTGGCGGGCGAGATGGCGGTGGCGTACTTCAAGTTCCATGCGCCCGGCGGCTTCTGGCCGATCATGAACCACGGCGAGATCGTCGTGGCCTTCTGCTTCATCTGGCTCTACATCTCGGCGGCAGGTCCGGGGCCGTGGAGCGTGGATGCGTTGAAGGGTCGCAAGTCACAAGCCGCATGACCTGCGACCCGCGACCCGCGACCTGCGACCCACGACCATGACACGACTCCTCGCACTTCCCATCGCCCTCTGCCTGCTGGCGTCCTGTCAGCCCAGGCCCGAGGGCGCTGCTGACCGGGTGGACAGCGTTGCTGATAGCGCGATGGCTCCAATGAAATCGGCCATGGCTGGCGCCGACACCGGTCTGGGGGGCGGCGAGTGGTCACTGGTGGCGCTCGGCGGCCAGCCGGCGCCCACCGGCGCCGGCGACCGGCCGGCGACGCTTGTCTTCACGCCAGGCACCGACCGGGTCGGTGGCTTCGCGGGCTGTAACCGCACGGGCGGCACCTACGTAATCAAGGGCGACAGCATCCGATTCTCACCCATGGTCCTGACGCGCATGGCGTGCGACCAGGGCATGGAGCTCGAGCAGCGCTTCGTTGCGATGGTGGACTCGGCCCGCACCTGGCGCCGCACGGCCGATACGCTGGAGCTGATGGGTGATACCGGCACTGTCATCGCACGGCTTGAGCGGCGCCCCACCTGAGCCGGGAGGATTGCGAACCACCATGAATCATGATCTCACTACCACGGCGCCCATGCTGGACGGCTACCAGGTCATCCACAACCTCGGCATCGTGCGCGGCATCAGCGTGCGTTCGCGATCGGTCTTCGGCACCATCGGCGCCAAGATCGAGACCCTGTTCGGCGGCAACATCGCCCTGCTCACGACACTCTGTGAAAAGACCCGGCGCGAGGCGTACGACATCATGATGGAGCACGCCGAACACATGGGCGCCAACGCCGTCATTGCCATGCGCTACGATGCCACCGAGCTGATGCCCGGCGTCACCGAGGTGCTCTGCTACGGCACGGCGGTGGTTGTGGAAGCGCTGAGCGCTTAGCGCTGTGCGCTGTGCGCTCGACAACCTCGACCCCTTGACCCCTTGACCCCTCGACCTCTCGACCTCTCGACCTCTCGACCTCTCGACCAGGAAGGCCCCCATGTCTCTCCGCCTGGGCGATACCGCCCCGAACTTCACGGCCGACACAACTGAAGGAAAGATCGATTTCTACGAGTGGAAGGGCGACAGCTGGGCCGTGCTGTTTTCCCATCCCAAGGACTTCACGCCGGTCTGCACCACCGAGCTGGGACGGGTGGGTGGGCTCAAGGAGGAGTTTGCCAGGCGCGGCACCAAGGTCATGGGCCTCTCGGTGGATCCCATTACCAGCCACAAGGACTGGGCCCGGGACATCCAGGACGTGACCGGCCACAGCGTCAACTTCCCGATGATCGGTGATCCGGACCGGACGGTGGCCAACCTGTATGACATGATCCACCCGAACGCGAGCGACACCGCCACCGTGCGCTCGGTGTTCATCATCAGCCCGGACAACAAGATCAAGCTGACGCTCACCTATCCCGCGAGTACCGGCCGCAACTTCGCCGAGATCCTCCGGGTACTCGACTCCCTGCAGCTCACCGCGAAGCATTCGGTCTCGACCCCGGCCGACTGGCAGCCCGGTGAGGATGTGATCATCGGCGGCGGCATCAGCGACGAGGAAGCGGCCAAGCGCTTTCCCGGGTACGAGACGAAGAAGCCGTACCTGAGGGTGACCAGGCAGCCGTCCTGACGGGCGTCGAGAATCGAGAGTCGAGGGTCGAGAGCCAAGCGCCCAGCACTCGACCCGAGACGCTCGACCCTCGACCCATGTGCGATGCACATCACCGACGCGGGCGTCCCGACCTGCGACAATAGAGGGGCAGACCAACCCCATCTCCATGGGAGAACGGTATGTCCTTCGCGCTTTATCTCATCGGCTTCCTGATTTTCATCGCCGGCGTGGCCTGGGCGCTCGTGACCCTGGGCCTCTCGGTGATGTGGGTCACCATAGCGTGCGTCATCCTGGTGGGCCTTGGCATCCTGACTGGTGTGACCCGCACCCGTCGTCGCGATCCGGCGGAATGATGACACCCCGGCGCGGCGCGCTCGCCTTCCTCATCCTGACGCTGGCCCTGGCGGCGTGCGGCCCCAGGCCCGCGCCCCAGGCGTCAGCGGATTCGGCGGTGGCCGGCATGCCCGACACCATCCCGCATCCGCCCGCCGCCGACAGCACCGATCCCGCGCAGGTCATCCAGTCGTACTACGACGCCATCAACCGGCGCGACTTCCGCACCGCCTTCATGCTGTGGAGCGATAGCGGGCGCGCGAGCGGGAAGACGCTGCAGCAGTTCGAGGCGGGGTTTGCCGGCACCGATTCATCGCGCGTCGAGGTCGGCGAGGCCGGTCGCGTCGAGGGAGCGGCAGGCTCGCGCTACGTGGAAGTTCCCGTGACCATTCGCGCCTGGCGGCGGGAGGGCTCACGCCAGACATTCACCGGCAGCTACGTGCTTCGCCGCGCCGTGGTGGATGGAGCCACCGACGCCCAGCGGAAGTGGCACTTATACAGTGCGGACATTCATGAGCGACGTGACTTGAGCGGAGTCGACTGATGCAACCGAAATCCCGCTTTACCCGATTTGCCCACACCACGGCACGCATCAGCGGGCACGTGGGAACTTTCATCACGGCGACCGTGGTCATCGTGATCTGGGCCGTAACCGGACCGCTCTTTCATTTCAGCGACACATGGCAGCTGGTGATCAATACCGGCACGACCATCGTCACCTTCCTCATGGTGTTCCTGATCCAGAACACCCAGAACCGCGATTCCCAGGCGGTGCAGATCAAGCTCGACGAGCTGATCCGCGCCCTTGAGAGCGCCAACAATTCGCTGCTGGACCTCGAGGACCTCGAGCAGTCCGACCTCGACTTGATCCGCGGCGACTATGAAAATCTGGCCGAAGCCGCACGGAAGCGGCTGAAAGCGAAAGATGCGACCGAAGCCGCCCGCGACCCTGAAGACCTGAATTGCGAACCGGGCGAACAGGAAGACCAGGCAAAGCGGCGGCGGGATTTCGAAGAGGAAGAGACGGCGGGGCGGGGGAGCTGACGGTATGGTCGACGGTCTACGGTCGACCGTTGACCGTTGACCGTTGACCTCTCCCCTTGAACACCCTCATCAGATAATAAATCGACGGTGCCAGCACCAGTGCACCGAGCCCCAGCGCCACCAGCAGCGGCTGAAGCACCGAATCGGGGGCGGCGGCCGACCGGATGGTGTGCTCGGGAACCACCAGCCACGGGAACTGCGCCGTAGCCCATCCGGCGAGGATGAGCGACACCTGCGCCGCGGCCAGCACGCGCGCAAGGCGGAAGCGCCGTATCCAGAGCGCCGCAAAGGCGCCGATCGCGGCGAGCGCCGTGGCGACCTGCAGCGGCACAGCCCACCGTCCCGTCAGCAGGTGTTCCCAGATCATCGGCGCGCCGCGCCGGGCAAGCAGGAGCGCGAGGCCCGCCGTGAGAAAGACCGCAACGCCAGCCCAGATGGCCCGGAGCCGAAAATCGTTCGCCAGTTCGCGTTCGTGTGCCTCGACGGTCAGGAACACCGCCGCGAGGAAGGCGAACAGCGCCAGCGCCAGCAGCCCCACGGCGAACGGGAATGGCGCGAGCCAAGGCAAGACAAAACTGCCCCCCGCCTCCGGCGACCTGATGTTGCCCGAGACAACGGCGCCGACCGCAACACCGAGCAGGATAGGCGTGATGATACTCGCAATGGAAAAGACCAGGCCCCAGCGCCGCTGGACCTGGTCATGCTGGTCGTCATAGTGCCGGAACGTGAACGCCGTGCCGCGCAGCACCACGCCGATCAGCATCAGCGTGAGCGGGATGTGCAGCGCGGTGCCGATGGCGGCGAACGCCGGCGGGAACGCGGTGAAGAGAACCACCAGCACCAGGATGAGCCACACGTGGTTGGCTTCCCACACCGGCGCAATCGCGTCGGCAATCAAGCGGCGCTGCTCCCGGGCGCGAGGACCCGTCGCCAGGAGGTCCCACACCCCGCCACCGTAGTCGGCGCCGCCCAGCAGCGCGTAGAGGATGAGCGCCCCCGCCATCAGGCCCGCGACCAGTTCAGGCATGATACGTTCCGGATGGACTCGCGATCACCTGGCGCCAGATGAGCCAGGCCGTCATGCCGCCGAGCAGAAGATAGAGCACCGTAAAAGTGAGGAAGGGAACGATGAGCCCGGGCATTGGCGTCACCGCCTCCCTGGTGCGCATGATGCCGTAGATGATCCACGGCTGGCGGCCCACTTCCGTGACAATCCATCCTGCCTCGATGGCGATGAAGCCAAGCGGCGCGGCGACGGCGACGGCAAGGAGGAAGCGACGCGAGCTCGGCCAGCCGCTTCTGTACCTCCAGCGGCGCCACACGGACCAGAGGCCGACCAGCGCCATGACGGTTCCACACGCCACCATGAGCTGGAATGCCAGGTGCACGATGGCGACCGGCGGCCAGTTCTCACGGGGAAAATCGTTGAGCCCGCGCACTTCGGCATCAGGATCGTTGAAGGCGAGCAGGCTCAGCCCCCTGGGAACCTCCAGCGCCCAGCGCGTCACGCCGGCCCCCTCGTCGGGCCAGCCACCGATGTGCAGCGGCGCGCCCCGGCGAGTCTCGAAGTGCCCTTCGAACGCCGCGAGCTTCACCGGCTGATTCCGGGCCACCGCCTTGGCCATGATGTCGCCCGAGAGTGGCTGGAGTACGGCGGTCACCGCCCCTACCGCGAGCGCGATTCCGCAGGCTTTCCGGTGAAAGCCATTGTTCGGGTCCCGTCGCAGGAACAGTGCGTGAATGCCGGCCACGGCAAATCCCGTTGCCGCGTAGGCGGCGAGCGTCATGTGCAGCGTCTGCGGGAACGCGTGCGGGTTGGCCATCGCCGCGAAGGGGCGGATGTCGGTGGGTACGCCGTTCACCAGCGTGAAGCCGGCCGGCGTGTTCATCCAGGCGTTGGCAATCACCACGAAAATGCCCGAGAGCATGCCGCTCACCGCCACGGCCACGCCGCTCAACAGGTGCGCGCGAGGCGACACCTTCCCCCAGCCGTAGAGATAGACGCCGAGAAAGACCGCTTCGGTGAAGAAGGCAAAGCCCTCGAGCGAGAAGGGCATGCCGATGATGGCGCCGGCGTAGCCCATGAAGCGGGGCCAGAGGAGGCCAAGCTCGAAGGAGAGCACGGTACCCGACACGGCGCCCACCGCAAAGAGGATCGCAGTCCCGCGGCCCCACCGCTTGGCCAGCGTGAGGTATCCCTCGTCGCCGGTTCGCTGCCAGCGCCACTCGGCGATGACCATGAGCAGCGGCATGGCGATCCCGATCGCCGCGAAGACGATATGAAAGATGAGCGACACCGCCATCTGGGAACGGGCGGCGAGGAGATCGGGCATGGTTGGAAGGATAGTCGAGGGGTCGAGGGGTCGAGGTGGTCGAGAGGTCGCGAGAGGCAGGGAATGGTGATACGTTGAGTTGATACACCTCTTGACCACCTTGACCACCTTGACCCCTTGACCTCTCGACCTCCCATGATCCGCAAACTCGCCGACGGTTCCTACCGTCTCTATTCGAAGAAGAAGAACCCGAAGACCGGCAAGCGCCGCAACCTCGGCACCTTCAAGACCAGAAAGGCGGCGGAAAAGCATGAACGGGAGGTGCAGTATTTCAAGAGACACTAGTCGCTGGTC